>NZ_LMCE01000147.1:0-99416 GCF_001623285.1 Pseudovibrio sp. Ad26
TTCAAACAATTCAACAACTTCATATATCAACCCAAACACTACAAACACCCACCCAAAAACCCCAGAAACAAGCCAATAACAACCAGCCAAAACACCAAAACTTAACAAATCCAAAATTTGCACAGACGGGGATATCCAACTCTATCAAACAGAATGCACACCCTCTACGGCCTCATTCAGCCCCAAACCACCACAAACGTCCCTCTGATACTTCAACGAGTCGCTCAGCCGCCCGAAACCGCCCTCAACGGGTTTGCGTTCTTTTGCGTTATTCTGCGTTGTTTAGGTGTCAGCTGCGCGATTGTGCGTTCCTATGTCGGCAAACCGAGCAAAAGCCCGATCCAGCCGCCCGAACCCACAACTCCCGCACAGTCCGGCTTATCCCCCTCACCACCAGGCCCGAGGCAGACAGCTAAAACCCGACTTATGCCCGCCTCATCAAGATCTGTCGCAAACCCTCACAGCCCGGTCCAATGAGACCAGCCTCAGCGCCCCGGCACCTCCACCGTCACCGTTTCACCGCCATAGCCATGAACGCTGTCCTTGGCCCGAACCACCACCCGCGACATCCCTGCCGGAATCTCAACACCACTCAACGAGCGCGTAAACGGCTGCTCATTCACATGCGGATGCGCCAGCACCCGCACGGCCAGCACTTTACCGTCTTCCGAAAGCACCTCCCATGCATCGGCATAGTGGTCCCATCCTTCATCACCATGGCGCACGTTCACATCAAACCGATAGGACCCATCCGCTTGCGGGGTCACATCCGCTTTCACCACATCGGCTTCACCCGCCAAAACCTGTGTCGCCAGCAAACTGAGGACTAGTCCAGAAAGAACAGCACGCATAAAAGCCTCCTTTAGAGCGCATTCCGGTTGATTTGCTTCCATCAAACCCGATGAACTCGCTCCACCAAATAAATCAATGCAAAACGCGCGACTATAAAGGCACGCATCAAACTCCAAGTTTGCAGCGAGGCTAATGCACCAACCTCACCCCGCAACCCACAAAACATCAAAATGTCTTGAGCAAACCAGCCGCTCTCACTCACTCATGCATATAGATGGAAGATTTCGGCATGGAGAGGAACACAACCAGATTGGCAAGCACACCAATCACCAGCCCCGGCAGATCAAAAGGCGAGTCGAGCCCGCTTTGCCACAACACCGTCGCAACAACACCCGTCACCGCCCCGGCCAAAAACGCAGGGGTTCCACGACGAGCGCCATAGATCGCCGCAACCAGCGGCACCAGCACAATCGGCGCCCAATAATTGTAGGCGTAAATCAGAATATCCAGAATGCTCTCTATAGAGACGGCAAACACAATAGAAAGCAGCCCCACAACCAGCGTCACCAGCTTGGCGATGAACAGCAAGTCCTCTTCCCGCATCTCTTTGCGCCGCAAAGGCCGCAACACATCATTCACAAACGCAATACTGGCGGAGTTGAGATAGGAATCCGCCGAGGACATCACAATCGCAATCACACCGGAAAACACCAGGCCCTTCAGCACTGGCGGCATAACGCTCACAATCACAAAGGCCATGGCATTATTAGGGTTCAGGTCCGGGTCCAGCGCAAAGGCCACCAAACCAATGGCCCCGGTGATTGCAAAGAAGAGAAAAGAGAACAAACCGGAATAGAGCGTACCCCGCGCCGCAGCGCTCGCCGTTTTCCCCGCCAGCAACCGCTGCATATAAGGAGGCACAAGCGTCTCGCCAAACATGAAAACAAGAATAAGCCCAATCAGCCCCATCCAGCCAAAGTCCGGTCCGGGCAGGCTCAGATGATCCGGCGGCACTGCCGCAAACAAAGCATCAATGCCGCCAATCTGATAAACGCCAAAGCCCAAAACCAGCGGCATCCCAATCGCCAGAATAACGAACTGCACCACATCGGTGTAAACCACCGCCCGCATACCGCCCAGCGTCGTATAAAGAATAACAATACCGCAGCCGATCCCGATGCCCCAGAACCGGTCCAGTCCAAAAAACACATTGAAGATGACGCCAATCGCACCAACCTGCGCACCAACAATGCCGCAACACAACAACAAACCGCAGACGCCCGTGGTTATTCTGGCCAGCTTGCCATAGGCCTTGCCCATAACATCACCAACAGAAACCGCATCGGGAAACGCCTTCATCTTGGGCGCAATCAGCGTGGCAACCGCGATCTCTTTACAGCTAAAGCCCCACAACGCCACAATATTGGCAACGCCATATAAAAACACCTTCTCCGCATTGCCGGTAGAAAAGCCCCCGCCAATAAAAGAGGCAGACATGGTGGCGAAGATAACAAGAGACCCAAACTCACGCCCCGCCGTCGCATAATCCTTCAGCCCCCGCTGTATCCGGCCACCCCAAAGCCCCACCACAAGTATGCCAACCAAATAGCCAGCCACGATAATCATATCGATCATCAGCAGGGGTTCCTTTTAGACAACAACAAACGCAATCGCGCCCACGTCTAACAGGAAGACATTACATGAGAGTGAGACAGACCATTAAAAGGCGGGGGGATGGGAAGTGATCGCGGCGAGAACAATCGTTTTAGTATTGTATGCGAAAAGAAGAGTGTTGCTGACTTAATGCGAATGTCTAAAGCTGACCCCAAGCAAATTTACCCCGCTGCGAATGCTGCTGGCCCTTTATGCCTCTGCTCGAACAGCAGTGTTATGTGACGCTAAGACTTCTTAGTTTCCTGATCTATCAAAACTCTTACAGGGATCGATTTAGCTGCTGGCGTACCACTGGTTTTGTCGTAATACCCAAGCGGCAAAAGCGGGTTGAGTTCCGGGTAATAGCCCGCCACAGCCCCTCGGGGTAGGGAATAATCCACCACCGTCAATCCGTTGACCCGCCTGTGCATGCCGTCATTAAAGATTGTTTCGACGGCAACACAGGAACCATTTTCCAGCTCTCGCTCAGCACGATCCTCAGCATTCATAAACAACACCATTCGCGTGTTGTAGACCCCGCGATAACGGTCACTGTTACTATAAATTGTCGTGTTGAACTGATCATTGGAACGGACGGTCGCCAACCGCAACATATCTGGGTCATGAACTGGATCATCTGAATTTAATCCAGGAAAAGTGAGGAAATTTGCTTTCCCGTTTGGAGTGTTCCAAACAAGTCGTCTCGCCGGGACATCCAGATAAAAGCCCTCAGGAATGCGAATCTTCACCAGAAAGTCGCTGTAAATCTCCGGATAAACTTCTGAGATTTTTTCTCGGATCAAATTGTAATTCGTGATGAAACTTCCCCAGTTCACCACGCTATTTGGAAGAGTTGCCATAGCCATTCTGCACACAATTTCGACTTCTGACTTCAAGTATTGACTTGCTGGCTCTAAAACTCCTCTAGACGCAGAAACCTTTGACATTGAATCTTCGGTTGTCAAAAACTGTTCACCGGCGGAAGTACCGATCTTTTCGGAGCGTGCGATTACGGGAAGGATCAGGGCATCTTTGCCGTGGACGAGGTGACCACGGTTGAGTTTGGTTGCAATACCAACAGTGAGAGAAAGCTTACGCATGGCGTCATAGGAGCGTTGAGTATCTGGAATGGCACGAACAAAATTGCCGCCCATCCCGATGAAGACCTTAGCGATCCCTCTCTCCATCGCTTCTACGGCTTTAATTGTATGGTGCCCATGTTCACGAGGCGGCTCAAAATGGAATACTTTCTTTAGCTGTTCGAGATAAGCCTGCGAAGGCTGTTCATCGATACCAACTGTCCGGTCTCCTTGAACATTTGAATGACCGCGGATCGGTGCAATGCCTGCTCCTGGCTTGCCAAAGTTCCCCAATAACAACAGTAAGTTTGCCACCTGTTGTAGAAGGTGTGATCCTTTCTGATGCTGAGTAAGGCCCATTCCATAACAAATCATCGTTGCTTTAGACCGGATATAAACTTCTGATACACGTCTGATTTGCTCTTCAGAGATACCTGAAGTCTCGACAATTTCATCCCAGTTCTGGCTCAAAACATCTTCTTGTAATGCAGCGATGCCCGCTGTGTGACGCTCTACGAACGCCCAGTCTATTATTTGCTCACCATTAGCATCACGTTCAAAAATGACCTTCATCATGCCTTTGAACAATGCAAGGTCCCCACCAATGCGGACTTGAACAAAGTTGCTCGCGATTTCAGTAGAGCCCAATGTCGCCATTTGCACAATATCTTGAGGATTAGTAAAACGGATCAATGCACGTTCAGGCATTGGATTGACCACGATAATAGGTACACCCCGTTTTCGCGCTCGGATAAGATTGGTCATCATGCGGGGTGAATTTGTACCGGTATTTTGACCTATAACGAAGATTGCCTGAGTACTGTCAAAATCTTCCATCACCACGGTGCCCTTACCTACACCAATTGATGGCGGGAGGCCTCGGCTTGTTGGTTCATGGCACATGTTTGAGCAATCTGGAAAATTATTAGTACCAAACTCACGTGCAAAAATAGAATAGAGGAATGCAGCCTCGTTAGAGGTGCGTCCTGACGTATAAAATTCCACTTGATTTGGATTGCCTAGAGCTTGCAGATGTCCTCCAATCAGATCAAAGGCTTCATCCCAGTCACAAGGCACATATTTATCTAGTTCCTCACTATAACGCATGGGTTCGGTTAGCCGACCTTGCATTTCCAACCAGTGATCGGATTCTTCCATCAAACTAGATACAGTATTCGCGGCAAAGAACTCGCGTGTTACTCTCTTTTTCGTTGCTTCGAAGGCGAGTGCCTTTGCACCATTCTCACAAAACTCAAATTTACTTCGACACACCGGGTCAGGAAAGGCGCAACTAGGGCACTTAAAGCCTCCAGGCTGGTTCATTGAAAGGAGTGCTTTCGAACCTTTGCTGAGACCACTTTGCTCCATTAATACCTTAAGCGTGGCCTTAGCAGCACCCCAACCGCCTCCTGGTCGCTCAGTTTCCTGGATCTTATTCTTCTTCTCCGTCATACCAAGAGGCTCACTTTCTCTTACAGCAGACATGTCAATCTGCGAGATGATGCATCCCAATATATAAGATAGTAAGTATCCATAAAATTACTTTGAACATGATGTAGAAATTAAAATATACCCTTGAGCCTGAAATTAATTACATATCTATTCAATAAATAAAATCGAATTACAATTACATGCACTAGGATCCAATATTACTACTAAATATTCATTGGATAGCGCTGATTTTCTTAACTGCAGCACTGCAGACGTCGTTACACACTACGAATGTTCCATGCAGTAACTGCATCTGCCTCAATCCGAGTTACTTCATCCAAGGATCAAACGTTTCCAACATCAGCTCCACATTCTGATAAAAACACCACAGCTCACACAGCGACCGGAGCCGGCTCAACATCATACTTGTTCGGCCCCTTGGTCCCCGCAGCAAAACCGGCGTTCAGCATGCCAAAGATAGCCAATAAAACAATCAGAATACTGACAATAAGTGGGGCTTCATATTCTGGGTTTTGATTGAAAAAGCGGAGGTAGGTTGTAGGAATGAAGAAGTATGGAACATACCACCAGCCAGACTTGCCAATATCGTGCAAGCGCCTGACCAACAATGAGAGCTGGATATAGTAGAAGGCTGCAAACAAAAGAACCACGAGTGAAAACTTAACAGTGTCAGAACCAACTTCGAGCGGATGGACCACATACAAAAGAGTAGAAAAAAGCAAACCAGTCCATGACAAACTCAGTAACCAAAACTTCGCTCTGCCCAGCCTGCCTTTAAACCCAAGATAAAACATCCCACCACCATATTGCTCATGTGCGCTGAAGTCGGTCTCGCAACTTTAAAGCTCCCCAACTCACCGCAGTATTCCCAAATTATTGAGGGTGCAGATAGCAAACCTGTTTTGGGTGCAACACCGATTGCAAGTGGCAAGAGGTGACCCTTCGCAACTGTCAGGAAGGCCCGCGCTGAGGAACTCTTGTTTGCTCGTGACAGGCAAGATCTCATTGATCTCCTGAATACCATAAGCATCTACTAATTTATTTAGCTGTCTGCAGTTGTGTGACTGTCAAATACATCACATAGTATGTATGTCTAAAGCATTCATGCAGCAGGAGATGGCGCGTTGAGTGAGGCAATTCAGGCGGCACCCATCGCCGGTCTTCCAAGAAACTCATTTTCACTGGATTCCATTCGGCGAAAAGACAGATTTGCGTTCTGGCGAGAGAGTTTAGCCTGTCTTTGTGAAGCTGAAATACATCGTGGTGAGGACCAGCTCGATTTCTTCGGCGAGATCAAATCTGTGCTGTTCGATTCCCTCATGCTCTCTCAGGTGACAGCGCAGGCCCATATCGCCAACCGCACCAATGCGGCGATGGCACGAGATGGCGTCGATCATTATTTGCTGATGGTTCATGATGAGGGGGACGCCGAATTCTATGCAGGGCATAAAAGCGTCAGCCTCAACAAGGGCGACTGCATTTTTCTGGATTTCTCGCAGGAAGGTGGCTCATTCTCCGGCAGTTACAGCAATCGCTCCATTCTGATTGCCCGCGAGCAACTTGCCCCTCTGTTGCAAGGCCCGGACGACAGCAACCTGAAAACCCTCCCGGCGGCCCATCCACTCAATGTGATTTTGCGCGAGCATCTCTCGTCAATCAGTGCGCAAACCAGCAAACTCACCATGCAGCAGGCCCAGCAACTCGTGCCCGCCACCATGGGATTGATCGCAGCGTGCCTGAATGGAATGCCTCATGAAAGCGAGGCAGGGCAGGAAGGCGTCAATCTGGCCTTGATGACCCGCGCCCGGCGCATTGTTGAGGCAAACCTGACCAACCCAAACCTATCGCCCAACTATCTGGGCGGCGCCATCAATGTATCGCGCAGCAAACTCTACGAGTTGTTCCTGGCCTTCGGCGGCGTCAGCAAATACATCCGCGACAGACGCATGAAAGCCGTCTTGCGCGCACTGCTCGACCCACGCAACGCTTACCGGGCGACCTATCAGGTGGCGCTGGATTTCGGCTTCCTGAATGAAAGCAGCTTCAGCCGCATGTTCAAACAACACTTCGGCTACTCGCCTCGCGAAGTGCGCACGAAATCCTTTGAAGTCACCGCTGCTGTTCAGGGAGATCTCCAACGAGGCCGAAAATACGAAGACTGGATCCTGAACCTCAGCTAGAACGGCAGAAACACCGGAATGAGCAGCGTAGCAATCGCCAGCGCCATGATCTGCAGCGGCACGCCAATCACCACGTAATCCTTGAACCGGTAGTTCCCCGGCCCCATCACCAGCGTATTGATGGGTGAGGCCACAGGCGTACAAAACGCCGTCGAAGCCGCAATCGCAACGCTCATCAAAAACGGCTCAGGCCGCACACCCATAATAGCAGCCACCTCAAACGCAACAGGTGCAATAAGCACCGCAGTTGCCGTGTTCGACGTAAACTGGCTGAAAACTGAGGTGAGCAAAAACAGCGACATCAGCATCACATAAGGGGAGCTATTGCCATAAAGCGCAACAATCTGGTCCACAATCAGCAGCAGCCCACCCGTCTTCTCAAGAGCAGTCGCCATGGGGATCATCCCCGCAATCAAGATCAAACTGGGCCAGTTGATGGAGGTGTAAGCCCGATTGACCGAGACACACCCCACGCACACCATAGCCGTCGCCGCCAAAACAACCGCCGTCACACTGGGCACCACGCGGAAGATGATGAGCGCCAGCATAACCGCTAAAATACCAAGCGCGACTGGCGCCAGTTTGCGCCGGGGCAGATAGTTCTTGATCTCTTCCGGAAACGCCAGCAGCAGAAAACTCTCCCGCGCGGCTTGTAGCTTGCTGATATTTTCCCAATCGCCCACCACAAGCAACTGGTCGCCAAACTTCAGCTCAATGTTCCCAAAGTTGCCATGCAGCGCCTCGCCTTTACGAATAAGGCCAACAACGCTCAGGCTGTGGTTGGTCCGAAACCCGGCCCCGCTGATCTTTCTGCCAATCAGCTTGGAATCCGGCGCCACAATCAAATCCGCCATGCCAAGCTCACGGGCAGAAAGGTGATGCCCCTCCTCGCCCATCGGCAAATGCTCCAGACCGATGCACGCAAACACATCCTCGCTGATGGGCTCCTGCATCACCCCAAACACAATATCACCAGCCTTGAAGGCACGGTTTGTCTGGGTCGACGTCACCTTCAGCCGTTTGGTCGTGGTAGAGGTATACTCCAGCCCAAACAGCGTAAGCCCAATCCGCCGCCGCAGCTTCGCACTCACAACCGTCTGCCCAACCAACTCGGAATCTTCACTCACCCGCAGACGAACAATCTTGTCCTCAATATCGTAGGTTTCCAAAAACCCCTGCAGCGTACGGCGCCCTTGCTCCGTCGCGCCTTGAGGCCGCTGATGACCGCGCAAAAACAGGCGCCCATACACCAGCATGTAAATCACTGCGACAACGAGAATAACCAGACCAATCGGCGTAAAGATGAAAAAGTTGAACGGCTCCATCCCTGCATTTTGCAACTGCGCATTGGCAATCAGGTTAGGCGGCGTCCCGATCAGGGTCAGCATCCCGCCAATCAGCGCGCCATAAGCAAGTGGCATAAGCAAGCGGGATGGAGAAAGGTTGGATCGGCTCGCAAGACGAATGGCAACGGGAATAAAGATCGCCCCTGCCCCCGTGACGCTCATGACAGACGCCAGCGCCGCGACCGTCAGCATCAACAGCACGATCAGCTTCCACTCCTGATCCCCCGCAATCTGAACGATCTTGTCCCCGACCGCGTAAGAAATTCCGGTCTGAGCCAGTGCCTCACCAACGATGAACAGCCCGGCAATCAAAATAACAACCGTGGACCCAAACCCCGAAAGCATTTCCGTGGGCGTCAGAATACCAGACAGGCCAAGCGCCAACATCACCATGATCGCAACAAGGTCCAACCTCAGCTTGTCAGAGACAAACAGGATGACAGCTGCAAGCAAAACGAAGAAGGTGAAGAGCATTTCCCAAGACATCGTCTTAGCGTCCTTCGCAAAGTAGATCAGTATAGTTTGGTGTCGGTGATCGTGCGATGTATACGAGGCATACGCGACAAATCCTAATAAGACAGGAAGCCTTACAAATCTTCGCTTAGTTTATCGTGAGATATAAGTAAACGTTTTGCTGCCAAACAGCGTATTTGTGACTGTGGATATATTATAGGGCATTACACCTATACTTTATTCAATTTTACGAAAGAGGCCTTTAAGGCAGAATCCAGCCCTCAGGTGCTGTTAACTTTTCCCAATTTCCCTTTCCATTTTGGCAGAATACATGGTTTCACAGTGCTACAGGATGCCTTAGTGTTATAGCAATACGGCGCATTGCACCTCACGCCTGACTTCCACAATTGGGGATGTCATCTTCATGCTGCAATCATTCGCTCCGGAGTTCTGGCTGGTGGATGGACCAGTCATCACCGCCGCCCTCGGCTTTCATTATTCGACCCGTATGGCAGTCATCCGCCTGCAAGATGGCGGGCTCTTTATCTGGTCCCCCATAGCCTTGTCAGAAGAACTGAAAGACCAACTAGATATTCTCGGCCCCGTTCGCCACATCATCGCACCAAATCATCTGCACGACAGCTTCCTCACGGACTGGGCCACGGCTTATCCTGAGGCCCAACTCCATGCAGCGCCCGGTCTGGCCGAAAAGAGGCCTGATCTGTCTTTCACCTCAACCTTAAGCAACAAAGCCCCGGCAGAGTGGCAATATGAGGTTTGCCAGTCTGTCGTGGGCGGCAACTCCATCACAACAGAGGTTGTGTTCTTTCACAAAGCCAGCAGAACCACGCTGTTCACAGACCTGTTGCAGCAGTTTCCCAAAGGATGGTTCAGAGGATGGCGGGCCCTCATTGCACGGCTCGATTTGATGACAGAACCAACACCAAGTGTGCCTCGCAAGTTCCGCGTCGCCTTCCGCGATAAAACAACTGCCCGAAAAGCACTCAAAAGAATTCTCGGATGGCCGACAAAAGCCGTCGTGGTCGCTCACGGTGACCCAGTAACCGCCAACGGCGCCGCCTACCTTGACCGTGCCTTTCGCTGGTTGAAGGTCAATTCATACTAGCATCCCTATAGACTTAAACAACAAAGCGGCGGAGAACTCAGGCTCCCCACCGCATAAAATCTCAATTTCAAAAGAGGCTGTAACTTTCTCAGAAAGGCCGGAAGAAAGCACCAAGCAAGGCTGCGATAAGAACAAGCTCAACAACAAGCGGAGGGATAACGTCTTTGACAAACCCATCTGCCAGCAAGCCAACCACACGGCCCAGCGCAACAACACCCAGCAAAATGGCAACGGCCACATAAGCTTGAGGCTGCACCGTTACAAACCCAATAATCAAAAGCGCAACACTTGATAAAAACAGTCCACCAATCACAGAGCGAATGGTGCTCAGGCCCGCAACGCCAACGGGTTCAAGCGCAAAGTTCTTCGTCATACGAGACGGGGCAAACATTGAAACAGTGCCCAGACCAAGAAGCATAAGGGTAGGGGCGCCAACCATAATTTGATAGATAAGTTCCATTGGTTCTCTCCAGATTAAACGAGTTGGGATTTAGACAAGTTGGTGGACGGCCTGATTGGCGTTGTCCTGAAAACTGTGATTGCTGAAAGCAGAATAAAGAGTGGCCTGATCAGTCAGCTTACCGACAGCACCTTCACCAGCACTGGCGTAGAAAACACCACTCTTGAACTTCGGGTCTAAAATGCAGTCCACATAACGCTTCGCACCATCTTCAACGCCATGCATCATGCCCAGCAGAGGCATCAAAACGCCGCCCACATGCTTGAAGAAGATCCTCTTAAGGAAAGGCATATCATCAAACCCGTTAGTGCCAGTGGTGCCGCCCGGGCTCATGGTTACAAAACGAATGTGCGGGTGCTGACGAGCCATAGAGGACATCCAGAGAGCGCCAATAAGCTTCACGCTCGCATAGGCATCCATTGGATCACTCTTTTCGGTAAATGTGCGCCCATCCGCTATGGCTCGAAACTCATCTACGGACGCTTCTTTCAGCACCGGGCGGGCAACGCCCATCTTGGGTATGCCGCGCGCAGCTTCCGAGCCCGCATAAAGCACGGTGGAGGTGATCAGCTGACGCTCCAGCATCTCATCCACCAACACCACATGACCCAACAGGTTCACGGCATAAATGTTGGTGACACCATGTGCAGTCATGCCATTGGGCGACCGGCCGCCCACACCGCCTGCATTGAGTATGAGAGCATCCACCGGCGCAGTCATCTGACTGATGGCCTGACGAACGGAATCAGGGTCCATCACGTCCATCAGGATAATTTCAAAAATATCGCGCTTGGCTTCAGCTTCAAGAGCAGCTTTTGCTGCTCGAGCTTTGGCCACATTGCGACAAGCGAGATAGATTTTCTCAATACTGCTGGTCTTTGCAAGTTGACGTGCCGCCTCACGGCCTAGCCCTGTATTAGCACCAGTAATTAAAACAGATCTGATCGGAGACATTGCTGCGTTTCCTGTTGAAGTATGTTCGATGTAGGAAACGTACGCTGGTTGAATTTTGAAGTGTAGACGGGTAAAAATGGACGCTATGTTCCAAATTTGAACCGTCGGATATAGGCCTGACCATGCAAGAAAACTACGCTTTAAATTGGGATGACCTGAAGTACTTTCTGGCAGTGGCTCGCAGCGGAACACTGAGAGGCGGTGCAAACCTGATCCGCGTCAACCACACGACCCTTGCCCGAAGACTGGAAGTTTTGGAAGAACGGGTCGGCAGCCGTCTGTTTGACCGCTCCAAGGCGGGACTTGTTTTGACAGAACTGGGCGAAGCGCTCCTTCCCTACGCAGAGCGAGTGGAAGACGAGATGACAGCAGCCTCGCGCATCATTGTTGGACGAGATGCAGAGCCGCAAGGCACCATATACGTAACCATGCCCCACGGTCTGGCCATGACATCAATCATGGATGATCTGGTCTTGTTTGCTGATAAGTATCCGGAAATCGAACTGAACCTGAACTTCACAAACAATGTCGCAGATCTGACCAGACGAGAAGCAGACGTTGGCTTTCGCATCGCCGATGAAGTGACACAAGACGTTGTGGGCCGAAAGCTCGTGCAGATGTCACAAGCAGCTTATTGCACGCGGGAATACGCTGAAAAGATCAAAGATAACAGGGGCGAAGGCCTGAGCTTCATCGGCTGGCACGAGGCGGAAGGCGAAACAACCGCTCCGTGGATTGAAAGTGGCTGCTACCCAAAAGCGCTCCTGAAACACAGGGTTTCAGAACTGGTGCCGCTTATTTCTCTGGCCGCCGCAGGTTTGGGCATGGCCTATATTGCCTGCAATTTGGGCGACAGGCATCCCTTGCTCATGCGTGCACCCTTCCAAAAGCCCATGCCATACCGCAGCATCTGGCTCCTCCTCCACCGCGACCTCCGCAACACCGCCCGCGTCCGCCTCTTCGTCGACTTCATAGCCCACCGCATCACCGCCCGCCGCAACGAGTTCTGGGTCGCTGGGACGAAATCTGACGCTTAGTATCCGGAAAGGTAGGAGTGGTTCGCCAAAACAAGAAACTCACTCTTACCCTTCAGCCGCAATCACTCTCAGTATGTCCCCTTCTCCGGAAAATGCTTCACACCGTCGGCAGCCAGTTGGAAGCCGGTCATGTAGGGGTCACGATCATCAAGGAAGAGAGTGTTGTAACCCGTCTTGCGGGCCCAGCCTTCGATGGTTGGGATGATGCCGTCATGCCCGCCCACTTTCGCTGCTTCCTTCACACCGCCAACAAACACAGAGCCGATGATGGACTCATGGCGCATGGTGTCGCCCACCTTCAACTCGCCTTTGGCGTAAAGGTGTGCTAGCCGGGCGGAGGTGCCGGTGCCACATGGGCTGCGGTCCAGTGCCTTATCACCATAAAACACCGCATTGCGCCGATCAGCAGCATCCGAGGTCGGTTTGCCAGTCCATTGAATGTGACTGATACCGTGGATCCGTTCATCTTCGGCATGGGTCACAGAGTACTTCTCATTCAAAGCAGCTCGCAACCGCGGACTCCAGTCGAGCAACTGTGAGACACCCACATTTTCAAGGCCCGGGAAGTTCTCCTGTTCCTCAACAATGGCGTAGAAGTTGCCGCCATACGCCACGTCAACGCTGATCTCCCCCACTCCCGGCAAATCAACACTCAAGCCAGTCTCCGCCAAATAACTTGGCACGTTGGTCAGGCGAACACTCTCAACATATCCATCTTTTTCAAAATACTCAGCCACCACCAAACCAGCAGGCGTATCCAGATACACCTTGCCCGGCTCGCGAGGTTCAATAAGTCCTTCCTCCAACGCCATGGTTATGGTGCCTATGGTGCCGTGGCCACACATGGGTAGGCAACCAGATGTCTCGATAAACAATACCGCCACATCGCAGTCAGGCCGTGTTGGAGGAAACAGCATGGAGCCGGACATCATGTCGTGCCCACGCGGCTCAAACATCAATCCGGTTCTGATCCAGTCATAGCGCTTGAGAAAATCCGCCCGCCGCTCCAGCATATCATTGCCGCGCAAAGCTGGCGTGCCGCCCGCAACCAGTCGCACGGGGTTACCGCAGGTATGCCCGTCAACACAGAAAAAACTCTTGGAGACCAAGCTCCCCTCCCCTTATTCCATGGCATCAATACAAGATGCCAACGGTCAACCGATGGAGCCCTCTCTCTCCCCCAGCAGCACCGCGCTTAAAATCGTTGAGCACTGTAAAGTGTGCAATCTATTTTTGGTGTCTCACCGCAAATCAGGTCACTGACCAGCTCAGCCGTAATGGCCGCTTGTGTGAGCCCATGATGACCATGCCCAAACGCATAAGTCACGCGGTCGCTTTGTTTCGAATGCCCGATCACTGGCAGCGTGTCCGGCATAGAAGGCCGATGCCCCATCCAGCGAATGCCATTTTCACGGTTCAGGCCGGGTAACAAACGAGATGCCTTCTCTGCCATCGCATCAGCACGCTTCCAGTTGGCTTCCATCTCCAGGCCGCCAAACTCAACCGCACCGCCAATCCGCAATCCGTGAGAAAGCTGCGTCACCGCAAAGCCAAGTCCTGGCACCATAACAGCGTGCTTCAAAGCAACATTCGGCTCGGAAAACGTAGTGTTGTATCCACGCTCCGTCTCCAGCGGCACCTTGTCTCCCAACTGAGCTGCCAACGTCTTGGACCATGCGCCACAGGCAATCACCACATGATCACTCAGGATTTGCTCCTCACCTTCCACATGCAGAACAATGTGATCGCCCTGCGGCTGAACATGGGAAACCGAAGATTTGAGGATCTTACCTCCATTGCGCTCAAACTCTTGCGCAAGGCTCAGGCACAAGGCATGCGGGTCATCCACCGTCATCCACCCTGGAACAAGCGCCCCCCCAACAACATGCTCAGAAAAATCAGGTTCTAACTCACGGATCTGGTCGCCATTGAGTTCCTGAACCTCAATACCATGCTCACGTTGCTCTACCCAATCATTGCGCGCCCCTGCCAGGTGGCTGTACTCGGTATAAACATCAAGGCAGCCCTTCATGAATACATGATGCCGCGTGCCTGAGGATTGCCAAAGCCGCTCCCACGCAGGCAGCGAAGCCTTGTTGATCGCAGCTTTGCCGAGAACACTGTTTTTCAGCTTGTCAGGAAGCGATGCCCGCGAGAACCGCAGCATCCATGGCAAGATCTTGAGTGCATAAGCAGGGCGCACAGAAAGTGGCCCCAGTGGGTCTAGCAGCCAGCCGGGTATTTTCCGCCAAATGCCCTTGGATGCCAAAGGCGCAACATCGGTCCATGCAATGCCAGCCGCGTTCCCACGGCTGGCCATTTCACCCGGACCATTGCGGTCAATCAGAGCAACCTTGTGGCCTTCTTGCTGAAGGCGCAGGGCTGTTGCCAATCCAACAACCCCGGCTCCGATTACATGGATGTGTCGCATAGCTCTTTAAGCTCCGGCAGTTCCGGGCGGCATGCAACTGCATCTTCCACCACCTTGATGACACGCGCACGCTCCGCACCGGACAAAGCCAGACGTGGCGCACGAACACGGTCATTAGAGCCGATAGCAACCATCTCTGCCAACTTGATATTTTGGACTAGATTGGTGGAGACATCCAAGTCCAGCAGCGGACGGAACCAGCGGTAAATCTCAAGCGCTTCCTGATAACGCCCAGCTTTTGCCAGCTTGTAGATCGCGACAGTTTCGCGTGGGAAAGCCACAACAAGACCAGCAACCCAGCCATCAACGCCCATCATCAGGCTCTCAAGCGCAAGGTTATCAACACCGGTCAGCACCTTGAAACGATCGCCAAAGCGGTTGATCACTTCTGTTGCACGGCGAATGTCATCGGTGGATTCTTTCATCGCAACAATAAGCGGCTCGTCTGCCAGCTCAGCGAACATGTCCAACGTCACATCAACACCGTAAGCAACCGGGTTGTTGTAAACCATCACCGGAACGCCGCCAGCTTTCGTAACTGCTTTGATGTGAGCCACAGTCTCATGCGGTGCAGAGCGGTAGGGCACGCCCGGCAGAACCATCAGACCATTTGCACCAGCTGCCGCTGCATCTGCCGCTGCTTTCATGGCGCGGCGTGTGGAGCTTTCACACACAGTCATGATGACGTGTTTGGACCCACAAACCTTTTTGGCGAGCTTGAGAATTTCGATTTTCTCTTCTGGCTCCAGCGCCATCGCTTCACCAAGAGAACCGCAAACAATGATGCCATCGCAGCCAGCGTCCACCTGCAGCTGGAAGCAACGCTCCATCTCTACAAAATCAAGCTCATCGTTCTCTGTAAACTTTGTTGTGACAGCCGGGTAAACACCAGTCCACATTTTGATTATCCTCACCTGTGATATATTACAGGCAATATGGCCTTCAATCCCTCAAAGGTCAATACTGTGATATATCTGAAAACAAATAAATCCAGAACCACAGTGGAAAAGCAATAAATTCAGCAAGTTAATAACGCTGCGGAAAGTGTGTAACCGGCAATCCGACACCTCCCGCAGCTTAATATTATGTAGTTCAGGAGGCCTGGGAACGAGTCCGGGAAACAGCATCATGCCAACCGGAGAGCCGCTTCTCGCGCTCGGTTGCGTCCATGTTCGGCTCAAAACGACGGTCCAGATGCCAACGTTTGGAGAATTCTTCCATGCTCGGCCACACACCCGCCTTCATACCAGCAAGCCACGCAACACCAAGCGCGGTGGTTTCCTGCACAACCGGGCGATCCACCGGACGGCCAAGAATGTCCGCAAGGAACTGCATGGTCCAGTCAGAAGCAACCATGCCACCATCAACGCGCAGCACGGTATCACCGTTGAGTGGAGAGCCCATGTCAGAAGACTTGGAGTTGATCAGATCAACAGTCTGGTAGCCAACACTTTCCAGTGCGGCCCGTGCGATCTCATCCTGACCGGTAGAACGGGTCATACCGAAAATCGCCGCACGTGCTTCAGGGTCCCAGTATGGCGCACCCAGACCAACAAACGCCGGAACCAGATAGACATGGCTTTCCGGATCAGCATTCTCAGCCATCAACTGCGTCTGTGCAGCAGTCTCGATGATCTTCAGCCCATCACGCAGCCACTGCACAGCAGCACCCGCAATAAAGATGGAACCTTCCAGCGCATATGTCGTTTTGCCGTTGAGGCGATACGCAATGGTAGAGAGCAACCGGTTCTTGGAATAAACCAGCTCTTCACCGGTGTTCAGCAATGCAAAACAGCCAGTGCCATAAGTGGACTTCACCATGCCCTGCTTGAAGCATGCCTGCCCAACCGTTGCCGCTTGCTGGTCGCCAGCCACGCCATAAATCGGCAACTCGGCACCAAACAGATCAGCTGTGATTGTGCCGAAGTCATCCGCACAGTCTTTCACTTCCGGCAGCAGGCTCTTCGGGATGTTCAGCAGAGCCAGCAGCTCGTCATCCCAACGGTTTTCGCCGATGTTATAGAGAAGAGTACGTGAAGCGTTGGTTGCATCAGTCACATGGGACTTGCCGCCAGTCAAACGCCAGATCAGCCAGGTATCAACGGTACCAAACGCCAGTTCACCAGCTTCTGCCCGCGCACGCACGCCCTCAACATTGTCCAGAATCCAAGCAACCTTGGTGCCGGAGAAATAAGGATCAAGCAGCAAACCAGTCTTGCTGGTAAACAGCTCTTCATGACCCGCCGCTTTCAACGTGCTGCAGAAGGCAGAAGTTCGCCGGTCCTGCCAGACAATCGCGTTGTAAACCGGCTCACCAGTTACGCGATCCCAGATCAGCGTTGTCTCACGCTGGTTGGTAATGCCCACGCCGATAATCTGACCAGCAGCAAGGTCAGCACCGGACAAAGCCTCACGGCATGTTTCAACAGTCGTCGTCCAGAGGTCCTCAGGATCGTGCTCTACCCAGCCTTCATGCGGAAAATGCTGCGGAAACTCGCGCTGCCCAACACCGACACTTTCAAAACTGTCATTGAAAACGATCGCACGTGTTGACGTCGTCCCCTGATCAATGGAGAGCACCCACCCTGTCATTTATTCCTCCCGGAAGAGGGTTCCCCTCTTCGAAAATCCAATTTGGCACCAGCTATTTTTCTAAGGCGCCGAAACAATCTACAGCGCGTTCCGCTTGATTACTCACAATCAAGCGATAAGAATTCGCTTAAGCAAACAAATTAGAGCACGGCACGTAAATGAGAATGCACGTGATGTGCTCTAATGATGAACGTAGAATGTCACTTACCAAAATATAAGGGTCAAAACACCAAGATAACGACCAACCTTTGTGTATACCATCCCATACAAGGCGCCATGACATAAAACAGGCTCTGCCTTTCACTAGGAAAAACAGAGCCTGAAACTTAACCAGCCATGCGGCTCGCTTCAAAGTAGCTGGCAAGGTAATGCTCCAGCACACCTGCTGCTTCCTTCGGCAGATGCAATCCCAGCTTGGAACGCCGCCACAAAATGTCTTCCGCAGTCACAGCCCATTCCTGCTCAACCATCCAGTTGACCTCGCAGGCATACAAATCGCCGCCAATATGTGCGCCCATCTCAGCAGTGGTTTTCGCATATCCGAGGATCTTCATGGCATCAGAGCCATAGGACCGCACCAGACGATAGGCATGATCATGCTCAAGGAACGGATAAGCTGATTTCAAAGAAGCAACCTTCGCGCCAAAGTCACTCGGCTCAAAGTCACCGCCCGGCAGAACGCTGTCCTTGGTCCAGCTGTTCTTCTTGGCAGCCTGCGGCAGATAATCCGCCAGCTTCTCCAACGCATGTTCAGCAAGACGGCGATATGTGGTGATCTTGCCGCCAAACACGCTCAGTAATGGAGCCTTGCTCTCACCCTCATCCATCTCAAGAACATAATCACGCGTCGCCGCACGCGCTTCGCTCGCACCATCATCATAAAGAGGACGCACACCGGAATAGGTTCGCACAACCATGTCCGGGGTCACTTCTTTAGAGAAGTACTCGCTCACCGCGCTGCACAGATATGCAACTTCATCATCAGAACACGCAACACCCGACGGGTCACCCTGATAGTCAACATCAGTGGTCCCAATCAGCGTGAAGTCATCCTCATAAGGGATTGCAAAGACAATACGGCCATCCGCATTCTGGAAAATGAAGCTACGATCATGGCCAAACATCTTCGGCACAATAATATGGCTGCCCTTCACAAGACGCACATTCGCCTGACTGTTCAGCCCAATCGCGCCTTTCAAAACGTTAGACACCCAAGGGCCAGCCGCATTCACCAGTGCCTTCGCATGAACCAGCTCAGTCTTGCCGCTTTCATTATCGCGAATTTCAACGTCCCAACCACTTCCATTGCGGGACGCACGCACAACCTCAGTGTTACGGCGAATTTCAGCACCACGTGCAGCAGCATCACGCGCATTCAGCACAACCAGACGCGCATCATTCACCCAGCAATCGGAATATTCAAAACCGCGCGTGAAAAGAGATTTCAAGCCATCATTGAACGGAGCACTGTCCAGCGGCACCGTCTTCGTTGCCGGCAACAGTTTACGACCACCCAGATGGTCATACATGAACAGGCCAAGGCGTAAGAACCAGGCCGGACGCAAGCCTTTATGATGCGGCAGAATAAAACGAAGTGGCCAGATGATATGCGGTGCCATGTTCAAAAGAACTTCGCGTTCCTTCAAAGCTTCACGAACAAGACGGAACTCATAATATTCCAGATACCGCAGTCCGCCATGGATCAGTTTGGTAGAGGCCGAAGAGGTCGCGCTTGCAAAATCAGTCTTTTCCGCCAGAAAAACTGAAAGTCCTCGTCCGGCAGCATCACGAGCAATGCCGCAGCCGTTGATCCCGCCCCCTATGACAAATAGATCATAGCTCTTACTCATGGTCTTGCTCATGACTGGCCCCTCAATGTCACGGTTCTCGCCAGTGAATCCGTGAAAGCACGCATATTCATTACGCCGAACCTATTCGAATATTTTCGAAAGTCAACGAAACCTATTATCATATATATGTATTAAAACGAAACTCCCATAAGCAAGCGAAAAAATCGTCTTTTTGGCTTATTTCTCTCGTCAATTTGTTTAACACTGGGCAACAACAAAAAGACGCATTCGTAATCAAAACGAACGCGCCTTTTTCATATGAAACCGAAACTGCGTTGTTTCGGTATCTGTTTCAACTCAGATCACATCAATTGGGACCATCGTCCAGCGGAATGTCCTCTCCCTCTCCACCAGACCTTTTGGCACCCTGTGCTTTTGTCTGCGCACCTTTCTGCTCAACCTGAGGCACATCCTCTGGCTTGCTGTCCCCTGCCACATGGTAGGTCACTTGCGGGAATGGAATATCGATACCGCGCTCATCAAACACAACCTTCAGACACTCATTATAAGCCCGCCCGATTGCCCACTGGCTTCCTGGCAAGGTTTTAATACGCGCCCGGATGTTGATGGCAGAGTCACCAAACGCAGTCACACCATGCATTTCCAGCTCGCCAAGGATTGCAACATTGTGCGGCGTTTCCTCCAACCGGCGGAAGGCTTCCTGCATAGCTTCTTTGGCGACTTCAATATCAGTGCCATACCCAACACCCATAACCGACACCGCATAAGCGAAGTCGCGAGTGGAGTTGGAAACGCTTGTCACAGAAGAGAATGGAATGATGTGCGATGTACCATTGAGATCACGCAGACTTACGCTGCGAATGCTCAATCGCTCAACGGTTCCGGAAATACCGCCAACCTCAACAAAGTCTCCTTCGTTCATCGCATTCTCAAGCTGAATAAAAGCACCAGTGATCACATCCTGCACCAGCTTTTGCGACCCAAACGAGACCGCCAGACCAACAACACCAGCACCAGCAATCAACGGAGCAATCTGAATACCAAGCTCAGACAACGCCAGAAGCGTAAACATCACAATCATCAAAATGGAGATTGCATTGCTGAACAGCTTGAACAACGTCTTGGTTCGGCCGGAAACGACTTTTCCTTCACGCTCAAGAATGCGCAGGTCAATCCAGGACATAATCGTCAACCAAAGAGCAAACCCAATAAGGATGACAATGACAGCAGACATAATGGAGTTCGCAAAGGTAATACCGTCACCCGACCAGATCCACTGCCAGAAGCTGCCAACACCCCAAACTTCCAGAACACCAACAATCACACAAAGACCGACAATAACGCGCAGCACCATGCAAACAGTCGGCAGGAAGGAGTTCAGGCGGCTTTCAAACGTAGGCAGCACATGATCCAGCGCATCATAAAGGTTCACCCCCTTACGGATCACCCTCGTCAGCAACATCATGATGCCCAGCCCGATGAAGATGACAAGCAAGGACATAGCGCTGGTTCTGGTAATATAATTGATGGCATCAAGCGGCGTACGCAGCCATGCAACCATGATTGCAAACACATAAAGCAACGCTAGCAAATGCCAGCCAAAGCCGAGCCCCTTAAAGAGCTGAACTGAGAAATTGGAGCCTCGAAAACTCTCGGCATATCCGCGAATAGCGTGGCGGACCCGCATCCGTGATCGAAGAATAATCGTCACGAGATAAACAAGGCAAACCAGCACAACAGTGACCCGCACACTGCCCGCCAGCTGCGCAGAAAAATTCACCCCAACCATCGGCACGGCCAAACGAATACCAAAGCCAAGGATGCCAACAATCATAATAAGGTGCCGCGACCAAAAAACGGCTTCCTGATCGGAGAATGGCAACAGGCGGAAGGCTGATCGATGCGGTGCAAACACAAACCGGATCACCACCCGCGACATCTCAATCAGGAAAAAGGCATTGATAGCAAACAACTCAACATTGTTGACGCTCTGAACCGTTGGGTCCGTCGAAAAAATGTAAGCCGACAGATAGCCAACGCCAGACGCAACCCCAACAAACACGGCGTCAAAACCGGAGGTAATCGCCAGCAGCCCAACACGGAAGAACAGCGGGTGCCGGTCTACTTTCTTCTCATACCGCCGCATATAGGCGGTTGATATCTTATGCAAAATAATCAGGACGATATACGCAGGCAACAGCACCCGGATGATGCTGAAAATGCCATCCAGTAACCGCGAATGATCCACGTTTGACTGGCCATCCAGCAAGTCCTCATAACCGGAGAGCCCTGTGATGATGAGCGTACCAAAGTCATAAAAACTCGAAACACCATCCTGCACATACGTTCCGATCAGCGCTGCAATCGTTGCCTTCGCCGTTGGACTAGCAGTCGCAGCAGGGGTGCTACTCCCTGAAGAACCAGCCGCCTCCTGCTCCTGCAGAATTTTAATAAGCGCCTCACGCCCCTTCGGGTCTTCAAGCACCTTGATCAGGGCTTGCTTGGCCTGCTGCACATCAGCCCCACCCTCAGCAGCGGTGGAGGGGGTTTGAGCCTGCGCAGTACTGGCAAAACTAAGAAAGACCGCAGCGAATGCCGCAATAAGAAACCGGAAAAACATGGATCACCCAGAATGAAAACGAGCAAAATTCAAGCGAACATTACTGCTTTACACCATAAACGAGAAGATCCAGTGAAGACAAACCGACAAAATAACCCTGCGCAATCAGAGTTTTTGACAGATGAAAGCATGCAGAGGCTATCTAGCGACCCGCCCAACCATAAATGCAGCAACTGCCGTTGAAAGCGTCGCGGCTGCATAAAACCACAGCCCCGGCAAAACCTGAGCGCTGGCAAGTCCGCTTGTTTTGGCTGCAAAAATCACCAGGGCCACCAGCATCACATCCATCATGGACCACTTCCCAAGATAGCTGAGCGCCCGCAGCCACTTGCTGGTTGACCGATGCAACGCGGAAATACCAAGAACGAGAATTTTCAAAGCAGGTAGAAAGACAGAAAACAAAAATACAAGCCCGGCAATTGAAACCTCACCTTCATCATAGAGCCCGCCAATCACCTGCAACAGGCTCGGCGTATCCTCCAGAAAATAGAGGCGCTCCATACTCAACAACGGCAATGTCAGACCTAAACCGAACGAAAACGCGGCAATTGGGATTAAAAATCCAAGTAAAACAGGCATTAAGGCTCCTGAAGCGTCTTTCCGAAAATTGGACACTGCTCTGATCCCAGCGCGAGACCCTGACGCGACAGCCTATAAATAAACATTGGTGAAATGAAAGCAACCACGAGGTATCGCACCGCGAACAGGCGCAGTGCGATCAATAAAGGATTATGAAGAGGTTAAGACCAGTTCGGGTTGTTAGAGTATCGGGTCATTCCGTCTAAGAACGAGAGACACTCCTAACCTCGGGAAGAATTAGCGACGCGCCATCCGCCCCGCAATATCGTCCATTCCGTCTTGTTCAATCGCATCCATGGCAGCACGTTGACGCATTTGGTCACGTTCATCCATCAACTCGATCTTTTTCAACTCAGAAACAGCGTCAGTCAGATCGTCCTGCGCTTTCTCAAGCTGAGACTTCAATTCCTCAGTCGAGTGCTTCAGGTTATCTCGGCGCTGTGCAGCCGCGCGAGCGAAAGTCGGATACGCAAAATGGCTGATATCATCAATACCAACACGCTTTTGCTCCTGAACAATCTGGTTCTCCAGATCTTCAGCCATTCGATCAAAATCACTCAACATCGTTTCAATCTGAGTCACCTGACGGCGCTTCTCATCAACATTGAACTTCTTAAGCTTCAAAAGGCCTTCACGATTCTTCATACGCAATACTCCCTTTACCGGAGAGTGAGCTTACGCCTGAGTCATTTCCAAAAGATGAGCAAGCTGGAAATATCCCTCTTCAATTGTAGTTTTTTCCCCCTTCATTTGCCCCAAATACGCTTCTAGAGCGTCATTTTTGGCAATTGCTTCATCAACAAGGGGGTCTGCACCTTCTTTATAGGCACCCAGACGGATCAGTTCTTCCATATCTGCATAAGCAGACATCAGCTGCTTGGCACGGCGAAGAATCGGTAAGGCTTCTTCAGGCACACAACGCGGCATGGTTCGACTGACAGATTTTAGCACGTTAATAGCCGGGTAGCGACCACGCTCTGCAATCCCACGCTCCATAACAATGTGCCCATCCAAAATACCGCGCACAGCATCAGCCACAGGCTCATTATGATTGTCGCCCTCTACCAGCACGGTAAAGAGTGCTGTCACAGAGCCTTTGCCGACAGCACCCGGCCCGGCCCGCTCCAGCAATTTCGGCAGTTCAGTAAAGACGGTCGGCGTATACCCTTTAGAAGTCGGAGGCTCACCAACAGAAAGACCAATCTCACGCTGAGCCATGGCAAAGCGCGTAACAGAGTCCATCATACAAAGAACGTTCCTACCCTCATCACGGAAATATTCAGAGAGAGTAAGAGTGAGATAAGCCGCTTCCCGGCGCATCAAAACGCTTTCATCCGAGGTCGCAACAACAACAACAGACTTCGCCAGCCCCTCTTCGCCCAGATCATCCTCGATGAATTCCTGAACCTCACGTCCACGTTCACCAATAAGACCGATGACAGACACTTCTGTTTCCGCATTCCGCGCCAGCATGGACATAAGGACTGATTTACCCACACCAGACCCGGCAAAAATACCGAGGCGCTGCCCCTGACAACACGTTACAAAACTATTAAGGGATCTCACACCTAGGTCGATCGGGCTCCCAACACGGGCTCGTTCTGCAGCCGGAGGTGGTGAATCACGCAATTTTCTCGGGATCGAACCGAATGGAAGAGGTCCTTTTCCATCAATCGGCTCGCCTAAAGCGTTAACAACACGCCCCAGCCAGGCACTCGATGGATGAACAATACTCTCACGTGAAATCAGCTTCGCCTTGCTACCATGACGCACACCATCGAGCTCGCCAAATGGCATACAAAGCGCTCTTCCGTCTCGAAATCCGACGACTTCAGCTTGAATTGACGCTGCGTTCTCCCCTATTTCTATTAGTAGTCGCGCACCGACGCTCATGGCGTAAACAGGCCCTGCAACTTCAATCAGAAGTCCCTTAACTGCTTCTACTTTCCCGTAAATTTCGGTTGGGAGGCATGATTCGATTTCTGCAAAAAGCGAGTCCAAAACAGATTCCCTATTAATCATTTTCGTCGTTGGTAACCGATCGTTTACGCTTCTGCTTAATGTTATTGGGGAGACTTTGAATGGCGTATAGCCCTTTCAAGGAAACGAAGCGTCTAAACATGGCTTTCAGTAGCACTTGATTCGATTGAAAGCCAACCGGTCTCAAATTGATGAACAGGAAAGGTTACACCCTTGAATTCTAGGTTGTACCCAGAGAACTGTTCTACGTGAGAGTAAAACGCTTGCGGTAGCGATTCGAGTTCTGTTAACCATAAACTCATTCAATTGAGTCGGGTTTATAGTATTCCTTCGCAACGGTTTGTGTTTTTGGGCCGGCGCGACTGCCCAGGAAAGGCAACACGAGGGGATTAACATGCGTGTATTGTTGATCGAGGACGATAGTGCTACTGCACAAAGCATTGAACTGATGCTCAAATCCGAGAACTTTAATGTCTACACGACAGATCTCGGCGAAGAAGGCATCGACCTCGGCAAACTGTATGATTATGATATTATCATGCTGGATCTGAACCTGCCGGACATGTCCGGTTATGAGGTACTGCGCACACTGCGAGTATCCAAGGTGAAGACACCTATTCTTATTCTGTCCGGTTTGGCTGGCATTGAAGACAAGGTCCGTGGCCTTGGGTTCGGCGCTGACGATTATATGACGAAGCCATTCCACAAGGACGAGCTGATTGCACGTATTCATGCAATTGTGCGTCGTTCTAAAGGTCATGCCCAGTCTGTTATTGTTACCGGCGACCTCACTGTTAACCTCGACACCAAAACTGTCGAAGTTGCAGGTCAGCGCGTACATCTGACTGGTAAAGAATATCAGATGCTAGAGCTTCTTTCCCTTCGTAAGGGCACAACCCTCACCAAGGAAATGTTCCTCAACCACCTCTACGGTGGCATGGACGAACCAGAGCTCAAAATTATCGATGTGTTTATTTGTAAGCTGCGCAAGAAGCTCGCTTCTGCAACAGCTGGCAAAAACTACATCGAAACAGTATGGGGCCGCGGATACGTTCTGCGCGAACCAGAAGAGAAAGCAGCTTAATAGCTTTATCAGCTGACTTTCAAAGAGTTTCAGTAGAAGCCCCCTTACAACCCTGATTGTAAGGGGGTTTTTTATATGTGCTCCCCTTCGCATTATGCATCGGCAACACCTCCACTGTTTCAAGGAACAAGCCAGATGCAGCCATATGACGAAGGATTCTATGACAACCAGCAGGATGGCTCGCTCGCATCAGCCAAAGAAGTCCTTCCCATCGTTTTTCAACATCTGTCACCTGAGAGCGTGATAGATTTTGGATGCGGTACTGGCAGCTGGCTTCTGGCAGCAACACAGCTTGGCGCAAAAGAAATCCTCGGGCTCGACGGTGCATGGGTGCCTCAATCTTCCCTTCGCATTCCGACGGAGGATTTTGAGCAGGTTGATCTGGAAAAGCCGGAAAGCATTCAAACCGGGAGGCACTTCGACTTGGCCATGAGCCTTGAAGTGCTCGAACATCTATCAAGTTCTGCAGCCCATACAATCTTGGAAAAAATGACTGAAAGCACCGATAATGTCTTGCTCTCAGTTGCAGTCCCAGAACAAGGCGGTATCCACCATATCAACGAGCAACGGCAAAGTTATTGGGCAAAACTTATGGAAGAGAAAGGGTTCTTCCCGATAGATATTGTCAGACCTGCGATATGGAACAATCCTAATGTTAGCGTCTGGTATAAGCAGAACATCCTGCTGTATTCCAAAACAAATCAAACAGCCGCACAACCAATTTCCCCGTTCCCGCTAGATATCATCCACCCCGATCTTTACGAGAATACCGTCGCAGACCTAAGAGGCCGCGTAAAAAAACTCAGATCAAAGCAGATCAAAAACAGGATCCGCAAGGTACTCGGCATAAAACCGAAACTCCCGCATTAACCCGAAAGAAGACATACTTCTGATTCTGATATAATCACTTGAATTCAAAAGCACTTCCTCCTCAAAGTCGCCAAAGCTTGCACTTTCATGAAAGTAAGCGGAAGGTCGGTTCATCAAGCTTGATGACTTCCGAAACGCATATGAGGATACGAAGATGCAATCTCTTGCAGACCTGAGATCTATCGGGACCGTCACAGCAGCCAACGGACGGTTCCAACTCAATATCCACCCAGAGTACACGCCAGCCCTCCTGCACCTGTCAGATTTCAGCCACGCACTCATCCTGTGGTGGGCAGATCAGGCAGTAACAGAGCAAGACCGGAGCACTCTGCAGTTCCCAGCTCCATATGCCAAAGCAAATCATGAGATCGGCACGTTTGCCTCAAGGTCCCCTGCCCGCCCGAACCCAATCGGCCTCTCATTGGTTTCGCTTCTGAACGTGGATGAGCAAAGTGGTCTCATCACCCTCCCTTACATTAACGCAGAACCTGGGACACCGTTGTTGGACATAAAGCCCTACTTCCCTGCTTCAGACAAAGTCGAACAAAGCAACGGACCAGACTGGTGCAAACACTGGCCTCAATCCTATGAAGCTTCAGCCGACTTCAACTGGACAGCTGAGTTCACATAGCAAAGCCAACCGTTAGCCTCTGCACTCAGTACAGAGGCTAACAGGTAAAACACCTTCAATAACGCCTAAGTGTATTGCCCATCATGGGTCTTTGTTGCCATGGTGCGGCCATGAGGCTTTTTATTCTTACATCTATTGTCATGGTCGCATTTGCCGCCAACTCAGTTCTGAACCGTCTTGCTCTGGCAGACGGAGAGATTGGGCCAACTGCATTTGCCAGTATTCGCGTTACTGCTGGCGCACTCATGCTTCTGGCACTCATCTTCTTTCGGGGCGGCAATAAACTCTCACTCTCAAAGCCTAACGTCACAGCAGTCCTTGCGCTGTGTGCCTACATTCTTGGCTTCTCGCACGCCTACATCTCCCTTGATGCCGGCTTCGGTGCACTTTTGCTCTTCGGCGCTGTGCAAATCACCATGTTCATCGGTGCATTCATTCAGCGCGAAAACCTGACACTCCAGAAGTGGATCGGCGCGGCTCTCGCCTTTTCTGGCCTCATTTACCTTCTCTCCCCTTCAAACACAGGCATAGACCTGCTTGGAGCAGAATTGATGACAATTGCCGCCATAGGCTGGGGGATTTATTCCATCATCGGCAGAGGCGCAGCAAACCCGCTCAAAGACACAGGAATGAACTTTCTCTACGGTGTGCCAATCATCTCATTGGCGCTACTTCTTTTTCCGGACACAACCACAATCACAGCTTCAGGCGTTTTCCTCGCCATCATCTCCGGTGCCATAACCTCCGGCCTTGGCTATGCTCTCTGGTACGCAATCATTCCGCAGTTACAGACAAGCACCGCAGCAGTTGCTCAGCTCACCGTACCAATCATCGCAACAGCCGGTGGAATTGTTTTCCTTGCAGAAGCCATCGATAGCCGCTTCATCATCGCCACCACATTGGTGCTCTGCGGTGTTGGGATTTCCGCCTACCGGAGAAAACCCAACACACCCTGACAATTACTCAGGCCTGTTCTGCTCATCCTCATGGCCAAGCTGCAGCTGATAAGTTGCGGGAACAAACCGAAAGCCCTCTCCCACGGCTTCAACAAAGCCCATGGCAGGGAACGGCATGTGGTAGCCAATAAACGGAATACGTTCTTCCGCAATCATCCCAAAGATACGCCGACGCGTTTCCGCCGCACGCGCTTTATCGATATCAAACACGACACGCCAATCAGGATAGGCCAGTGACCATACAAAGTGGTTGGCTGTATCAGCTGTGAGCATCAGCTTGCGTCCATTGACTTCAACCAAATACGCCATATGCCCGGGTGTATGGCCATAAGCCTCAACGGCAGTGATACCGGGAACAACTTCTCTGCCCGGATCGATAAAGTCGAACTTGTCTTTGAGCGGCAGAACATTTTCAGCAAAAACGCGAGCGCTTCCATTGGCGGCTGGACCAAGCTTTTCCCAGTAGTTGAACTCAATCGGACTCGTAACATATTTCGCATTCGCAAAAGTCGGAATACCGTTTTGCATCAACCCGCCCGTATGGTCCGCATGCATGTGTGTGAGCACAACCACATCAATATCAGCTGGCCGGATGCCTGCTGTCGCAAGCGCCTTAAGCAAATTCCCGCTTTGGGGCTGAGAAAGAACGCCTCGTCCAGTATCAAACAAAACGAGTTTATCACCTGTGTTCACCAGAACCGGTGTGAAGAAACCTCGGAACTTGTTGGAGGAGATAAAGTGATCATGGCTCGCTTTTTCAAACACCTCACTCGTCTGCTCCATACCAAACGTGTCCTGCGGGTGCTCAGCAACAAAGGTGCCATCGAGTAAAGCGTAGACCTTGAACTCACCAAGCTGAAATTCAGTTGCTGGCGCACGCTGATTGGAACTTTCAATCGGAGTTTCTGCAGCAGCTTCCAAACTCCGCATCCCTGTTGCAAGCAATCCACCTGCACCCAGAGCAAGGGCACCTCGCCGGCTCAATTTCAAGAAATCACGAGAACTCATCACTCACACTCCATTAGCCTGACACACCACAAACAAAGGTGGTCAACAGTCACAAACTATCGGGAAACTCTAAGTATCGTTTGGAGAAATTTACTCGCATTGAACTTGAATTGCGACTGACGACAACCAGTCAAATAGTAAATCTTCGTTCAAAAAAATGAGAGATTCAGCTCGTATTCCGAAAGGCAGCTCCGGTTTTCGGATGAGAACACGCATAAAATAGAGAGTGAAAGCTTGGGGCTTGAATGCTTATGAACGCAGCAAAACCTAAAGAAAAGGCCAGCAAATCTGCTGGCCTGTTTCATTTTGTATCCCTAAAACCGGGAACCACTTGCTAAGGACTGAATGGTAGGCCGCGTTTTGGAAGGTGTGGTCGAAGGCTTTGCTGTAGAGCGTGAGAAGCTGGAAGAACCAGTCGGACGGCTTGCTGCCTGCTTTTTGCGGTATACACCACGCAGATTTGGATAGGGCTCAAAGCCATCCGTCAAACCAACCACAGTTTCCGCAGCACCAAGCACGAGGAAACCGTCATCCGGCAACTGCCGATAGATACGGTTAAGCACATCAATCTTCGTCTGCTGATCAAAGTAGATCAGCACGTTACGGCAGAAGACAACGTCAAACTCACCAAGGTGGCTGAAGTTTTCCAGCAGGTTCAGCTTACGCCACTGCACCATAGCCCGGATTTCCGGAGCCATCTGCCACAGTTCGCCCTGCTGCGAGAAGTACTTCAACAGCATCTGAATAGGCAGACCACGTTGAACCTCGAACTGGCTGTAGATACCAGTACGGGCTTTTTCCAGCACTTCAGTGGAAATGTCAGTTCCCAGAATTTCGAAACGGAATGTACCAATCTTGGCCTTGTCTTCTTTCAGATACATGCTGAGAGAATAAGGTTCCTGACCTGTAGACGCCGCCGCACACCAGATGCGCGCACTCCGGCGTGTTTTGCGTGCCTCAAGCAAATGAGGAAGCATCACATTCCGGAAGTTCTCGAAAGGGCTCTTGTCACGGAAGAAGAATGACTCATTGGTTGTCATAGCTTCAACCACATCATTCTGCATAGACATGGAGCCCGGCTTGCTGATCGCAAGAATAAGCTCACTCAGTCCATTCAGGTTATGACGTCGAGCAACTGGCATCAGTCGGCTTTCGACCAGATACTGCTTTTCATCGGAAAGAACGAGGCCGCTACGGGATTTCAGAAATTTCTTCAAGAAATCATATTCAGAAGTCATCATCGCGCGGCTCCTTTTAAGATACGCTTGACATGTGCACCAATCTGATCGAGAGGCACGATACCGCTGCAGTTCCCAGTGCGGGCAGCAGCACCTGGCATTCCCCAGACAACACTGGAGGCCTCATCCTGCGCGATGACACTACCGCCTTTACCTGCAATGACATTGACGCCACTTGCGCCATCACTGCCCATGCCGGTTAAAACGAGTGCCAAACACGCGGTACCGAAAACTTCGGCTGCACTTTCAAAAAGTGGATCCACAGATGGCTTACAGAAATTGACGGGAGCTCCGTCTTCGAGCAACGAAACCGCCTGCCCGTTCTGCTTGCCGATTTTCAAATGAATTCCGCCTGGAGCGACATAAACGTGCCCAGGTTTCAATACATCCATGTGCTCAGCTTCTTTTGAAGGAAGCTGAAGTTGTTTATGTAAATGCTCTGCCAGAATTGTCGTGAATGTACGCGGCATATGCTGCGTAATCACAACAGGCACTCTCAGCAAACCATCGCGTGCATCAGTCAGCACACGCTGGAGCGCTTGTGGCCCTCCGGTAGAACTGCCAATCACAAGAGCCCGCGGCACAACCGAGGAATAGGATCGGAGCGTAATCTCCTGCTTTCCGGCAGCGTTTAGCCCTGTCCCACGAGGTCGTCGCAACGCCGCACGTGCCTCAGTACGGTCTGCCAGGGCATCATTCTGCTTTTTGTGCGGATCATTGACGATCTCAGCACGCATTCTGCGAACAGGTTCTACTGTGGTTCTGGTCCGCTTAACGCGCTTCCCACCGCGCCCAAGCAACCGCAATTTTTCCAGCAATTCTCTCTGAAACTCAACCGCACCAGCTGTTTGGCCAGTCGTCTCAGGCTTGGCGACATAATCGGTGGCACCAAGAGAAAGAGCCTTCAAACTCACTTCAGCATTCCTGCGCGTCAGCGTAGAAGCCATCACAATGATAAGATCGCGTTTTTTCTCAAGAAGTTTAGGAAGAGCTGTCAGGCCATCCATCACGGGCATTTCAACATCCAGCACAACCACATCAGGATTGCTGCGCTCAATGTCTTTTACAGCCAATTCGCCATTACGGTGGGTTGCAGCAACTTCCAACTCTGGATCAGCTTCAATCCACCTGCTGAAAAGCCCACGAATAACAACGGAATCGTCTACGACCATGACCCGGATAGGTGCCATCTGACCAGATCTCTCTGACTTCGGCTCCTCAACTTTTGCATACATGCCCAGCCGGCCCATATCCATTACTTAGACCAATCCAACTTCCTGAAATTTCGCTGAAAGAATCTCCCGATCAAACGGTTTCATGATGTATTCGTTCGCACCGGCCCGGATAGCCTTGGTGATATGAGCAACGTCGTTCTCTGTCGTACAGAAAACAACAATTGGGTCTTCCCCGCCGTCTTCCTCACGAAGCTTGGCCAAAAATTCCAGCCCGTCCATGACAGGCATATTCCAGTCCAACAGAACCGCATCCGGCATTGACGCTTTACAAGCATCAAGTGCCTTCTGTCCGTCCTCAGCCTCGGTGATTTCAAATCCAATGTCCTCCAGAATGCGGCGGGCCACTTTGCGGATTACGCTGGAATCGTCAACAACCAGACACTTTTTCATTAAATCAGCTCTCTCGCTTCGAAGGTATGCTTTACGCAGCTTTAGGTTCAATCAGGGAGCTGAGCAGACGGTCCACGTCAAGAACCACCATCAATCGCCCGTCCAGACGATGAACCCCGCCAGAAATTTCGGCCCAACGGAAATCAAGGTTGGATGGGTTTGCTTCCATCTCGTTTCTTGGCAAGTTGAGTACCTCTCCTACGGCATCAATAACAAGGCCATAGGACTCCCCTTTGTACTCAATACCAACAGCCATCATGCCTTGGTCAGCATCATTTGGCTTGAGATGAAGCTTACGACGCATATTGATAGCAGTTACAATGCGTCCACGCAGGTTCAACACCCCCTCCACTTCAGGCGGAGCCAAAGGAACCTGCGTTACTTTTTCAGGAACAAAAACATCATGCACCTGCGATATCGGCAGACCGAACAACTGGCTGCCAATCACAACAGTCACATACTGGATGTGATCGGCACTGCCCTGACGGTTGTCATCACCGTCGACTGTGGTGAGTTTATGAGCGGTCATGCTGCAACCCCGAATTCATTGGTCAAAACATCTTTGAGCGCTGCCAACAGACCCGGACGGTCAAACTTAGCCACATAATCATCGAAGCCGGCCTGACGGCCTTTTTCGATAGAAGCCGGTGTCACAACAGCAGACAGCGCGATGATTGGCATATGACGGAAGCGGGTATCACGGCGCAAGCTCTCACAGAACTCATAACCACTGATGTCCGGCATCTCGATATCGGTCACAATCGCAGCAAAGTCAGTGCCTTTTTCCATCAACTCGTAGCCACTTTGGGCACTGGAGCAAACAGTGACATCGTAACCAGCAGCTTTCAGAACAGGTGTCAGCATGTTGCGGAAGAATGCACTGTCATCAAGGAAGAGAAGTTTTCTCACCTTTGTGGTCGTATCGATTTCCTTGCGCATGAACCAGTCATCAAAGGCCAATGGCAGGTAGTGGCCAAGGTCAATAACTTCAGTTGCACGCTCGCGAATGATTGCAGAACCAAGTACACCCTGACGCTCAGATACCACTTCGATTGTCATCCGGTCTTCAACAATGTCTACGATCTGATCAACAACCAGACCCATTGAACGACCATTGTCAGAGAACACCAGCATCGGTTGAGTACCCTCAGACTTATGGCGATCGCCCTCATTCACGTAAACCAGAGGCATCAGAGAACCGCGGTACTGCACCAGATCACGGCCATTGGAGTGTTCGATCTTGTTAACATCGAATTCTTCAAGGCGTGTCACCAGCGACAGCGGCACAGCTTTCGGCTCTTCAGAACCAGCACGGAACAGCAGCAGTGAAATTGGAGCATCAGCGTCAATCACATGAGCTTCCGCATTTTCGTACTCATCTTCAACTGTATCGCTCAGAGTGCCAGAAGCATGGCTTGCCATTGCACTTGCAACACCGTTCGGATCAATGATCATGATCACAGAACCATCACCGAGAATGGTGTTACCGGAGAACATGTTGATGTTGCGGAGCATGGAAGACATTGGCTTCACAACGATCTCTTCGGTGTGGAACACCCCATCAACAACAACACCGAAGGACTGGCTACCAACCTGCATCACAACGATAAAGCCGTTGTCCTCATCAAGATCAGCCTCTTCAGTCTGACCAAGCAGTTCCGACATATGCACCAGTGGCAACAGCTTACTGCGCAATCGCAGGACAGGCCGGTCTTTAAGCCGCTCGATGCGATGTTCAGAGTTGGACTGAACACGAACCAGTTCAACAACAGACAGCTGTGGAATCGCATAACGGTCACCACCAGCTTCCACGATCAGCGTGGAAACAATGGCAAGCGTCAGCGGGATCTTGATGATGAAGCTGGAACCACGACCTGGTGTCGAGCGCAGATCAATCGAGCCACCAATGAGCTCAACATTGTTCCGCACAACATCCATGCCAACGCCACGACCAGATACGCTGGTCACGTTGGTAGCAGTAGAGAAGCCAGCAGCAAAGATGAACTTGTAGATCTGATGGTCTGCCATCTTTTCAAGTTCAGCTTCGGTGGTCACACCGTTCTTAAGCGCTTTTTCCTTGATCTTCTCAAGGTTCAGACCACGACCATCATCTTTCACTTCGATGATGATATGTCCGCCTTCATGATAAGCAGAAAGGGTGATGTTACCTTTCTCAGGCTTACCAGCGGCCACACGATCTGCAGGCTCTTCCAGACCGTGGTCGGCAGAGTTACGGATCATATGTGTCAGCGGATCTTTGATGAGCTCCAGAACCTGACGATCAAGCTCTGTTTCCGCACCAATCATCTCAAGACCGATAGGCTTATCGAGTTCCTGAGAGAGATCGCGAACAATACGTGGAAGCTTCTGCCATGCATTCCCGATTGGCTGCATGCGGGTCTTCATGACCCCCTCCTGCAACTCACCGGTAACGTTTGACAAACGCTGAAGTGGAACTTTGAATTCGCTGTCTTCATGACGACGAACAATTTCCAGAAGCTGGTTGCGTGTCAGCACCAGTTCAGAAACCATCGTCATCAGGTGTTCCAAAGTCTCAACATTCACGCGAATGGACTGGTTGGAAACACCCTGACTGGATGCCTTACCCTTTGCGCTTGGGTTCTTCGGCTTGGCAACTTCTTTCTGAGAAGTCTTCGCTTCCGTAAAATTGGGAGCAGCAGCGCCAACTGGTTCGCCGTCTTCCTCAGTTTCTTCTTCAACTGCAGGCAGCTCAATCTCAACTTCAGCTTCCTGGAAAGCACGTTCAAGATCATCAAGAGAAACTTCACCGGGACGCAAAGGCCGCTCCAGAACCTGATAGATGTCGGTACCGACTTCTTCCTCAGCAGCTTTTTCTTCCGCCATCGCTGCCGCCATTTCGTCAGCCATGTCGTCATTGTCAGCGCTTAAGGAAAGGCGTTCCAGCTCATCAATCAGATCGCGGTCCGTGCCATCAGGCTCAACACCGTTAGCAGCCTCAAGATCCGCAAGAATATCTTTAATGCGATCAATAGAAGCGAGGACAAGCGTTACCGCTTCGTGTGTTACAGGAACACCGTCGCGGAACTTGCCCATCAGGGTTTCAGCAGCATGAGCAATCGCTTCCAGACGCGGCAGGCCCAAGAACCCACAGGTGCCTTTGATTGTATGCACTAACCTGAAAATGTTATTTAGAATGGTGGCGTTATTCGGCTCTTGCTCGAACTTCACCAACTCAACGTCTACAACATCCAGGCTTTCATTGGTCTCAGTGAGAAACTCTCTGAGAAGATCGTCCATGGCCCGCACCCACTCAATGCTTAGGGGAGCCTCAAAAACCGAGACTCCTAAATTTCACTAAGGTTGAGTGTTAAGCGAAACGGTTAACATAGGTTGAAAGATTGTAAGATTCATCCAACCTACAATAACTGGTTGTTTTTGACAGAGGATCAGACAGACTCTGAAACTTGAGTATTTGCCTTGCATATGACGGCATCACCGTCTTTCAGAAGCTCGATATTTAGACCTGCTTCACCTGCCAACAAAACCGCATAGATCGGTTGAACAGTGTGGGCATCAATACGTTCTGGCTCCTGACCTGACAGAATCTCACTTACAACCTGAGGGATTCGCGCATTTGTTCCTTCAGCTTTAAGGAGAAAGTTCGGAGCGCTCTCATCCCCTTCCATACTGATGGTAATGGTACCACCCCGTGGAACACACTGATTCATGAGCAGCAGCAGGTTCAAAATCAGTTTGACCTGATTCTTAGGCAGGAGCAGGCGTGGCATGGTCCACTCCAGATTCGCCTTTTCATTGCTCATGTATCCAGTAGCAACTTCTTGCGCATCGCCCAGATCGATTGAAGCACCAGCAGATCCGGCAGCACCAAAGGCAAGACGCGCAAACTGAAGTTTAGCAGAAGCCTGACGCGCTGACTTGCGGATAAGGTCCATCGCAAAGTCTGCCATGTCCTCATTGCCTTCTTCATCCAGCACTTCCAGACCGTTCGTGATCGCCCCGACTGGCGAAATGATGTCGTGGCACACACGGCTTGCGACGAGTGCGGCAAGATCAAGAGATGACAAATCTTTAAATACTGACATAACCGCTCCAGAACTTTGGCCAACGGGCCCTATGATTGATTCGAGATGTGGCGAAAAAGGTACATTCCTGCTGGTTTAATTCCAAGCTGGACATCATTGATATGGACCGCATTTTACATCGCGTGCACGACTTTGTGCCTTCGCGAGCAAACTCTCCGGTGCTGTCAGAAACAAAGCCCGGTGCTCACGGCTTTGAAACAGCAATAATCGCTGGTTATAAACAAGGTAGATTTTCGCCAATCCCTCAGCTCGGTAGCCTTGCGCAAGTGAGAGGGCATCGCATCCCTGAAATAATGGGGCATAGACCTCTGGAGCATGCCGAAATGCATCTCGGTTGCCCTCGTTGCTAAACGCCCAAACGCGTCCTCCCCAAGACAGCGTCAGGTCCTCACGCCCCTTTTCAGGAGTTTCCGAGACCTGATAGGTCACTGGATCACACATGGAGAGCGTGTAGGTGAACCGCTCCTGCGCAGCCGCAATAACTGAGGTGGCGCACAAGAAAACGATAGAACTCCATAGAATTTTGCCAGTTTGCGCAAATTTTCTGTAGAAAACCTCAGAAATCATGGGAATGTCCATCCAGAGTCCGAATCACCTGCATTAACTAAAGCAGCAAGTTCGACAAGAGATACAAAATTCATGACTGCAGGCCAACGGGATGCACATCATTTACCCAGCTATACCGTGATTAACCACTAGGTAGATGTAAGGCACTATAACTTGTTGTACCTAAAAGTTGCACTATGCCCTTAACATTTGAATTGCTCTGAACAATCCAAATCCTCGGGTTTCTTAGAAGGAGACGTTGGCATGATGACGAGCCTGTTCGCCAATCTGCGCAACAAAGCTGCAATCGTTCTTTGCGCCAGTTTCGCACTGCTGGCGCTCAACACACATTCATATGCGCAAGCATCCGTTGATCAGTCGCGCTACCACGAGAAAGATATCGTCACTGCAGGAGGTGAGTTTTTCGGCTCCATCTCCACGGGCCTTGCAAAGGTTGTTGAACGTGCAGTTCAGCAGTACGGCGAGCCAAACGGTTATATTCTGGGACAGGAAGGCTCCGCTGCATTCTTCGCAGGCGCAGCTTATGGCGAAGGTACGCTGTACACCCGTAACGCTGGCAACCACCAAATCTTCTGGCAGGGTCCGTCCCTGGGCTTTGATGTTGGCGGCGACGGCGCTCGCGTTATGATGCTGGTCTACGATCTGCCAAGTGTAGATGCTATCTATCGCCGTTATGTTGGCGCAAAGGGCTCTGCCTACCTCGTTGGCGGGTTCGGCATGCAGGTTTTGTCCAACAACGATATCTTCGTTGTGCCTGTTCGTGCAGGCGTTGGCGCCCGTCTTGGCCTCAACATGGGCTATTTGAAATTTACTAGGAAGCCAACATGGAATCCTTTCTGATATAACTAACCCTGCGTTAGTTATATTTTGGCAAGTTAGTGTGTGAGAGAATGCGTTTACGTCTGCAGCAGTCCCTCACACCCGTTCAACAGATCAGGCATAGTTTGTGATAGAAATTGCACTATACATTGCACTGGGTTTCTTCCTCGCGAGCATTCTAGCGCTCGCCGCCCTCCCCTTTATCTGGGGCCGTGCTGTACGCCTCACGCGGAAAGCGATTGAGACGTCTAACCCCATAAGCTATGCCCGTGCCACAATGGCAAAAGACGCGTTACGCGCGCAACATGCCATTGCGATCCGCCAAATGGAGGTTCGCCTCGAAGGGATGACGGGAAAGCTCGCAGAGAATGCATCTGCGCGCTCTGCCGCTGAAGCCGAACTCGCGGAACTCAAAGAAGAGCTCAGCGTTGTTCAGCTCAAGTCAGCCCGCGAACGGAAGAACATGGCCCAGAAAGCAACACGCTTCCTCCGCCGTCGAAATCCATCTGAACCAATCCCGTTCTCCGCTGATGATCGCATCACGACAGAACCGGAAGCAGAAGTTCAGGACGAAGCTTCAGCACAAACTGCAGATGCGGTCACCTCCGCCGAGATCATCGAACTCAGCAAACAGGCTGCAGCGGGAAAAACACGCGAGCTGGATGTAGAGCTGAAAGAAGACCCAGTTGCGACCAAACCAATAGGTCCGATCGATACTTCTGACCTTCAGGACATGGACAACCCTCTGGCAGAGTTGGCAACGCAAATTTCCCAACAAGTTTCGGAAATGACCGCTGAGTCTGAAACCAAGCATCAGCCAACGTCCCCGGCAGAAGCCGCCGAACTGGCCTCACGGTCTTTCACTAAACTGAAGAGCCGCTATGGTTCGCTGGAACGAGAGCGCGATAACCTGAAGCACGCGCTTCAACTCGAAAAAGCGGCGAACGAAAAAACTGCCAAGCGCAGCACCAGAAATCCGAACATTAAAACGCCCGAGCCTATGAAAAGCCTAGAAAACGATCTGGACGAAGCAAAGAAAACCATTGAGCAGCTGACAAAGCAGCTTGAGGAAAGAGCAAACAGTTCCTCTAAGATCGAAGAAGCCGTCGATCTGCGCAACGAACTGAAAGATCTGGCAGCTCAGATTACAGCGAAGGCAATCTCTGAGAACCCTCCACTCTCCGAGAAGTATGACGAAGTCCTGAACGATCTCAGCACAATCGCAGCAGGCACTCCAAAGGCGGAAGCACCAAAGCCGAAACCAACACGCGCCAAACGCGCTCCGGCAAAACCACGCACCCGTAAGCCAGCTGCCACAAGTAAACCAGCCGCGTCTAAAAGCGCTCCGGCAGCAAAGGCCGATGATGCAGCACCCGCGCCTCAGTCCGATAAAAACCTGGCGGAGCGTATCGCAGACGCTAGAAAAACCGGAAGCTCAAGCGGTTAAACCCAAGCAACTTGATCCAAAGACAAAGGCGCCAGAAGGCGCCTTTTTTGTTTTCTTGCAGATCGACCCCGGCTCACGGATAGGAATACGCTAAATAAGGAGCTAGAGCTTGATGCGTGACATGCTCTCGATACAAGTTCCAATCAGAAGTTAGGCCTCTGTCGTATTTCGCGAGCCATTGCCCGGCTCTTGCTGAGCCTTACCAGCCACTTCTACCAGCCGCACCTCATTGTCAGCCAGCAACTGCCGATAGTCCTGCGAAACCAGAGTATCAGTCACAAACGTATCCACTTGAGCAATATGGCCAATGCGAACTGGAGCCGATCGCTCAAACTTAGTCTGATCAGCCACCAGAATAACGTGCCGCGCATTCTCTATGATTGCCTGCGCCACGCGCACCTCACGATAATCATAATCCAGCAACGCTCCGTCACGATCCAGAGCAGATACACCAATCACAGCGTAATCAACCTTGAACTGACGAATAAAGTCCGCGGCAGCCTCACCCACAATGCCGCCATCAGTAGCACGCACCAGTCCGCCAGAAATGATGACTTCATTTTCTGAGAACGGGCGCAGCGTGCTCGCGACATTAAGGTTATTGGTAATGATCATCAGACCGCTGCGCTGGATCAGCGCCCGCGCAACCGCCTCTGTGGTCGTTCCGATATTCACGAACAAAGAAGCTCGATCCGGGATCAGGTCCGCTGCCGCCTGCCCGATAATCTCTTTTTCTTTGCCTGCCAGATCTTTACGAGCAGAGTAGCCAAGGTTTTCAACGCCAAATGCCAAAAGTGCACCACCATGCACACGGGTCAGCAATCCTTGGTCGCTCAACTCTTTCAGGTCTTTACGTATTGTCTGAGGAGACACAGAAAACCGTGTGGCAAGTTCATCAACTTCCACCTTCCCGGTCTCTCGGGCAATATCAAGAATAGAGTTGTGGCGCGAAACCAGCATCATGAATCAAGTCCGATAATTTTTTTGTACATTGCCATCAGTCAATAATCTGCGATGTTTCACAGTACTATAGCCAAAAGCACAGAAGCATCCAGACGACTATTAGATGAGTTCAAAACAAAAGTCCTCTTGCCTCTGCTCCCCTACTCTTAGTATTAATACGTCACAAAAAGGGGACAAGCTGCAACTTTTTCCATCTTTGTCATGATACCGCCCAAAGAAGCCCGTTAAAGCTCACGCGGATCAATACACTGTCTTATCAAAGTTCAGCTAAAAAAGCGAAGAGGGACAAACTGTGACTCGCGTAATGGAACGGCCACACAGTGCCAATAGGTTTGCTGGCAAGAAGCCAGCTGCACTGAAAAGCAAACTCCAGACTGCTGAGGCTCGCATCGAAGTTCTTGATGACATCGATGCCCTGAAAGAAATGAATGCTCAACTCAGCGAAAGCCTGGCCAAAACCGTCAGCAATGAACCTCAGACAGACGAAAAACTCTGGGCTGATGTTGACGGCGATAAAGAAGACCATCACCTGGGTGCAGGACTAAACGGCCGCTGGTTCTAAATCAGACCCAGATCTGTCTGCTGCAAAACACCAACTCACCATCTCGAAGTGCTGCATCCCCCCATCTAGGGGAAAACACACCATATCTTCTTCATTGCAAAATAGCGGTTCACATAGCTCAGACACAACGTATATGGCGTGAGGAAAACTCTGCTTGCAGATTTCTAGCTGATGTACTGGGAAGAAAAGGAGTGGTACGCCCAAGGGGAATCGAACCCCTGTTTCCGCCGTGAAAGGGCGGCGTCCTAACCGCTAGACGATGGGCGCTCACAAAGTGAGAGAACTCTTTCAAGCTCTGTCGTCGAGCAGAGAACCGCTCGGTATTCAGAAGACAACTATGGTACGCCCAAGGGGAATCGAACCCCTGTTTCCGCCGTGAAAGGGCGGCGTCCTAACCGCTAGACGATGGGCGCTCACATAGTGAGAAGACTTTTCACAGTCTTGTCTTCAAGCAGATAACTGCTTGGTATCGCAATAGAAGCCTTTGGTACGCCCAAGGGGAATCGAACCCCTGTTTCCGCCGTGAAAGGGCGGCGTCCTAACCGCTAGACGATGGGCGCCTAGGCTTCGCTTTCGCGATGGACGGGGGTATATTGGCTAATCCCCCGCTTGGCAAGCCCCCTCCTCGAAAGAAAAGGGGGTTTATCCACCTATCTCGCAACAAAATCCGTACGTGCGATTTTTCGCCCGGTAACTGGATCAATATAGACGAGAGCCTGCGTCGGACCTTCTTTGACCAGCATCACCAGATTTCCGTCCATTTGAGTAACAGATAGAACCTGTGCTTCAGGGCCAATCGCAATTGTTGCTGCAATATTATCTGCGCTAACATTGGAATTATTGGCATTAATCTTATAGAAGATAGCAGCAAAGACAGCTAATAAGCCAAGCACCATGACAAGGCTTGATCCCATCAGGAGGCGACGTAACTTCCCTTGAAGCCTCAAAGCTGCTGGATCAAGTTCGTTCTGTACAGTCTCATCGCTGTCAGTATTAGGATCACGCATGAACGATAAATCTCCTGAGGGCACCCAGCCACTCACAAACTCTATAATTGCCGACGAGCAGCAACCAACAGTCATCACCCCGGAACCGGAAGATACCGATCGCCGCTTGGATGCTGTGCTTGCTGCGCATATAGATGACTTCAGTCGCAACCGACTTCAAGCCTTGATCCGGGCTGGTCAGGTTCAAATTGGCCAGCGCACGGTGTTGGAGCCTAAATATAGAGTCTGTGCCGGAGATACAATCACTCTTATTGTTCCAGAGCCGGAAGACGCAGAACCGCAGCCAGAGGACATTCCGCTCAATATCGTTTTTGAGGATGACGACCTGATCGTCATCGACAAACCCGCCGGCCTTGTTGTGCATCCAGGTGCCGGGAACCCAACGGGTACACTGGTCAACGCCTTGATTCACCACTGCGGTTCATCTTTGTCTGGTATTGGCGGCGTCAAGCGCCCTGGCATCGTTCACCGCATCGATAAAGACACAACAGGTCTGCTCGTTGTTGCTAAAAACGACATGGCCCATCAGGGCCTCGCAGCTCAGTTTGCCGACCATGGCAAAACCGGCCCACTGGAGCGCGCTTATAAGGCTCTTGTCTGGGGTGCCCCAACAGCACCAAAGGGCACAGTAGACGCCAACCTTGCCCGCTCAACTGCAAACCGACAGAAAATCTCGGTGCTGAAAACCGGTGGTCGCCACGCCATCACCCACTGGCAGGTGCAGGAACGGTTTGGCCCTCAGGATGCAGCACCCGTTGCAAGCTTGATCGAGTGCCGTCTGGAAACAGGCAGAACCCACCAGATCCGCGTACACATGTCCCACATCGGAAATCCGCTAATAGGTGATATGGATTACGGTTCCGGGTTCAGAACCAAATACAATAAATTCCAAGAACCACTGAAAACCCAGTTGGCGGATTTCAAGCGACAGGCCCTGCATGCAGGACTTTTGGCGTTTGCGCACCCAAGAACGCAGGAATTCATGAAGTTTGAATCGGAGTTACCCGCTGATTTTGCTGGTATTCTTCAATCATTACGAAAAATTTAGGCCAAAAAGATTGCCGATCTGGTAGCGTTTTGGCCACAATGTTCCCATATAGACACTTCAGGTGCGCTTCATCTGAAGGCACCAATGTGTGTTTGCCGAAAAGCCTGATCCTTCGATCAGGTGGGAACACCAAGCAAGGAGGGGTGCTTTATGGCCCGTAACCTACCAGCCCTCACGGGCGGCGAAGGCGGTTTAAGCCGCTATTTAGATGAGATTAGAAAATTCCCGATGCTTCAGCCGCAGGAAGAGTACATGCTCGCCAAGCGCTACCGGGAACACGACGAACCAAAAGCTGCTGAAAGACTTGTAAATTCTCACCTGCGCCTCGTGGCAAAAATTGCAATGGGCTACCGTGGCTATGGCTTGCCTCTGGGCGAAGTTATCTCAGAAGGTAACGTCGGTCTGATGCAGGCTGTAAAACGCTTTGAACCGGACAAAGGCTTCCGCCTGGCAACCTACGCCATGTGGTGGATCAAGGCTTCCATTCAGGAATACATCCTGCGCACATGGTCGCTCGTTAAAATGGGCACCACAGCAAACCAGAAGCGGCTGTTCTTCAACCTGCGTCGCGTCAAAGGCAAAATTCAGGCGTTTGAAGATGGTGACCTGCGTCCGGATCAGGTCCAACACATTGCGACAACTCTCGGTGTAACCGAGAAAGAAGTTGTTTCCATGAACCGCCGTCTGGGTGGCGACTCTTCCCTGAACGCACCTCTGCGTTCCAGTGAAGGTGAATCCAGCGAGTGGCAGGATTGGCTCGTGGATGATGCTGAAAGTCAGGAAGCTGTACTGGCTGAACAGGAAGAATACGATGTCCGCCGCGATATGCTGAAAAACGCAATGGGTGTGCTGAACCCCCGCGAGACCCGCATTTTTGAAGCTCGTCGACTTTCTGAAAGCCCGATCACTCTGGAAGAACTCTCGACCGAATTTGGCGTAAGCCGCGAGCGTGTACGCCAGATTGAAGTGCGTGCTTTTGAGAAGGTTCAAAAGGCCGTTCAGGAAAGCGCCATGGCAATGGCAGGTCATGAGGCAGGTGCATAAAGTGTGCTCCCCTCACGGGGCTACCGATTTCTCAGGTAAGGCTAAAACTTAAAGCAACTCGCTCAGTCAACACGACAGCAAAGTGCTTTAAGACGCCCAGCTGCATAAAAGTTGAGTTGAATTAACTTAAAATACAAATCAACTGTAGGAACACCCTTTTAAATAAACAGCTAAGCTTGTCGTCCCCTCAGAGCTTTCCTAAGGTCAATGATGAGGGGAATTTATGTGAGTTGGGTCACTTCCCCTTTTGGGGGGAATTACATGTTCGGCACTAGCTGGCTGTCACAAACCAACCGTGCACTTGCGGCGGTTGTATCCTGTCTATTCATTGCAATAGCAATACTGGTCCGCACCCTATACCCGCAGGTACTGGATAACGTCGGATATCTCAGCCAAAACGCGCTGCAATTGGCATGGCCAAACACAACTTCTACGCCGCCAGTTTACACGATCCATCTTACACCAGAATCAAACCAGCAAACGCAGGAGCCGATATATCAGCGTCTGGAGCTTGCACAAACCCTTCAAAAACTGGGGGAGTATAATCCCAAGCTTCTGATTATAGATGCAGACTTCACAAAAGCCGATCCGACCTCCCCCACCTTAAGAAGCAGAACCTACGACGATCTGCAGCCCTCATTGCGGGCAATTTATCCAAATCACGACCTGCTCTTACAAACCATCATCTCCCATTACCCAGTCCTGCTCAGCAGACCGTTGAGCAAGGCCGTAGCTGAAAAACCTCCTCTTTCCAACTACATAAGGTTCTCGCAGGCCACAGGATATCAAAGCGACACCCAATACGCACACGGTTTAAACGCGCTGCTCTATCCACTTCAACTCCAAAGCGACACAGCGCAGTTGCCATCTCTCGCATTAACGGCATGGAGCCTGTCCAATCAGACAAACACGCAACCGTTCCAAGTCACGCAATCAGAAAATGGCTATCAGCTGAAAAGCACTAATCTGCAGATTCCTGTCACTGCAGAGACAGAAATGCTGGTGTTCAAAACAAGTAATACCAGCAATTTCATCCTTGCGGCGAGCGATGTCTTAAAGAACAGAGTATCCTCCAAACTCTGGCCACCAGCTTCTGGAAGTCACTTCGTCATCGGTACTCAGGACAGAAGTTCAGAACGACATGCACAGGCACTGCAAACACTTCAGTCTGGCAACTTCCTCAATATACCCACCTGGGCACAATACGCTGAAATCCTGGCACTAATCGGATTTGGCATCGCCATTGCGATCATATCCGCCACGCAAGGTTTCTGGTTAAGTCTGTCACTTACAGGCGTCGCAGTCTTGGTCATCAACGGAGTTGCATTCCACCAATTCGCTCTGCAAAACACCGTCCTTGAGCCATTCTTCCCATCCTTCGTTGTCCTGCTGATATTCGCTTTCTCCTGCACAATCCGGCGTGTGACATTCAAGAGTCACAGAAACCAAACAACTGAACGATTTGCAGGAATTCTTTCTCCCAAACAAATGCAAAAGGTACTGGCGAAGTCAGAGCAACTCCCTCTGGAGGGTCAGCAACGTGAAATCACGAGCCTCTCGACACGTTTGAGGCACTTTCACCGGTATTATGAAGGTTTGTCTCCTCAGGATCTCGCAGGCTTCTCCAACGGCTTCCAAACAGCTCATCTCGATGAAGTGCATATCCACGATGGTACACTGAACACGCTGAGTACATCCGGCCTGAATGCTTACTGGAACGCACCGCTCGATGATCCATTCCATGCTGCCCATGGCTGCCGAACAGCGATTGAAATGCAGAAGCAAATGAAGCGCTTCAATCTCAAGGACCGATTCAATTTCAACCAGAAAAATATGAAAGACCACGCAGTCACAATCGATATCGGCATCTCAACCGGCCTGGCAACGCTTGGCGAAACAGGTACACGGCGTCATTTCAGATATGCGCCACTCGGCAAATGCGTTGATTTAGCAGAAGATTTGGCTCGACATTGCAAAGATGCCGGTCACAGCGTTCTTATGTGCGAAACCACACGCGGTCAGATGCCTGAACTGGCGGCATTGGAGACAATTCCAGTCAAAACCAGCCGTTACCAGATGCGTTCGTTTGCGTTGCTAGGTGATCCGTCGCTCGCCTTCTCAGAAAACTTCCTCAAGCTCAAGAACGTCCACTGCAACATGGTCTTCGCGCTGTTTGAAGAGAATGACAAGAAGAAAGCCCTAACACTGGTAGATGAATGCAAATCACTCTCTGAGGGCGAGTACAACACCATCTATGCTGCTTTTGAGAAATACATCCTCAGCGATCTGGCTCAACACGAAGCGGTCAAGGATGCAGCGCAATAACGGCATTTAGCCTACAAATAAAAAGAGCCCCCGAAACTCGGAGGCTCAAATTTTAGTTTAGACCTATACCGGTTAGCGCAGTTCAACCGCGTAGGTTTCAACTGGAGGCGCTGTTTTAATGAGCCCCTGCTCAATCAGAAAGTTTGCAAACCGTTCATAGCGACCATTGTCCAAAGCAGCTGGACGGCTGGCAAAACGCGGCAGAGTATCCGCCCAGGCACGCTTGTTCAGCTCATCATCCAGATTTGGATAGATCTCAAGGAAGCTCTTCCAGGAGTCCTGCGGATTATTAAGCAGATAAACGGTAGCCGCCTCAATCGCATTGATGAACTTCTTCAAACGCGGATCATCCAGCTTGTCTTTGTGAGCCACATAAATCAGCTCATCATAGACTGGCACACCGTTCTCTTCAGGATAAAACGCGCGGCCTTTCGCACCTTCAATCTCCATCTGGTTCAGCTCGAAGTTACGGTAACCACCAATCACCGCATCAACCTGCCCAGCCATCAGAGATGGTGAGAGCGAGAAGTTTACGTTGATCAGCTCCACATCGTCAGAACTTAGGCCTGCATTGGAAAGCATCTTCCCAAGCATGGCGTTCTCAAACCCGGATGTGGAATAACCAATACGCTTGCCTTTCAGGTCTGCAATCTCCTTGATCGGTCCGTCTTCCAAAACAATTAGCGTGTTCAGAGGTGTAGAGACCAGCGTCCCGATCCGCATCAACGGCATGCCCTCATCAATTTGCGGGTGCAACGTCTGCTGATAGGAAACTGCAATATCACCCTGCCCTGCTGCAACAAGCTTTGGTGGCATGGAAGGATCAGCAGGCTCAATCAGCTCAACTTCAAGGCCCTCTTTTTCAAAGAAACCCCGTGCCTTGGCAACCACGATTGGTGCATGGTCTGGATTCGCAAACCAGTCCAGCAGCAAAGTCAGCTTATCTGCGGCCTGCACCTGAAGTGTGCTCGCAAGCATTGCAGCACTAAACAGCATACCTAGTTTTTTCATAAGGTTACGTCCTCATACTCTGAGACCTAGATCTCTTTCTGCCAATAGATCATCCGAGAAGTGGCGAACTCAACAACTGCCCTCAGGCTCAACACCATCACCGCAAGCAAAATCAGCGCTGCAAACATAGTCGCTGTCTGCATGCGTGCATTGGACTGCAGCATGATGAAAGCCAGCCCACCTTTTGCACCAACCCACTCTCCAACCACCGCCCCAATAGGAGCAAACACCGCTGCAATGCGCATACCAGAGGCCAGAGACGGCAAAGCGGCTGGAATGCGAATGTAGCGAAGTGTCTGCCAGCGGTTCAGGCCGTGCAGCTTACCAAGATCAAGCAGTGACTGATCAGTCCTCCGCAAACCATCGAAGAAAGTCGAGGTCACAGAAAAGAAGATCACAATCACAGCCATCACAACCTTGGAGGCCAGCCCAAAGCCGAACCACAGCACCAAAAGTGGGGCTATTGCAAACACAGGAAGAGATTGGGTTGCTGCAATTGGAGGCAGCAGAAACAGGCGTATCCGGTCAGACATTGCCAGCAAAACAGCAAGCAAGGCCCCAGCACTCACGCCAAAGAGAAAGCCGAGAACGGTCTCCCAAGCGGTAATGCCTGCATGATGCAGCAGAAAAACGCCCTGATTGAGAAAAGCGGAAAAAACCGCCGCCGGACCTGGCAAGAGAAACGGAGGAAACTCTCCAATCCGAACCACACTTTCCCAAATGGCGATAAAAAGCAAAATCCCGAAAAGACTTCGGAGAATTCGTTTCAAAGCTCGCTTCAGCATGCAGACTCCCAACAATGGTATTGGGCATCACAAACAGGCGGAAGAACGGAGCTACATTAGCTCTCTGGGATGTTTTCAGCACAGGATCTCCCGTTACAGCAAAATGCAAACATGGAGATCCGGGAAGAATGGCTCAGGTCCCGTCCCTTCGCCGGCATTACCCGGATCAGGTTCAAAGGGTTTAGCTCATCGCAATCTCAGCTTTTCGAAAGAAAAGCACCCCTCGGAATAGCAAGGAACATGCGCGTTTCTGCTGAAGGATGCAAGCAGATTTTGCTCTGACGGACGACAGCATAATGAAAAAGGCCTCAGCTCTGAGAGAGCCAAGGCCTTTGAAATCTGATCTAAACAGCTGAAACTAGATTACTTCCAGCTCTTGATTGCCTGTGCGATAACTTTGTTGCCGGTTGTACCTTTTTCAAAGGTCAACATTGCACGGCGACCGCTGTTGTACAGCAGTGGAACATCAATCCACTCACGCTCAGCAAGACGCTTCAGATTCTTCGCTTTTTCTTCATCACTGTCAGACAGCGCAATCCAGAAGAGAGTGTCAGAAACCTTCACGGCAGCACCATCAAGCGGATCACCTGCTTCCGACTCTGTCTTCTTCAGGATCAGGCCAGGCACCTTCTCAACACCCTTTCCATCAAACCCTTCTGGGAAGATGAAGTTCAGCTCAAGCAAATGACTCGCTGGCAAAGATCGATCACTATTCGGCTTCAATGTCATCTCAACAGAGAAGTTACGAGATGGTAGCGTCGCAACAGCCTTGATGACAGAATCGCCGTTAGCTTCATCCAGTGACCAAACAACGTTCCCACGTGATGCAGAACCTGCTGCACCCGGCGTCAAGGCCTCTTCGTAAAGTATGCTCTGTTGTGCAACAGGAGAAACCGCAGCTTCCGTTCCAATGGTTTCAGCTGGCGGAACAGAGTTGGTCTCAACTGCAGTACTTTGCTGTGCAGGTTCCGTCACCGGCAGAACCTGCGCAGAAGGTGTGTCTTCTGCCGGCGCTGCTGGAGCTTCGACCACACGCACGACTGGAGGCTCAGTTACTGTCTCGGTTGGCGCTGCGCTGGACGAATTCCGGGTAATCCGGGTCGTCTGCACCCGTGTCGCATCCGGAGAAACCTTTGCCCCTTCATCAGATGGCAATAAGCGGTCGGTGTTCTTCTTCGGCGTGCGTTCCGGCTGAACCCGAAGCGGCTCATCTTCATTAGAAGGTGCGCTTTCTGGCGCAACAGTCTCACCGGTTTCAACTGGAAGCACTAAAGAGAGAATAACATCGCGCAGACTATAGACACCTGCGGTAACACCCAAGATTATCAGTATGACCACAATTATACCGACAATACCCGATGTATTGGAAGGCTTCAGCCCTTCTTCCTGCTCAATCGCATCGCCAACGCGCTGCGCAACGGCTGGTTTGCGGGAGGAAGCAGGTTTTCGGCTTGTCTTTGGCTTAACCTTGGCAGGCTCATCGATCTCAGGACGCGATTTACCTTTTGTTTCCAGCTTAGTCCGCCGTGCCTCACCCGGCACCCAAGAGCGCTCTTCTGCGCTCGTCTCAACAGCACCTTTGGTTGGCAAAGACGCAGCAGGTTCACCCGTCTCTTTGTCATCCATAGAGCCAAGGTCAGGCTCTTTGCGCTCGCTGGCAGATTCAGGTAGCTGATCACGCGCCATCTGATTGGCCTGATGAGCGGCGTTGCCAAGATCCTGCGCAGCACGAACCGCCTCTTTAAACACATCTGCTTTAGCAGCAGGTGCTTTTGGCTCATCGCGCGCTGGAGTATCGGCCTTTGTACCTGCCTTAGGCGTATCGCCAGCAGGTGAAGATGCAGCAGAGATTTCTGGAGCTGCAGATTTTGGAGCTGGGGTGGTTTTAGACCGCCCCAACCCGAGAGACTCACGAGCAGCTTCCGCTTCGACCTTACGAATGGCCTCTTCAAGCTTCAGCTGCTCCTCAGTGATCTGGGAGGGAGACAGAGGTGGGTCGTAACTTTTAAGTTGCTTTACAATTGCATTCCGCGCGCGTTGATAAACTGCCCGCCGTGCAGAACCTGTGTTCTCTTGTAAACCAGCTACCGCTTTTTTTAGAACGGAATTGTAGTCCGCCATTTAACTGCCCATTGCCCCCAGAGCTTCATTTCAAGACTTAATCCTGGAATGGATTCTGAACCAGGATTGTGTCATCACGTTCAGGGCTTGTTGATAATAGAGCAACCGGAGCACCAATCAGCTCTTCAACATGCCGAACGTATTTCACAGCTTGTGCTGGCAATTCTGCCCAAGTGCGTGCGCCTTTGGTCGTTTCCTTCCAACCAGGCAGGGTCTCATAAATAGGAATAACCCGCGCCTGAGCACCTTGAGATGCTGGAAGGTAATCGATTCGCTCACCATCTAGCTCATAACCAACACAAATCTTAATTTCATCCAGTCCGTCCAAAACGTCAAGCTTTGTCAATGCAATCCCATTGATTCCGCTGGTGCAAACGGTTTGTCGGACAATCACTGCATCAAACCAGCCACACCGACGACGACGACCAGTGTTCGTTCCAAACTCGTGCCCGCGGGTACCGAGGAACTCACCAACTTCATTCTGCTGTTCGGTTGGGAACGGACCTTCACCTACACGAGTGGTGTAAGCTTTGGTGATACCCAGAACGTAATCGATGGAGTTTGGACCCAGACCACTACCAGCAGCAGCCTGACCTGCAACTGTATTGGAGGAGGTTACAAACGGATAAGTGCCGTGGTCGTTGTCCAGCAGCGCGCCCTGCGCACCTTCAAACAACAAACGCTTACCTTCACGACGTGCTTTGTCCAGCATGTACCAGGCTTTATCCATGTACGGCAGGATCTTATCAGCTACGTCTTCCAACTCTTTGTAGATGGTCTCAGCAGAGATCTCATCGCGACCCAGACCGCGCAGAATAGCATTGTGGTGGGTCAGCAGACGATCAATCTTGGCTGGCAGTGTACTCATGTTTGCCAGATCCATCACGCGAATTGCACGACGACCGACTTTATCTTCATAAGCAGGGCCGATACCGCGTTTGGTGGTACCGATTTTAGTGCCTGCCGGGCTTGCATCTTCACGCAAAGCATCAAGCTCGCGGTGCAGGCTCAGAATAAGAGTAGCATTGTCAGCAACACGCAGGATTTCCGGGGAGATCTTAACGCCCTGCTCTTCAAGACGTGCAATCTCAGCAACCAGTGCATGAGGGTCAATCACAACGCCATTGCCAATGACAGAGAGTTTCCCACGAACAACACCAGATGGCAGCAGTGCCAGCTTGTAGCTCGTTCCGTCAATTACAAGCGTATGACCTGCATTGTGTCCGCCTTGGAAGCGTACAACGACGTCGGCTTGCTCTGAGAGCCAATCGACAAGTTTACCCTTACCTTCGTCACCCCATTGTGACCCAACTACGACAACGTTGGCCATGGTTCTTCAGCCCTCCTGCGGCTGCCAGCGTATTCCTAAAATACGCCGTCATACGATTTGCTATTTCTGTATAAAGTGGCTTGCCAGCTCAGAATGCAAATCGTGAGAGACAACATAAGAAACCCCGGCGTAAGAGCCGGGGCGCAGTTACAGCGCCTTATAATCTGTCAATCTCTTAAATACGAGCCCTTTTCCTTCAAAATCAGGCCAAGACTGTAATTTTTGCGATCAGAGTGAACCTCTGTTGATTGTTTTACTCGCAAATCGGGTGGTACAGCCACAGCAGCAAGTGATATTACTAGCTCAAGTTCCAATTTCTCATTTTTTGCAATTCCTGCAAGAAATTTCACTAAGTTGAATACGCTTTATGAACGCACAAAAACTTGACTGGCTGGGCTGGTCTATTCTTCTCTTATTAGGCACCTTGTGGGGTGGCGCATTTTTCTTTGCCAAAGTCGCAGTCGCAGAATTCAATCCCATCACACTTGTTTTCTTAAGAGTAGCAATCGCAGCACTCGCCATGTGGGGCTTCTTACTCATCTCAAAGCAGTCCATACCGCTCTCTACAAAATGGATTGGCAGCTTCCTCCTGCTGGGTTTCTTAAATAATGTAGTCCCCTTCTCCCTCATCTTTTGGGGTCAGCAATACATTGCCTCTGGATTGGCATCCGTACTCAACGCCTTCACACCCATCTTCACGATGATTGTCATGCAGGTCCTCAGCAATGAAGAGAAGCTGACAGCAACCAAGCTCGTCGCGGCAGTGATCGGAGTTGTCGGAGTTGCCATCATGGTTGGCAGTGATGCTCTGAGCGGTGCCAGTAATCAGGTTTGGCCTCAGCTCGCAGTATTAGGAGCCGCTCTCTCATATGCATTCGCCGCGTTCATCATTATGCGCCTCAAAAAACTACCACCAGGAGCTTTGGCAACTGGCCAGCTCTCCGCTTCAACGATCCTGCTGATACCTGCGCTCATTTATACCGCACCAACTCAGCAACTGATGGAGGCATCCGCTTCAACATGGGCAAGCGTTCTCATTCTTGCTCTCGCTTGCACAGCTTTTGCTTACATCCTGTACTTCCAGCTTTTCAAACTTGCAGGAGCAACCAACGCAGCTTCTGTCACACTCGTAATTCCGGTCAGCGCAATCATTCTGGGCGCTATCTTCCTAAATGAACGCCTCGAAGCCAACCACTGGATCGGCATGGCAGCAATCTTCATCGCACTGTTACTGATTGATGGCCGCTTAACCAGCAAATGGATAGGCAAAAAACAAGTAATTGCATAACAAAAAAAAGCCTCCAGACCCTACCGCAGTTAGGATCTGGAGGCTTCTAATCAAGCAGCAGCTCGCATTATCAGCAACGCTTCAGATAGGCGGCCAGAATATCGCGTGCGGCAAGCAGATCACTCTTATCAATCATCTCGGTCACTGTGTGCACATAACGTGTACCAACCATGATGCCGACAGCCTTTGCACCAGCAGCGGCTTGCTGAGCTGCTGCCCCATCCTGCCCACCACCGTTTAACATGGTGCGCTGGTATGGAATTTCTTCTTCAATAGCCAGATTTTCGATTTCTTTCACAAGTTCCAGGTCAGCAATGAACCAACCGTCCTTCACGTGAAGCCCAAAACCTTTACCTTGCTCAGTCGTTTGATCTTGCTCCGGCACCCCTGGCGTATCACAGGAAAGCGTAATATCAACGCCAAGGCCGATATCTGGTTTAATGGCATAGGCCGCAGTCTTCGCTCCGCGTAGCCCAACCTCTTCCTGACAGGTAAAAGCAACATAGATTTCGCAGGTATGATCCGCATCCCCCAGCGCACGCATAGCTTCAATGCCAAGCCAGCATGCAACCCGGTTATCCATCGCTTTGGAGACAACCTTTTCACCCATCTCGATCAGCGGCTCATCAAGAGTGACCATGTCACCAACCTTGACCACTTCCCCGGTCTTCTTACCTAAACCAAGATCAATAATGAAATCAGTGACTTGAGGGATCTTTTTGCGCTCTTCAGGCGGAGCAATGTGAACTGGCCGTCCAGCCGGATTCATCACGGCCTTCAGATCACCCTCATCTGTGGAGACCAACACACGACGGGAGAAGAGATTGCGTGCATCAAAACCGCCAACCGGCTGTACATAGACAAAGCCTTTCTCGGTGATATGCGAAACAAGGAAGCCAATCTCATCCATATGGCAGAGCAGCATAACCTTCTTTGGTTTATCACCATTTTCAAGCGCCTTGCGTGCATCGCGGCGACAGATAAGAGATCCCATTGCATCCGTTTGAACATCATCAAACAGGCCTTCAATCTCTTTCAGAATTATCTCGCGTACTCGATGCTCATGCCCGGGAACACCAGGGGTTTCACAGAGACGGCGCAGCAGATCAATATTCATAATAGCTTTCTACTTCGAAATGGAACCAGCCTGCATCATGGCGCCAAGTTCAAAGATAAGCAATTTCCACCAGTCTCATGACCACCGGAAAAAGAAAAGGCAGTCCGAAGACCGCCTTTTCCTCATCTATACTTATAAAATAGCTTAGCCCTGTTGAGGGAAATGCAGCAGCTTCGCCTGGTTCACTTGCTCAATCGCAGCAATTTCATCCACGGTTGTCTCAGCAATTTCGCCGTCAATCTCAACAAGACAGATCGCTTCTTCACCTTCAACCTTACGGCCAAGGTTAAACGTCGCAATATTGATCTTTGCATCACCAAGAATGGAGCCCAGCTGACCAATGAAGCCCGGCTTATCCTGGTTGGTCACATAGAGCATGTTCTCGCCAAGCTCTGCTTCCATGTTGATGCCTTTGATCTGAATGATACGCGGCTTCTGATCACCAAACACTGTACCAGCAACAGAACGCTCCTGACGCTCTGTGATAACAGTCAGGCGAATGTAGTTTTCATAGGCACCATGCTGTTCGCGGCGAACATCTTCAATCACAATGCCGCGCTCTTTAGCAACTTCTGGAGCAGAAACCATATTCACAGTCTGCAGCAAAGGACGCAGAACACCTGTAAGTGCAGCAGCGGTCAGAGCCTTCACGTTCATCTCAGCAACATCGCCCTCGTATTCAATACGAACCGCTTTGATGCCAGTCTCTGTCGCCTGACCAGCAAAGGAACCAAGCTGCTCCGCCAGTTTCACAAATGGAGCGAGGCGCGGCGCTTCTTCCGCAGTAATGGATGGCATGTTCAGAGCGTTGGAAACCGCACCGTTGACCAGATAGTCAGACATCTGCTCGGCAACCTGCAGTGCAACGTTTTCCTGAGCTTCAGAAGTAGACGCACCAAGGTGAGGCGTACATACGAGGTTTGGAGCACCAAACAGAACGTTCTCTTTAGCTGGCTCAACGGTGAACACGTCAACCGCAGCACCTGCAACCTTGCCACTATCCAGCGCAGCACGAAGAGCATCTTCGTCGACCAGACCACCACGAGCACAGTTGATGAGGTAGACACCATCTTTCATGGTCTCGATTGCATCTGCATCAATAATGTTACGGGTACGGTCAGTCAGTGGAGTGTGCAGGGTAATAAAGTCAGCGCGCTTGAAGAGGTCTTCCAGCTCAACCTTCTCGACGCCAAGGTCAATAGCACGTTCATGAGACAAGAACGGATCGAACGCAATCACCTTCATTTTCAAACCGATTGCACGATCCGCAACAATAGAACCAATATTGCCGCAACCAACGAGACCCAGCGTCTTGGAAGTGACTTCATTACCCATAAAGCGGGACTTTTCCCACTTACCAGCCTGCGTGGAAACATCCGCTGCCGGGATCTGGCGGGTCACCGCAAACATCATTGCAATCGCGTGTTCAGCAGTCGTAATCGCGTTACCAAACGGGGTGTTCATAACAACGATACCCTTGGCAGTCGCTGCCGGAATATCAACGTTATCGACACCAATACCAGCGCGCCCAATCACCTTCAGGTTGGTCGCTGCTTTGATGATTTTTTCAGTTGCTTTAGTCGCAGAACGGATCGCTAAACCATCATATTTGCCAATGATTTCTACGAGTTTTTCTTTGTCCTTGCCAACATCTGGCAGAAAGTCGACATCGCAACCGCGTTCTTTGAAAATCTGAACTGCTTTATCAGAGAGCTTATCGGAAATAAGAACTTTAGGAGCCATCGGGCTAACCTTTCAAGTCAACGAAGGTATCCTCCCATTCATATGTTGCGGGAGCCAGATACACTTCTTGCGTCAGGTTAACCGGTCACACTGGGCGACCGGAACTTTTTCGTTCAAAAAAATAGGGAGTTTAAGCAGAAACCAACTTCGCTTTTTCAGCAGCAAAAGCATAATCCAACCAAGGAATAAGCGCTTCTACATTGGCAGTCTCAACCGTCGCACCACACCAGATCCGAAGACCGGACGGCGCATCACGGTATGCTCCAATGTCGAATGCCACTTCTTCTTTGTCGAGCAGGTTCACAATCGCTTTGGCAAATGCAGCCTGTGCTTTGTCATCAAGCTTCGTGATTTCCGGATCAACAATCTTCAGACAAACAGAAGTATTGGAACGGGTTGCCGGGTCAACTGCCAGGAAATCAACCCAATCAGTTTTCTCAGCCCAAGTCGTGATCGCAGCGGTATTTGCATCAGCACGAGCAATCAATGCTTTTAGACCACCCAGTTCTTTGGCCCAACCCAAAGCATCCAGATAATCTTCTACGCAAAGCATGCTCGGCGTGTTGATGGTTGCGCCTTCAAAAACACCATCGATCAACTTTCCGCCTTTAGTCAGACGGAAGATCTTCGGCATCGGCCATGCAGGCGTATAGCTCTCAAGGCGCTCAACAGCACGAGGTGACAAGATCAGAATGCCGTGCGCAGCTTCACCACCCAGCACTTTCTGCCAAGAGTAAGTCACAACATCCAGCTTATCGAATTCCAGCTCCTGCGCAAAAGCAGCAGAAGTCGCATCGCAGATGGTCAGACCTTTGCGGTCTGCAGGAATGAAATCACCATTCGGCACACGCACACCAGAGGTGGTCCCGTTCCAAGTGAAGACCACATCGTGGTCGAAATTAATGGTGTTGAGGTCTGGCAGTTCGCCATAGCCAGCTTCAATCTTGCGTGCATCCGCAAGCTTGAGCTGCTTCATAACATCGGAAACCCAACCGGAACCAAAGCTTTCCCAGGCAACCATATCAACTGGGCGCGCACCAAGCAGCGACCACAGTGCCATTTCAACAGCACCAGTATCAGAAGCAGGAACAATTCCGATTTTGTAATCAGCAGGCACTTCGAGGACTTCACGAGTCAGCTCGATAGCTTCTTTCAGCTTCGCCTTACCAATCTTAGCACGGTGAGATCTGCCAAGGGGCGCGTCTGCAAGGATTGCAGGTGTCCAGCCCGGACGCTTGGCACATGGACCCGAAGAAAAGTTCGGGTTTACCGGCTTTGTAGCCGGCATTGTCGTATTCGTCATAATGACTACCCTTTCAGATAGGTGCCCCTCGTTGGGGAGGGGTGTCCCACCGACGGGTCTATGCGAAACGACTTATCTCGTCAACAAATGTTTTTTTGCAGAGCAACATTCAATCAATTAAACGCTGCGTACGATTAGATATATTTTGTGTAATCGCCCAGTGGATAACCAATCTTTCAATTCTACAAACTCTCTAATTTCAATCAAAAAAAAGAGCCTGTCGCTAGACAGGCTCTGGAGTGTTTTGGTCAGCATTCAAACTGGAGGCGCACCAGCCTGCGACCTAATACTTTGTAACGATCGGCTGGTCATATCCACCGCTAGAAGACCCACCAAACTCATAGCGCAACCCAACACGCACCTCATGCGCTGCGAGATTGTCATACTTAATGCCGGAGGTCTTACCATTACTGGAAAATGACTTGGTCTTCACGGCACCAATGTTCAGATAGCGGTAGCCTGCATCAATCTTCCAATTGTCATCGATCTCATAGGACGTGCCTGCCATAAGAGCCCATGAGAAATTCCACCAATGCCCTTTAGGATATTTGACTCTGGTACCATCAGGATTGATTGCACGGACGCTCTTTGCATTCACGTAAGAGGCACCAACACCAGCTCCAACATAGGGAGTGAAGCCATTGTAATACCCTAGGTCAGCATAGACATTCCAAAGAACAGTCCAGACATCCAGTGTCGCAAACTCATCTGAGGTGCCGGAGGTACTACAAGTACCAATACACTCAGCTTTTGCTGTAAAGTCAGCATCCCATTCGTAGTCCAGTGTCACATCTGTGCGAATGAAGTCATTCACGCGATAACCAACACCAACACCAACAACACCGGTTGGCTCCAATTCTTCATCATTGAACTTGATATGAGAGAATTTCGCTTTGGGATTCTGATAGACCTTGTAGCCGATGTCACCACGCAGATACCAACCACCACCGATTTGCACTTGTGGAAGCTCGGGTTCTTCTACGAATACAGGTGCTGGGAGATCCGCTGCATAAGCAACACCAGACAAAACCAGCGCAGCTGCAGTCGATGTCAGCAACTTACTAAAATACTTCATGCTTATGTCCTCTCAAACGGCACCTGTCACGCGAGATGATTGCCCTTAAATATAACCTAAGCATTTTTTACAGAGAAAGAATTACCTATAAATTAACCAGTATTCTTAACCCTAACATTTATTATTAACAAACAACTAACAAGCACGAATCAAGCAAATATCAGATAGTTAATTTGCATTTACTTATGCGCACCGCAGATTTCAGAACAAAGAAAGCGGACACCATGAAATGCCCGCTCTCAAAACTCGATAAATTAAATAATTTCAGTTAGCTAGCTGCTGCCTTTTTAACGGCCTCAACAATACTATCGACCACCTTGTTGAGAAGGTTTGCATCATCAGCCTCACCCATCACACGAATAAGTGGCTCGGTTCCAGAAGCGCGGATAACAAGGCGCCCCTGTTTACCAAGCTTCTCTTCTCCGGCCTTAATAACCGCCTTAACAGCCTTATCTTCGAGAGGTTTACCACTCGCATAGCGCACATTCTTAAGGACCTGAGGCACTGGAACGAATCGGTTACAAACCTCTGAAACCGGCTTCTTCGTCTTCTTCACGCAAGCAAGTATCTGCAGCGCAGCTACAAGGCCATCACCAGTCGTACCAAAATCAGACATCACAATATGGCCGGACTGTTCCCCGCCTACATTGAAGCCACCTTCACGCATCCGCTCAACAACGTAGCGATCACCAACCTTAGTACGTTCAAGTGAAAGACCAAGTCCTTTCAGGAAACGCTCCAAACCGAGGTTCGACATAACAGTCGCAACAATACCGGGCGCTGAAAGACGCCCATCTGCTTTCCAGGATTCAGCAATCACTGCCATCAGCTGATCACCATCAACAACCTTGCTGTTCTCATCCACGATGATCACACGGTCAGCATCGCCATCCAGCGCTATCCCGATATCCGCCCGAACTTCGTGAACTTTCTTCGCAAGCGCTTCAGGAGCAGTGGAACCGCAGTCTTTGTTGATGTTAAAACCATCCGGATCAACACCCAACGGGAACACTTCTGCACCTAACTCCCAAAGGATCTCTGGAGCAACCTTATAGGCAGCACCATTCGCACAATCGATCACAATGCGCATGCCATTCAAGTTCAGATCACGTGGCAAAGTGCGTTTGGCGAACTCGATGTAGCGATCCTTCATACTATCAATACGCGTTGCACGACCGAGGGTATCTGGTGCCGGCAAACTCTGGCTCATATCACTATCGATGAGGCGTTCAATCTGAAGTTCGACTTCATCAGACAGCTTGAACCCATCAGGACCAAAGAACTTGATACCGTTGTCTTCAAACGGGTTATGACTGGCAGAGATCATCACACCAATGTCCGCACGCAACGAACGCGTCAGCATCGCAACAGCTGGGGTTGGCATAGGGCCAAGCACAAAAACATCCATGCCCATCGCAGTAAAACCAGCAACGAGTGCGTTTTCAAACATGTAACCAGAAAGGCGCGTGTCTTTGCCGATAACCACGCGATGGCGATATTTGCCACGGCGGAACACCACACCAGCAGCCATTCCAACCTTCAGCGCAACTTCCGCGGTCAATGGCCACTTGTTTGCAGTACCGCGCATTCCATCGGTGCCAAAGTATTTTCGCGACATTTAATGTTTCCCTGAACTCTCAAATGCGGAGCGTATCGCTCACGATAAATCTAATTGAAATGGTGATACACGCTTGCCCTTGCCTGGTCCTGTCAAATGATGTGTCCAATTATTACGGCTCACCCGCAATTTGACGCAGCAGCAAAGTCGAATTCTCACCCATACAAAAGCCAAACAGTTGAGCCTCAATAGCAAATGCCCGACTGAGCAGCCGGGCATTTTATCTCTTAAAAGCACCATCAAGAAGACTGGCTGTTAGCTCTGCGGCTGTGGGTTAAGCCCATCAGAAGCTTCACCGCCGTGCTTCTTTCCGCCAGCGGTGGGTACACCAGTAGAACGCGGAGTGGATGGACTATCATCACCGGTATCACGCACAGGCTGCTCGCCATCAAGCATTTTGCGGATTTCATCACCGGAGAGAGTTTCATACTCCAACAAGCCCTGAGCGATCAGATGCAACTGATCTTCATGCTCTTTCAGAACCTTATTTGCGGTCTCATAGCCCTGATTGACGAAGCTTTTCACTTCCGCATCAACCATTTTCTGGGTTTCATCAGAAACATTCTGGCTCTTCGCAACAGAGTGACCAAGGAAGACTTCTTCCTGGTTCTCGCCGTAAAGCAACGGGCCAAGCTTATCGGACATACCAAACTGCGTCGCCATAGCTTTTGCAAGCTTGGTTGCCATCTGGATATCCCCGGAAGCACCGGAAGTAACCTTCTCATAACCGAAGATCATTTCTTCAGCCACACGGCCACCCATAGCAACAGCAAGGTCAGCTTTACACTTCGCACGGGTCAGAGAAACCTGATCTTTCTCAGGCAACCTCATCACCATACCCAACGCACGACCACGCGGAATAATCGTTGCTTTGTGAACCGGATCAGATGCAGGCATGTGCATCGCAACCAGCGCGTGGCCAGCTTCGTGATAAGCCGTCAGCTTCTTCTCTTCTTCGGTCATGACAAGCGTACGGCGTTCCGCACCCATCATCACCTTGTCTTTAGCATCTTCGAACTCAGCCATCGTGACTAGACGCTTGGAGCGGCGCGCGGCTAGAAGCGCAGCCTCATTCACTAGGTTCATCAAATCAGCACCAGAGAAACCAGGCGTTCCGCGAGCAAGTGTATGCACGTTTACATCTGGAGCCAGTGGCACTTTACGCATGTGCACTTTGAGGATCTTTTCACGGCCAGTGACATCTGGATTTGGCACAACAATTTGACGGTCAAAACGACCCGGACGCAGAAGCGCAGGATCAAGCACGTCAGGACGGTTGGTCGCCGCGATGATGATCACACCTTCATTTGCTTCAAAACCATCCATCTCAACAAGGAGCTGGTTGAGGGTCTGTTCGCGTTCGTCATTTCCACCGCCAAGGCCTGCACCACGGTGACGGCCAACAGCATCAATCTCATCAATGAAGATGATGCATGGTGAGTTCTTCTTCGCCTGTTCGAACATGTCACGAACACGAGAAGCACCAACACCAACAAACATTTCAACGAAGTCAGAACCGGAAATGGTGAAGAACGGCACGTTCGCTTCACCAGCCACTGCACGAGCGGTCAGGGTTTTACCAGTGCCAGGAGGGCCAACAAGCAAACAACCGCGTGGGATACGACCACCAAGACGCTGGAATTTCTGTGGGTCACGCAGGAACTCAACAATCTCCTGAAGGTCTTCCTTGGCTTCATCAATGCCCGCAACATCTTCAAACGTCACACGACCGGAAGCCTCGTTCAGCAGCTTAGCCTTGGACTTACCAAAGCCCATCGCCTTGCCACCGCCGCCTTGCATCTGACGCATCACAAAGATCCAGATACCGAGAATCAACAGCATCGGTAGCCATGAAATCAAGGCTCCAAAGAGAGAGAAACTCTCGGATGGTGGCTTCGCGTTAATCAAAACGCCTTTGGTTTGCAGCACATCAACATATTTGGCATCACTAGGCGCATAGGTCTGGAATGTACCGCCATTGCTGTATTTGCCGGTAATCTGTTGTTGTTGAATCGTGACCTCACGGATATCGCCCTGCTCAGCTTGATTGATAAACTGAGAGTAAGCGATTTCATTTGTATTGCTTCGTGAGGTCGGGTTCTGAAAGAGCTGGAACAGCGCTATCAGCAACAGACCAATAATCACCCAGAGGGCAAAATTCCGGAAATTGGTGTTCATTTCGATCCCTTTACCGCAAGGTGGCGGCGATCCTCGCACGTGTCTCTGTCAAGATCATAGCGAGCCCTAATGGGCTTTCTACGTTTTCCTGAGAATGACACAGATTCTTTCTCAGTTTTCTTAAGGCCAACGGAATTTTGCGGTTACCCCTGAAAATTCAGGATTGATGCTCCGTTAATTCCAACTTTACCAGCCCAGACGTTCAAATTGCATTCCTCTAAAGCATAAATGCATAGATTTAACAGAACGCCAGCAAAACTAAGATTTATTCAAAATGTTCTGCTCACTGGGACCATCGAAATTCCGTAGGTCCTCGATCTTACCTCAGCATCAGCTGTTGTTCGACCAATCTTCTTCCATGGCATGTAGGATACCCCACCAGCAAAAACAATAAGCGGAGCTGTCAGAAATGCTGTTTTCAGCCAGTTAGCAGGAATTTCTAGCTCAAAATCTCCACAAAGCTCTTTTTGAACATAAGTGATTTTGAAGCTTTTCGCAGAATGCGCAGCTTTATAACGCCAGCGATCATCCCAAATTCCCTCATCTCCCGGCTTAACCTCAATCTCTGGCAACCCAGCCCTACCGGCCTCTCGAAAGCAAAACCAGATGGATTCGTCATGCGGTTTTGCCAGCGCAAAACGAACCCCACCAAGAGTGGCCGCTCGGCTCCCATCTTCAGCTTTAAGTGTCTCGTAAAGTCCTTCAAGCTTGGCAAGGCGCGGCATATAGGGAGCTCCGGAAATGTAGCGGACCAGCCTCCCAACCAGCCTCAAGCCAATTTCATCGGGAATGTACTCCAGACACGAACTGTCAAAACGCACAGGTCCGGCACTGTGAAACGTGCAAGACTTCTCGGCCACTTCATCCACCCAAACGTCAATCGCATCAGCAGCACGGGCCATACGTCGCGCAGTGTCGGAAAGCTTCATCACGGTCAGCCCAAGTTCGTCGAGCTCTTGCTGCGCTTGGCGAAATTTTACACGGGTGAACTGCTCATCTTCATTTGAAGGATCTTCAAACCATGGCACCTGGGCAGAATGCAAAAGCGATTTGAGCCGAACCTTGCTGATTTCGAGCAGTGGACGGCAAATCTGAAATCCATCCAACTCGCGGTCCTTACGAATACACGCAAGACCATAAACCCCACTGCCCCGCGCCAGACGTGTCAAAAACGTTTCTGCCTGATCTTCCAGATGATGACCTAGAAAGAGCCCCTCACATCCGTGGTCTTCAGCAGCCTGTCGCAAAAGAGCATGACGCGCATCTCGAGATTCCGATTGGATGTTTGAAGACGGTTTCTCACCAATCCAATGTAAGGTCTCATGTGGCACGTCAATGCGCCGGCAATACTGCGCAACGCCTGCAGCTTCGCTGGCAGCCTCAGCACGCAAACCATGATCGACTGTGAAAGCATAAAGTTCAGGAGCAGAAAACCCCAGTTCCTGCGTCCACTGCTTCAACAGGTAAAGCAGAGCCATAGAATCAGCACCGCCGGACACACCAACAGCGATCCGGCGGAAAGACTTATACTCTCCGAAAAGCTCATTCAGCTCGTCGGAAGAAAAGAGAGCAACTTGATTAGAGGCAGTTGTCACGTTTTTGTTGAACCTTGGCCTGCTCCAGCACAGCAGGGGCTGCAAACTGGAAATTGGCGAGAAGCTGCTCATAAGTCTCACAAGCAGCGGGCGCATTCCCCATACCTGTAAGGGCAGTCCCCAATTTCAGCAAGCTTTCAGGAGCCAGTTCACTCTCAGGAAAATCAGTATAGCTTTTTAGAAAAGCTTGTGCAGCGTTCTCATACTGACGCTGAGCCAGCAGGCTTTCGCCAAGCCAGTGCTGCGCATTTGCAGTCAGCTCATGATCAGGATACATGCCAAGAAAAGTGTCAAAACCCTCGGTCGCGGCAGGGTAGTTGCCGCCAACCATCAGACCATAAACAGCATTGTAGTCCGACTGCGGATCACCGCTCAGCAGTTCATTCACGCTGCCAGAAAACTGAAGAGAGCCAGAACTTGGTGCAGGTGTGGAACCGGTAGGCGCAGCGTTGTTGCCGCGTGCAATCTGAGAAAGATCCAACGGACCGCTATTCGTTCCCTGTGCAGGCGTATTCAGCGTAGAAAGTTGCTGAGACCGATTTGTCGGAGCCGTCGTGCTCGGCTGCTGAACAACAGGAGGCTGGACAACGCGAGGTGTCTGACCCGGATTCTCCAACTGCTGCAGGCGGTACTCAACGTCCTCTTGAGAACGGCGCAGTGCATCTTCAGTCAGGCGTAGTTTGTGATTGAGCTCTTCAACCTTGCCTGTCAGCAAGCGAACCTGCTCTTCAAGTTGACCAAGGCGAGCAGTGTTCTGTGCGGTTTCATCATTTTTAGATGAACCGAAAAGCTGCGCAGATGCTGGTAAACTTGTAGAGGTTACAAGCGCAAGAACAATAAAGCTTGTTGCAATACGTCGGTAAAGAGCCATCAATTATCTCCTGAGACACCCTACAGGGGCCGGGTCGGAATTTCTCATCTCTTGGCAAGAGGAAAAGACGAAAATAGGGCACACACTCAGTGTTTCTCTCCTATTTGCGGCTTCTCCCCGACCAATTTCCGTTCTCCTACAAGTTTGCAGGAGTTTCAACAAAAAAGGCTCCCCCAAATTAGGGAAGCCTTTTCTGGATATCAGCAAGTCAAACTCAATTACTGACCACTCAGAACTGTCACAGCACGACGGTTCTGGCTCCAGCAGGAAGCCGCATTACAAACCGCAACCGGACGCTCTTTACCGTAGGAGAGTGTTTTGATGCGGTTCGGGCTAATGCCTTTTGCAACAAGGTATTCTCGAACTGCAGCTGCACGTCGCGCACCCAGTGCAATGTTGTACTGGCGGGTGCCGCGCTCGTCAGCGTGACCTTCAATCGTAATTGAGTAGTTTTTATAGTGTTGCAGCCACTGAGCCTGCTTGTCCAGCACTGCGCGAGCAGAACCATCAAGGGAGCTCTGGTTGTTGAGGAAGAATACACGATCCCCAACATTCACAACGAAGTCCTGTCCAGAGCCAGCTGCAACAGAACTATTGCCACTGGTCAGTTCAGGGCGTGTCTGCGAACAAGCTGCTGCGACGAGACACACAGCCACCACAGCGGCGAAACGCGCTCCGCGCGCGAACAGCGTCTTTGACATTTATAGAATCTCCTGTCCCTCAAACCCCGAGGGTTAAAAAAGCCCTAGACCAACTTGGTTAAGGGTAACTTGAATTTATTGGTTAATGAAGTGCTAATGACCCCAATTTCCCGCGAGAAATTGGGGGTCGCAGTTTCATGATTAGTCGAGCAACGGAGACCACGCTGGATCTGAAGCAAAGTTTGGCGTCTGAACCAGCTGTTCGTTATAGCCGGTCAGGTCAACCGTCCAGACCTGAGGACCACCCTGCTCACCCACGGTATCGCGGAAGAACGTCAGTACACGTCCGTTCGGAGACCAGGCTGGTCCCTCATTGTGATAGCCTTCAGTGAGAATACGTTCACCCTTACCATCTGGGCGAATAACGCCGATCATGAAGCGCCCCTGATGCACCTTGGTAAAGGCAATCAAATCACCGCGCGGCGACCACACAGGCGTTGAATACTGTCCTGGTCCAAAGGATATGCGTGTCGCACCGCTTCCATTTGAGTTCATCACATAAAGCTGCTGAGAACCGCCACGGTCACTTTCAAACACCACCTGACTTCCATCCGGAGAGAAAGAAGGACTGGTGTCGATAGCGGCTGTATTGGTCAGGCGCGTGGTCCGGCGTGTCCGGAGATCCATGAGGTAAAGGTTCGCATTGCTGCCCTGCTGCAAGCTCATGATGACCTTTTGACCATCAGGGGAGAAGCGCGGCGCAAACGTCATACCTGGGAAGTTTCCAAGAACCTCACGCTGTCCGGTTTCAATGTTGAACAGGTAAACCTGCGGATTTCCGCCTACATAAGACATGTAGGTCACTTCCTGAGAGACAGGAGAGAACCGAGGTGTCAGCACAAGGTCATCACCACGGGTAAGATAGCGTACATTCGCGCCATCCTGATCCATAATCGCCAGACGCTTACGGCGCGCATCCTTCGGTCCGCTTTCGTCAATAAAGACCACGCGGGTATCGAAGTAGCCTTTCTCACCAGTCAAACGCTGGTAAACCGCATCTGAGATGATGTGAGCCAGACGGCGCCAGTTTTCCGGTGTGGTAAAGAACTGCTGGCCAATCAACTGCTGACCGGCAAACACATCCCACAAACGAAATTCTGCCCGGATCTGTCCGTTTGCCTGCTGCGCGATAGAACCAGTCACCAAAGCCTGAGAACCAATGGTTCTCCAATCGCCAAAGCGCGGCATGGTGCCCACATTCATTCCCTGCTGAATATGCGCTGTCGGATCAATCGGACGGAATAAGCCCGAGCGCTGCAAATCCGCTGCAACAACTTGAGAAATCTGTCCTGCCACGTCTTCCTGCAAGCCGGAACCTGCAAAGGGAGAAATTGCAATCGGCATAGGTTCAACGTTGCCCTGAGTAATATCAAGCTCAATCAGGGCATATGCAGGTTGAGAGATCGCAGCAACAGTAACAACAGCAGCCACAAGGCGACATGCATGACGCCACAGCTGCTTGACTCCTGTTGTACGCATTGGGTTAAGCCCCATCACAAAGGACATAGACCTAAGCTCCTTTCAATCTCAATACCTAGTATCCAAGCATGTCGCGAGGATCAAAATTCAAGATGACGGTTTTCCATGCATCATATTTAGCTGCTGGCAGAGAATACGGACCGCAGCGATAGACCGCGCGTTCTGCACTGCTTGCAGCAGCTCTGAATGTTGGGTTGCTGCTGGAATTCAGAACCTTCATCTGCCCTTCAACTTCACCAGTACGGCTCAGGTTGAACTGCAGACGAACGGTCAGATCTTCAGCACCAGCTGCACCCACAGGCGGGTTCCAGCACCGGGCGACCTGCCCGCGAAGCGCATCCAGTTCAGACTGGCTCATCTTCACGTTGGTCTGACCCAATTCGGATCCAAGAGAAGCCGGCTTGGCGGACTTAGCAGTCCCGCTCGACTTCGCATTCGTTTTGTTCAGCAAAGCCGCCATCTTCGAGTTAAAGTCTTCCTTCTTCTTCGGCTCTTCCTTCTTCGGCGCTTTAGGGCGCGCTGGAGGCTTTGGCTTAGAACGTGGACGAACTTTAACTACCTGCTTCGGCTTTTCTGTTTTCTCGACTTCAGGACCAAGTTCTGCAGTCTCCGCAGGCGCCTTCTCTTTTGGCACTTCCTTTGGGGCTGGTTCTGGTTCAGCTGGTTCTGGTGGCGGCGGCGGTGTTTCAGCCTGCTGCACTTCCTTCTTCGCTTCCTGAACCTTCTTCACCTCTTTCTTAGCTTCACCGGTCTTTTTCTCCGGTTCTGGCTTTTCCGCAGGCTTCTTGGTCGGCTGCAAAGCAGCCTCTTTGATTTCCTTCGCTTCTTTTGTGCCCAGCTGCAGCTTTGTCAGCTCGCTCACAGGCACAAGATCCACGGGGAGTGAATCCACCGGGGCAGTGTTCAGCTCTTTGCCGAAGTTAAGCGAAACCGCTCCGGCAACAAGCACGACCACGTGAACAACTAGCGATGCGATAAGGCCTGCACGCATTCCCGGTTAACCCTGCTCCTCTAGAGTGACGAGCCCAATGCGCTTGTATCCAGCAGCATTGATGCGACCCATAACTTTCATGATGATTCCGTAATCAGCATCCTGATCACCACGCACGTAAATACGCTCGTTGTAACCATTCTCGGCAATAGCACCGAGTTTCGCGATCAACTCATCAATAGGGATCTCGGTATCCTGAATGAACACGCCCCCATCGGACTTTACCGAAATCGCTATCGGCTCAGTGTCACCCTCCATCGCTTTTGCGCGCGTTTCAGGCAGGTCAATCGGCACGCCGACAGTCAGCAAGGGAGCTGCCACCATAAAGATGATCAGCAGTACCAGCATCACGTCCACCATTGGCGTTACGTTGATCTCACTCATCGGTGCGTGAGAATGCCTGCGGCGACCACGTCTGCCACCAGCACGACCACCACCAGCTGCTCCAGTGCTCATACCCATGGGTTATCCTCGCTCATCAATGCGGCGAGACAATATGGCGGAAAACTCGTCTGCAAAACCTTCCATGCGCGCGGCAAGCTTGCCGGAATCGCTCTGCAGTTTGTTGTAGGCAATAACCGCGGGAATAGCTGCTATCAGGCCCAGACCGGTCGCAAACAGCGCCTCGGCGATACCCGGAGCCACAACGGCAAGGTTGGTATTCTTGGAAGCCGCAATGGACGTAAACGCATTCATGATGCCCCACACCGTACCAAACAGGCCAACAAATGGAGCCGCACTGCCAATCGTTGCAAGGAACAACAGGCGCTTTTCAAGGCGCTCAACTTCGCGGGAGATGGTCAAATCCATCACACGGTCAATTCGCTGCTGCAAGCTGGCAATCGCAGGCTTATCCCCTTCATGAGAGCGCTTCCACTCACGCATCGCAGCCACAAACAATGCAGACATGCCGTTATTCGCGCGGGAGGATAAAGACTTATAGAGCTCTTCGAGAGACTGGCCGGACCAGAACACATTCTCAAAACGGTTCATCTGGCGACGAGAGCGACCGTAAAGAACAATCTTGTCAAAGATAATCGCCCAGCTCCAGACAGAAGCAGCGATCAGACCGATCATTACAATCTTGACGACGATGTCTGCTTCCAGAAACAACGAAATGTAGGACAAGCCCGAACCCGGAGCTGCACCCAGCTCAACAGATTGCACGTCCTGAGCCGTTGCAGCCAATGGCGTCAACAAAGCCGCCGCTGCGCTCATGGCCACAACGAGTTTCATCACCTTAGAGTTCATGTAATAAGGACCTCTTGCCCTGATAACCCAAAGACCTGTCCACGGTAGAACCCCTGCCATGGACACAACCAGTCTATTAAACATTTAGCAGCCTTCCTGCCTGTCGAATTTGGCGAAACTTCGACTACAGCCAGCATTGAAGGCATAAATGAAAAGACCTGTTTAAGGTTACTGAAGGATTAAAAGGTTTCCAGTCCCGTTTACTTTGGATGAATATTGGTGATTTTTCGCGATGATTATTGCGCTTATTCGCCGTTCATTTGGGCGACTAGATCCTTGGGCAATCTGCGTGGTTTCCCGTCTGCAGAAATAGCCACAGCAGTCACACGCGCTTTGATCAAAACTTCGTCACCACGCATAACTCTCTGGCTTATAAACATCCGGACACCCTTCACTTCACTGATATCCGTATGAACTTCAAGCACATCATCGATTCGTGCAGGCTTGAGAAAATCAATGTCCATATGACGAACAGCAAACGCCAGACGCTCCCCATGCATGCCTGAATCCAGCTCATGATGATGCACACCGCGCATACGCAGCAGCTCAGTGCGGCCGCGCTCCATGAACTTCAGATAAGCTGCGTGATAGACGACCCCGGAAAAATCGGTGTCCTCGTAATACACACGCACAGGCAAAATATGTTCGTTGCCGTCAATTCGTCCCGTCAGATCGGGCCAATTTGCCTCAGTTTTTTTGGTGTTCATATCTGCAGGTCAGTCTTCAGCGTGTTGAAAAAGAGCCATCTGAGGTGCATTCGGATTATCAGGCACCGCCAAACCAAGGTGTTTAAAAGCGATTGGCGTCAAAATTCGGCCACGTGGTGTCCGTTGTAGATAGCCATTCTGGATAAGGTAGGGCTCAACAATCTCTTCAATCGCATCACGTGGCTCAGAAAGAGCGGCTGCAATCGTCTCGATCCCAACTGGTCCACCACCAAAGTTCAGGGCTATCTGCTTCAGATAACGCCGATCGAGACTATCAAAACCAGCGCTGTCCACTTCCAGCTGCCGCAAAGCCCTGTCAGCGAGCCCATTATCAATCTCAGCATCTCCGGCAACAATCGCAAAGTCCCGCACACGGCGTAACAAGCGCCCCGCAATACGAGGCGTCCCGCGGGAACGTTTGGCAATCTCTCGTGCACCAGCATCACTCATGCCGATTCCCAAAAGCCGCGCACCGCGCTTCACAATAAGCTCCAGTTCTTCCGGAGTATAAAACTCAAGCCGAACAGGAATACCAAACCGGTCACGCAACGGCGTCGTCAGCAAGCCAATACGGGTCGTTGCAGCCACCAGAGTAAACTTCGCTAGATCAATCTTCACAGACCGCGCAGCTGGTCCCTCACCAATGATGAGATCGAGCTGGTAATCCTCCATTGCCGGATACAGCACCTCTTCAACCGCAGGGTTGAGACGGTGGATCTCGTCAATGAACAGAACATCCCGGTCTTCCAGATTGGTCAGCAACGCAGCAAGGTCACCTGCTTTTGCAATCACAGGACCAGACGTTGCACGGAAATTCACACCAAGCTCGCGCGCCATAATCTGCGCCAGCGTTGTCTTGCCAAGGCCCGGAGGCCCGACAAACAACACGTGATCCAGCGCCTCACTTCGTGCTTTCGCCGCTCCAATGAAAACCTTCAGGTTTTCACGAGCCTGCGCCTGTCCGGTAAAGTCATCCAGTGTTTGTGGACGTGTTCCACTATCAATCTCATCACCCCGAATTTCAGGAGTAACAAGGCGATCCTCACCCTCATTCATTACGCAAGTTCCTTAAGGCCGAGGCGAATAAGTTTTTCAGCGCTCGCATCTTCACCCGCTGTTTTCACAGCAGCGGCCACAGCAGCCGAGGCCTGAGCAGGCTGATAACCGAGATTGGAAAGAGCCGAGACGGCATCTGCAACAGGCCGGGACGCCACATTTTCCGCAACGCTTTGCGAAACGGCAATGGTGTCATCTTCAACAGAAGCGAAGGCAGGCGCCTTGTCTTTCAGCTCTGTCACGATACGTTCTGCCACGCGCTTACCAACACCAGGCGCCCGTGTAATCGCAGTCTTATCGCCCAGCGCAATCGCGTTCGCCACTTCAGACGCCCGCATGATGCCCAAAATGCCCAGCGCAACCTTCGCACCAACACCTTGAACAGTCATGAGAATGCGGAACCACTCACGCTCGCTGTCCTCAGAAAAACCGAAGAGCTTGATCATGTCCTCACGCACCATGGTCTCAATGGCCAGCACAGCAGCTTCGCCTACGCGCGGCAATTGCTGCAGCACACGAGAGGGGCAATGCACCTGATAACAAACACCTTGCACATCCAGCAGGACGAAATCATCGCCGTAACTGTCGACGATACCCTTGAGTTTCCCGATCATTTCAAACGCGCCTCCGCTGCGGCCAGACGGCCCGTTACACTACCCCGGTGATGACTATGGCAGATCGCAATCGCCAGCGCATCCGCCGCGTCGTCCGAATTAAACGTCGCCTTCGGCATCAACACCTTCACCATCATACGGATTTGCTCTTTTTCCGCATGCCCGGTTCCCACCACGGTCTTTTTCACCAGGTTCGGAGCATATTCTGAAACCACGAGATTGTGCAGAGATGGCACAAGCAGAGCGATCCCCCTCGCCTGCCCCAGTTTAAGCGTAGCCCCTGCATCCTTGTTCACAAACGTGTTCTCAACCGCAGCTTCAGAAGGATCAAAGCGTTCAATCACTTCTTGCAAGCCAGTGTACAGCTGCTTGAGACGTTCTGCGAGAGAGTACTTGTTGTTGGATTGTATCGTGCCGCTCCCGATGAAGCTGACACGATTACCTTTGGCATCAATAATGCCCCAACCAGTGTTCCTGAGACCAGGGTCAACACCCATGATTCGAATTGAATGATCCATAGAACAAACCGGTAACGAAAAATCTCCGAAGACGCTAGCCAGTAACCTCAACCAATCGCCTAATCCGCTAAAATTCAGGAGTAATCCACGCGTTCCTGCGTCAGTTGCAGATTAGGACCCGCAATGATTGAAGCCTTGTACGCCCACTCAGCCTTTCAGTTGTCCTTAGTCGCAGGAGCCATCTTTCTGGCCGGTCTGATGCGTGGTTTCGCTGGCTTTGGGTCTGGCATGGTCTGGATCCCGCTCGCTGCGCTGGTCATCGGCCCAAAGCTCGCTGCGGCTACACTTCTCATCCTCGACACCATCATCGCACTGCCGCTCATTTTTCCGGCAACCAAGCTGTGCCGATGGAAAAGCGTAGTGCCTGCTGCCATTGGAGCGATCCTTGCTGTCTCTGTCGGTGCATGGATCCTCGCCAACGCACCACCCATCATTCTGCACTGGGGCATATCCATCGTAGTCCTCGCACTACTCGCCGTCCTCATGTCCAACTGGACCTATTCAGAGGAACCCAGCCGCAAGCAAAACCTCAGTGTCGGTGCGCTCTCCGGCTTGCTTGGCGGTTTCAGTCAGATGCCGTCCATCCCCATCTACACGCTTTGGGCCACCGGCCCCCATCCACAAAACATAATTCGAGCCAACATGATTGTGTTTATCGCGATAGCCGATGTCTCCGCCTATGCCTCTTACGCTTACAACGGCCTTTTCACAAAAGAGCTCATCCCGGTCCTGATCATCGCAGGCCCAATCTATCTGGGCTGCCTTATGTTTGGTGCGAAAGCCTTCAAAAGCGCACCTCCCACCTATTTCAAATGGGCTGCAAAAGGCATCATCTTCCTCGCAGCAGTCGTTTCGCTGCCATTCTTCCACGACCTCTAACCATACCCGCCTCATCCAATTTCCCGCAGTTTCACAAGGCTAACGGGCAGATTGTCATCTCTTGAAGGGGGTAATTGAGAAATTCTCGACAATTCGGCCAATTGTCCCGATTGGAGGAAGGCACCTTCGTAACTTATAGTCCGCACAACTAGGAAGCCTTAAACCGATCTTCTCAGCAGAGGCATATATGCTCCCAGACGTCGCAGGACTCGAATCCCCGGCCTTCTTGATGGTGTGCGCAACCATAGCGCTCGCTGGGTTGACTCGTGGGTTTGCCGGGTTCGGAGCCGCGATGATCTACATGCCCATCGCCTCAGCCATTATGGAGCCAAAACTGGCCGCGGCTTCCCTCCTCATGGTCGATGCAACAATCTCACTGCCCATGGTGGTCTCAGCCACCAAAATCTGTGATTGGAGAACGGTTCTCCCAGCAGCGGGAGGGGCAGTGATCACTGTATCCCTGGGTGCATGGGTACTCACAAATGCCGATCCCTACGTATTACGCTGGGTTCTGTCCGTGGTGGTCCTCCTCCTGCTTATCATTTTGATTTCAGGCTGGCGCTATACCAAGGCCCCCAACAAGCGGACGTCTTTCGGTGTAGGCGCAGTTTCTGGCCTGCTCGGCGGCATGACACAACTGGCTGGTCCTCCGGTTATCACCTACTGGATGTCAGGCCCCCTGCCCGTCAGCGTTATTCGCGCCAATCTGATCACCTATTTCTTCTTCACCAGTTTCGGCTCATTTGCGGCGTTCTGGTGGAATGGCCTGATCACACAGGAACTGCTGCTCCTCTCACTCCTGATCTGCCCGGCATACGGCCTGAGCATCTATTTGGGAGCCAAGGGCTTCTCACGATCAAGCGGTCGCTCATACCGTGCACTCGCTTATTCACTCATATTGGGAGCTGCCATCACAAGCATGCCAATTTTGGATGGAATTCTCAGATGATCTAAGACCACACACACACGTTGATAACGGCCAAGAGAAGCCTCAAGCAACCAACACAGCTTGCGAAACAAAGAAAAACAGCTTAGTTTCCGCAATAATATTCCTATAAACAGACGAAAAAACCAGATTTATGCCAAAAACATCGCTCGACAAGATTGACCTAGAAATCCTGAAAAATCTTCAGGAGGATGGCCGCCTGACCAACGTAGAGTTGGCAGGTAAAGTCGCCCTATCCCCATCTCCATGCCTGCGCCGCGTTAAAAACCTCGAAGACAGTGGCGTAATCAATGGCTATCAAGCATCCGTAAACCGCAAGACTGTTGGTCTTGGCATGACGGTCTTTGTCGAAATGCGCGTAGGCAAACAGAGCAAAGCGCAGATCATGTCGATCATTGAGCGCGTCACCTCTCAGCCAGAGGTCGTGTCGTGTCATCTGGTCTCAGGGCAATCCGATATCCTTGCTGAGATTGTTGTTCCAACGCTGGAAGCCTATGACGTCTTCCTCTCTGACTTCCTGATGTCACTGGACGGCGTCGAAGATGTGCGCTCCAACTTTGCAATCCGCACACTCAAAGCAAACGGCGCATTGCCACTGCAGCATCTGGAATCCATTATCGACGACGATTAATCAATCACGAGGCGTCCTCGTTTTTACCTGAACCGGTAACGATCTGCGCCATACTGACCAGCTCGGAAATCCTGTCCTGAAGGAAGTTGCTGTTTTGAGCGATGAGCAGCATCTGCCTTTGAAAAAGACAGAAAAGGTAAGCGCCAACGCAAAGCCCCAGTCCAATAAGGGAGAGGGGCTGCCCGAGCAAAGCAAGGCCGATGTAAAGCAAAGGTGGGAACACGGTCACAGTGACTGAACACAGGGATACCCACCACTCTCCCTTATGAAAACCATTAATCGGCATGGTCAAAATAGCCGCTGTCGCAATCAGGCAGCGCTCTTTCATGGTTCGTGCAATATTCACTGCCTGCCGCAGATACAACGCCGTCAACAAGCCAGCTACCGTCAGCACATAAGCCGCACTTTGCACGCAAAAGCCATAGATCCGCGCCACCAACGGCGCCCTCTCCTCCCAGACACCGGAAGGCGTTTCCAGCACGGCGCCAACAACCAGCAGCGCCGCGTAGGCAATAGCCAGCAAATGTAACCGCCATGCCGAGCCTATGGCATGCTCAATCACGCGAACCTTATCGTTTTCCTCACTCACCGCCCTGCCTCAACCCTGATCATGGTCGCAAAAAGGTTTCACAGAGCCCCGACTAAGCCAACTCCTTGAAATCAGGGGCGCACTCGCAAAACAAACCCGCAACAAAAAAAGGCGGCACGCAAAACGTACCGCCTTTAAAGTTTAATCAGAAAACAGGCTTAGCCGAGCTTTGCCATGATTTCCTCTGAGATGTCGAAGTTAGAGAAGACGTTCTGAACGTCATCATCATCTTCCAGCGCGTCCATCAGTTTCATGATGGTGCCAGCTTTCTCTTCGTTCACTTCTACAAGATTCTGTGGCTTCCAGATGGTCTTCACAGACTCAGCTTCGCACAGCGCTTCTTCCAGCGCCTTGGAGACGTCGGAGAGATCCTCGAAGGCACAGATAATGGTGTGGCCGTCTTCGTCGCTCTCAACGTCATCAGCACCAGCTTCAATACCAGCTTCCATGACAGCGTCTGCATCACCAGCTTCAGGCTTGTAAACAAGCTCGCCAACACGATCGAACATGAAGGAAACAGAACCAGTCTCCCCCATGGAACCACCGTACTTGGTGAAGTAGGAGCGCACATTTGCAGCAGAGCGATTTTTGTTGTCAGTCAACACTTCAACAATAATCGCAGTACCGCCTGGGCCATAACCCTCATAGCGAATTTCGGTATAATCAGCGCCGTCTCCAGCCTGAGACTTTGCAATCGCGCGGGCAATGTTGTCCTTCGGCATGGACTGGGCCTTCGCGTTCTGCACAGCAAGGCGCAGGCGCGGGTTCTTATCCGGGTCAGGATCACCCATTTTAGCAGCAACTGTAATCTCTTTGGAAAAGCGAGAGAACAGTTTGGAACGCACAGCATCCTGACGTCCCTTGCGGTGCATGATGTTTTTGAATTTTGAATGTCCGGCCATAGGTCTTCCCGGCTTGTGTTTAGAATAAAACTTAAAGCTCAAAGGAGCGCTCACCAAGCCGCTGATAGCTTGGACAGCGCTCTCCCCGACACGCATGTCGCCTAAACGTCGAGCAAATTTGATGAAAGCTTATAAGACGCTTACACGACAAAATCCAGAGCAAGAAACTGCGAGAGAGGTCCCGACCTTCTTCTTCCCTGCCAATCACCGTGTAAGCATGACGTTTATTCAGGCTCAGCTGTTTGCTGCACTTGGCCAGAATGGTGGGATAATCTGCGACAAACGCCCACCAATCCGGACCGGAGAAACATGCTTGGCCAGGCCAGTGCGGTCATCCGTCTCAACAGCAACACCACAAATTGTTGCCTCACCCAGCGCAGGTGTAAAACGGCCACCATTCATTTTGCGCAGGAAGCGATTGACTGGCTCTTCCTTATCCATACCCAAAACAGAATCGTAATCGCCACACATACCCGCATCGGACATATAGGCCGTACCGCCCACCAATACCTGATGATCAGCAGTCGGAACGTGCGTATGTGTGCCAACAACCAAAGATGCACGGCCATCACAGAAGTGGCCCATCGCCTGCTTTTCACTAGTCGCTTCGGCGTGCATATCAATAATGATCGCATCAGCCATAGCGCCCAGCGGGCAGTCAGCCAGAATTTTGTCGATAGCGGCAAACGGACAATCCAGCGCATCCATATAAACGCGGCCCATCACATTCACCACTAGCACGTCAGCACCGTTTTTGGCACGGTAAAGGTTTGCGCCCTTACCCGGTGTTCCTGATGGATAGTTTGCAGGGCGCAGCAAGCGGTTCTGACGCTCAATGTAAACAAGCGTGTCGCGCTGGTCCCAAATGTGGTTACCAGTGGTCACAACGTCAGCACCAGCATCCAGCACGTTTTCGAGAATTTCTTCGGTGATACCAAAGCCTGCTGCAGAGTTTTCGCCATTTACAACGACGAAATCCAATTGGTTGTCTTCAACAAGTTGAGGCAGTTCGTCAGTCGCGGCATTGCGACCAGCGCGCCCAACAAGATCCCCAAGAAACAGCAGCTGCATCTATACACCCTTTCAAACGTATCCCCGAAACGCCCATTCGGCTTTCTATCAGGACACGCACAAAACAAAACGTAGAACATGACGCGTAACTGCATTTAAACGCAGACATGCCCTGCCACGTATTCCAGACCTAAGGCTTTATAATGAAAGAATACGCGCACATCATTTGGACCAAAGCAGATCCGCCAGTTGCCCTGCATTTCATGTAAAATGCTTGAGGCTCTATGCCTGACAAATCACTCTAATCACCAGCTCTCAGAAGCCCATGATCCGTCAGGATTCCATCCAGTTGACGATCATGCGGCTCCATCGGAACCTCTTCTACCTCTTGAACCGCAAATGCAACCCCAATCGCAATGAGATTGGTAAGTTTTTCCAGTTCACTCAATGCACGGTCGTAAAAACCTTTGCCATATCCGATGCGGTTGCAATCCTGATCAAAGGCAGACAAAGGCACCAGCACCACATTGGGGTGTACAACCTCGGCCTCAGGCCCCGGTGCCATACTGCCAAAGCCCGCAGGTTCCAGCGCCCCATCCTGGTCCAAACGGCGGAACTCAAGATCATCCCCAACGACAACAGGAAGACATAAAGAACACCCGGTCTTTGCCAGTGCATCCATCAACGGACGCGGATCAACCTCATCTCGAATAGGCCAAAACCCGGCAACAATCGATCCCGGCTCCACCCCAAGCTCACCAGCATACCCAACAAGATCAAGCGACCGCTCAATCCGCTCCACTGGCGATAGAGTTGCCCGTGCAGCAAGTCCGGCTTTCCGCACGTCTCGCTTGGCCAGTTTACAATCGGCATTCTCGGTGTCTTGAGACGTCAACACGCACCTCACTTCTGTTGAATGGCGCATTCCCGAAAGGATTGGATCACTTATCGGGACACAATACGCATGAACGACGCGCATTATGGTGCAGCCTGCGAAAAATCGCAAAGCAAGAGAGCATCACTGAAATGAGAGAGGAAAACAAAAAAGATAAGAGCGCGCCACGACAGCCGTTGGAGAGTGTGCAATCCCGGAGAACCTACTATGTAGGTGGGCGCCGTGTCCCCAAGCCCACGAGCGAGGGAAGGAACAGCTCCCAAAGGAATGCGTAAGGCCCCGGGGATATGTGTCTCCTGACAAACCGCGCAGCAACGCAATGGGTGATATAGGCCAGAGCGGATGTAATTACCAGTCCTTCTGATAAAACCTTCACATTAAATCAAGCGTAACCCACTGTCATAAACAAGTATCGCCAGCTCGCATGCGAGCGCTTTTTTAAGGCTATCAATTCGATTACCGAGAACCATTCATAACGCAAGGGCATGTTCTGCAGCTTCTTCATAGTTTCCGCGTAAATAGAGGCACAAGAAAAGGAAGCCGGTTTCCAAGGCCCCTGGGATTTTTCGAGAGGAAGGAAAGTTGAATGTCAAACAATGCGTTTGCAGGCGTTCAGAAGCTCGGGCAATCCTTGATGCTGCCAATTGCAGTGCTACCAGTCGCAGCGATCCTACTGCGCATCGGACAAGCTGACCTTCTTGATCTTCCCTTCGTTGTCTCTGCCGGGAGTGCAATTTTCGCCAACCTGGGCATGCTGTTTGCCGTAGGTATCGCAGTTGGCTTTGCCAAGGAGAACCACGGCGCAGCAGCTCTCGCGGGTTTGGTCGGCTTTCTCGTTGCACAACAAGGCGCTGTTGAACTGGCAGGGCTCAGCCAAGAACAAGCTCTCAAGATGGAAGGCCGTATTGCAGTCCCGGTCGGGATCATCATGGGTATTACGGCAGGCCTGCTCTACAACAAATTCCGGGATATCAAACTTCCCGATTACCTCGCCTTTTTCGGAGGCCGCCGCTTTGTCCCCATCGTGACCGGTGTGGCGGCACTGCTCGTTGCCGCCCTCTTTGGCTATGGCTGGCTTTGGTTTGACAGGGCTCTAATCTCCCTCACAAACACAATTACGCATATGGGTGATGCGGGCTTGTTCCTCTATGGCTCTTTGAACCGGTTGCTGATCGTCACGGGCCTTCATCACATCCTGAACAACATCGCCTGGTTCATTCTGGGCGACTATATTACGGCCTCAGGAGATGTTGTCACCGGCGACCTGAACCGCTTTTTCGCGGGAGATCCAACCGCCGGAGCCTACATGGCTGGTTTTTTCCCGGTCATAATGTTTGGCTTGCCCGCCGCATGCCTGGCTATGTACCATTGCTCAAAGCCAGAAAACCGCAAAGTCGTCGGAGGCATACTGCTCTCTATGGCACTCACGTCATTCCTGACTGGCATCACTGAGCCCATCGAGTTTGCCTTTATGTTCCTGGCCCCTGCACTTTACGTGATCCACGCAATCCTCACAGGCGTCTCGATGGTTGTGATGAACGTGCTGGGCGTGAAGCTGGGCTTTGGTTTCTCGGCAGGTTTGTTCGACTACCTGATCAACTACGGCATCTCCACAAAACCGCTCCTGCTAATCCCGGTAGGCGCAGCATTCTTCGCCATCTACTATTTTCTGTTCGTGGCAACCATCAAGCTCTTCAACCTAAAAACCATGGGCCGTGAAACTGAAAGAGCGGATAAAACAGCAGACAACCTCTCCGACACAAACAGCAAAGCACATGCTTATCTGGCAGCCTTAGGTGGATCAGCCAACCTTTTGGAAATAGATTCCTGCGCAACCCGGTTACGCCTGAAAGTGAAAGATAGTGATGCCATCAATGAAGCGGATTTAAAGCAACTCGGCGTTCACGGTATCATCAAACCTGCTGCTGGCTCTGTCCAAGTGGTTGTTGGCCCGATAGCGGACCAACTGGCAGGCGAGATAAAGGAAGAAACAAAGAAATCTTAAGCCGCGCTTTCGTCTTCGCGCAGCTCGCTGTCCATATCAGCGCTCAACTGCTCAATCTTGTCTGCGCTTTCCAACAGGCGCGCGACAATCTTGGCTTCTTTCTCACGATGCTCTTTTTCAAGCTCTTCGATACGGCTCAAATACCGCTGCTCTTGTGCAGCCAGACGCTCTTCAACAGAAGCCTCGGCTTTCCCCAGCTCTTCGATACGCCCTTCAGCAGCGCGCAATTTCCGCTCAACTTCGGCAAGGTGATCCGTCACCATGATGCCCGCCATCACGGTTAAGCGCTGATCGCCAATCTCACCAAAATTTTCTCTCAGGCTACTGATGCTGTCGTCAAAACGCTGAGCAAGACCGAGAAGCCGTTCTTCCTCACCATCATCACATGCCATGCGAAAGCTGCGATCATTGATTGTAACTGTAATCTGCGCCATTGATCTTAGCTCTCCTGTCCGTCGAGAACAGTACGAATGGATTCCATGGCAGCAACAAGGCGGCGGGAAACATCTTTGTTGACATCTTCAAGTCGCGAACCCCGCGCCTCGGCCTGATCAAGCTTCGATGCCAGCTGTGTTCGATCCTCACCAATTCTCTGCAAGTCGTTTTCTAACGCATCAAGGGTCTTGTCACGGGACGTCCTGCGATGAAGCGCCCCCTCAAGCTTCGTGATGGAGGCAGTAATACGATCCAGCGCATGATCCAGATCTTGCCCACTATCCATCTTCACCTCTGACATCTACCTGTATCCGTACTCACCAAAACATCAGTCACCATTGGGAGATGGTAACCCGACCTAATCCCGTCTAGGGAAGCGGAAGACAATTATCCATTAGCTGGAGGGAATCGTCGAGCTTTATTCACATCATATCTTAGGAATATGCGAGAACCATCTCATTTATCAGTGATTACAGAACTTACAAAGGCCTTCGAGTCGGAAAATTACCCGACGCAACATTCGTGAACAAAATACAAGCTTCGCCACCATAAAAATCTAATGAACACGCATTTTACGCTAAGCAAATTCACTCATTAAAGAGACCTTGGCAACATAACTTATGTTGACAAATGCTATTCAAATTTCAAAAGCGCTCAACTTACGCAATAAACGGCACCAGAAGAGCTCAGTTTCATTGACTCAACTTTCTGACCTGCTATGTCTCCTTCCGTTATTCGTTCGTGGACAACTGCCAATTCGCATTAGTCTGGGGCAAAGACTATGGCACCTGTCATCGAATTTACACTAGCTATTAGTAAAGAACCGGCTGCCCTGCCGGGTCGACAGCGGGAATAAGATGACCGATCTCGAAAAGCACTCTCGCATGGCGAATGCGATACGCTTTCTTTCAATGGACGCCGTTGAAAAAGCAAAATCTGGCCACCCAGGACTTCCAATGGGTGCAGCCGACATCGCAACGGTCCTGTTTTCCAAGTTTCTGAAGTTTGATCCGAACTCCCCGAAATGGGCAGACCGCGATCGCTTTGTGCTCTCCGCAGGGCACGGATCCATGTTGCTGTATTCCACACTCTATCTGCTGGGATACGAAGACTTCTCCATTGAACAGCTTCAGCAGTTCCGTCAGCTCGGCGCACGCTCATGCGGCCACCCGGAATTCGGTCATGGCGCAGGCATCGAGACCACCACAGGTCCTCTCGGCCAGGGCCTTGGCAACGCAGTCGGCATGGCAATCGCTGAGCGTCTGCAGGAAGAGCGTTTCGGCAAAGATCTCGTAAACCACTACACCTACGTTCTTGCAGGTGACGGTTGCTTGATGGAAGGTATCTCTCAGGAATCCATTTCTCTGGCAGGTCACCTCAAGCTGAACAAACTGATCCTCATCTGGGACGACAACGGCATCACTATTGATGGTTCCGTAGATCTGTCAGACAGCACCGATCAGATCGCACGCTTCAAGGCATCCGGCTGGAACACCATCTCCATCGATGGTCATGATCCGGAAGAAATCGAAGCAGCGTTGACTGAAGCTCGCAAGAGCGACAAGCCAACAATGATTGCGGCGAAAACCACAATCGGCTTCGGTTCTCCAAACAAGTCCGGCACCAACAAAGTGCACGGTGCTCCTCTGGGCGCTGAAGAAATTGCAGCAACCCGCGAAGCTCTTGGCTGGTCTGCTGAGCCGTTTGAAGTACCAAGCGACGTTCTCGATGCATGGCGCATCTCAGGTCTGCGTTCCGCAAACGCTCGTAAAGAGTGGGAACAGCGCTTCAACGAAGCAAACCCTGAGCAGCGTGGCGAGTTCGAGCGCCGTTGCCGTGGCGACCTGCCATCCGGCTTCGACGCAGCAATCGACGCCTACAAGAAAGAGCTTGCAGACACCCAGCCAAAAATGGCGACCCGTAAGGCGTCCCAGGCTGTTCTGAAAGTAATCACAGGTGCTGTGCCTGAAACCATCGGCGGCTCTGCTGACCTGACTGGTTCCAACAACACCAACACCGAACATACACCACCAGTTACTCCGGACGATTTCTCCGGCCGCTTCATTCACTGGGGCATCCGTGAGCACGGCATGGCTGCAGCAATGAACGGTATGGCACTGCATGGCGGAGTTATCCCCTACTCTGGTGGCTTCCTGATCTTCTCCGATTACTGCCGTCCATCTCTTCGTCTGGCAGCCCTGATGAAGCAGCGCGTCATTCACGTAATGACCCATGACTCCATCGGTTTGGGTGAAGATGGCCCAACTCACCAGCCTGTGGAGCACTTCGCGGCTCTACGTTGTATCCCAGATCTGCAGTTTTTCCGCCCAGCGGACATCACTGAGACCCTGGAATGCTGGCAGTTGGCAATGAAAGCCGCTGATAATCCAAGCGTTTTGGCTCTAACCCGTCAGAACCTGCCGTCCCTTCGTCCTCACTACGAAAGCGAAAACCTGTGTGCCAAAGGCGCATACATCATCGCTGACTGTGAAGAAGAAGCGACCGTTACTCTGTTCGCAACCGGCTCCGAAGTTGAGATCGCAGTCGACGCGAAAAAAGAGCTAGACGGCAAGGGAATCGCGACCCGTGTGGTCTCCGTCCCTAGCTTCGAACTCTTCGAGCAACAATCTGACGCATATAAGAATGCCATCATTGGTGGTAGTCCGGTGAAGATCGCTGTGGAAGCGGGCGTTCGTATGGGTTGGGATCGCTTTGTCGGTTCTGATGGTGGTTTCGTAGGCATGTCAGGATTTGGTGCCTCCGCCCCTTACCAGGAGCTCTATGAGCATTTCGGGATTACTGCTGATGCAGTGGTCCAAGAGGCAGAAAAGCGCCTTGGCGATAGCGATAACGCCTAAAGCTGACTAAATGAAGCTTCTGGCTCCTCTCAGCCAGAGGCCTCTCAGAAGACGGCCGGCAAGAGCTGGCGAATATATAAAACGAGGGCGTTTTTTAAGACGCCGTACCGAAAGAGGTTCTTAAATGGCAGTCAAGGTAGCCATCAATGGCTTTGGTCGCATTGGTCGTAATGTTCTCCGTGCAATCATTGAATCCGGTCGTACCGACATTGAAGTTGTAGCAATTAACGACCTCGGCCCGGTTGAAACGAACGCACACCTGCTGCAGTTTGACTCCGTACACGGCAAGTTCCCTGCAAAAGTGACCGTAGACGGCGACACAATCGATTGTGGTCGTGGTCCAATCAAAGTAACCGCTATCCGTGATCCTAAAGAATTGCCTTGGGGTGAAATGGGTATCGACGTTGCGTTGGAGTGCACCGGCATCTTCACCGCAAAAGAAAAAGCTTCCCTGCATCTGGAAGCTGGCGCAAAGCGCGTTCTGGTTTCTGCTCCTGCAGCAGGCGCTGACAAAACAATCGTTTACGGCGTAAACCACGACACCCTGACTTCTGAAGATCTGGTTGTTTCCAACGCATCTTGCACCACCAACTGTCTGTCTCCGGTAGCTTACGTTCTGGACAAACTGGTTGGCATCGAAAAAGGCTTCATGACCACCGTTCACTCTTACACCGGTGATCAGCCTACTCTCGACACAATGCATAAGGATCTGTACCGCGGCCGCGCAGCAGCTCTTTCCATGATCCCAACCTCCACAGGTGCTGCTAAGGCTGTTGGCCTGGTTCTGCCTGAGCTGGCTGGTAAACTGGACGGCGTTGCAATCCGCGTACCTACTCCAAACGTTTCTGTTGTTGACCTGACCTTCATCGCGAAGAAAGAAACTTCCGTAGAAGAAATCAACGCAGCAATCAAAGCAGCGGCTGAAGGCGAACTGAAGGGCGTTCTTGGTTACACCGAAGTGCCAAACGTTTCTTGCGACTTCAACCACGACCCACACTCTTCCATCTTCCACATGGACCAGACCAAGGTCATGGAAGGCACAATGGTTCGTATCCTTACCTGGTACGACAACGAGTGGGGCTTCTCCAACCGCATGGCGGACACCGCTGTTGCGATGGCAAAGCTCATCTAATCAGAAAGGGGCCGCTTTTAAGCGGCCCTTTTTTCTCACATATACCAGTGCGGAGTGATCCAATCCCTGAGCCGCACCAATCAGTGCGAATACTCCCATAGATTTGATCACGAACTCCGCAAAGTCTTTCTGTAAGTAAGTCGACCAGTATAAGGTCACAGACAGAAATTCCGGAGATTTTTATGTCTTTCAAAACTCTTAGCGACGCCGAGCTTTCCGGCAAACGTGTTCTCGTCCGCGTAGACCTTAACGTTCCAATGAAGGATGGCACCGTTACCGATGCCACCCGTATCGAGCGTGTCCTGCCAACCATCCGCGAAATCTCCGAGGCTGGCGGCAAAGTCATCCTTCTCGCACACTTTGGCCGTCCAAAAGGCAAAGTAGTCGAAGAAATGAGCCTCGCACCTGTTGCTGGCCCTGTTGCAGACCTGCTTGGCAAACCAGTTGCTTTCGCTAAAGATTGCACCGGTGACGTAGCCAAAGCTGCCGTTGATGCAATGGCTGACGGCGACGTTCTGCTTCTGGAAAACACCCGCTTCTATGCTGGTGAAGAAAAGAACCTCCCAGAATTCGCAAAAGCACTGGCTGCAAACGGCGACCTGTACGTAAACGACGCATTCTCTGCAGCGCACCGCGCACACGGTTCCACCGAAGGCATTGCAAAGCTGCTTCCTGCATTCGCGGGCCGCACCATGCAGGCAGAGCTGGAAGCACTTGGTTCCGCACTTTCCACGCCTGAGCGTCCGGTTCTGGCAGTTGTTGGCGGCGCAAAAGTTTCCTCCAAGATCGACCTGCTCGAAAACCTCGTGTCTAAAGTAGACATTCTGGTGATCGGCGGCGGCATGGCAAACACCTTCCTCGCAGCTAAAGGCGTGAACGTCGGTAAATCCCTGTGCGAGCACGATCTGGCTGACACAGCAAACCGCATTATGGCAGCAGCTGAAAAAGCAAACTGTGAAATCGTTCTGCCAACAGACGCTGTTGTTGCATGGGAATTTGCAGCAAACACCAAGAACGAAACTGTTGCTCTCGATGCAATCCCAGCAGACGCAATGATGCTCGACGTTGGCGCAGCTTCCATCGAAGTTGTGAAAGCAAAAATCGATGAAGCGAAGACCCTCGTTTGGAACGGCCCTCTCGGCGCGTTCGAAATCGAGCCATTCGACAAGGCAACTGTTGCAGCAGCACAGCATGCAGCAGCTCGCACCAAAGAAGGCAAGCTGAAAACTGTTGCTGGTGGTGGTGACACTGTTGCAGCACTCAACCACGCAAAAGCAAGTGAAGATTTCTCTTACATCTCCACTGCTGGCGGCGCGTTCCTTGAGTGGCTGGAAGGCAAAGCACTACCTGGCGTTGTTGCTTTAGAAGCATAAGACAGTTAGTTCTTACATTATTCTGGATTGAGGGGCCTTTTTGGTCCCTCTTTTCGTTTTATTCTCGCTTTTGCCTAGAATTTGACACAGCCTCTTGAAAAAGAGAGCAAGACGCTGTTTAGAACTTATCCCAATGAATGGGCCAGAGGCTTGACGTAGGTTACACTACCGCCATGATCTCTTTTTACTGGAATTTTATCAGGAGCAACCTCAGTGCATCCGCGTCTGTATCTTGTCACACCACCAACCTTTGACCTCGACGAATTCGAAGGACAACTCAAACAAGCTTTGGAAGGTGGCGACATTGCGAGCCTGCTGATCTCCATGCCGGACGCAAACGAAAGCGACCTGCAGGCGGCTGCAAAGCGTCTGGTGCCACTGGCACAGGCCAAGGAAGTTGCTGTTCTGATTGAAAACAACACCCAGATCATGGGCCGCTCCGGTGCAGATGGCCTGCACGTTTCCGGTTCTGACAAGGATCTGGAAGAAGCCATGCAGTCCTTCTCGGAAGACCGCATCATCGGGCACGCAGGCGTCAAGACACGCCACGATGCCATGGTTGTTGCTTCTATGGGCGTCGATTACATGTTCTTCGGCCTGCTTTCACTCAATCAGGAAGAAGAGCCACATCGCAAATCACTGGACTACGGCACCTGGTGGTCTGAAGTGTTCGAAACGCCATGCGTCGTCCTGGCGGGCACCTCAGTTTCCTCAGTTGACACCGCAGCCCAAACTGGCGCTGAATTCGTAGCAGTACGTGAAGCTGTCTGGAATCACCCTGAAGGGGCCAAAGCAGCCGTTGAGCAAGCCAATGCAATCCTCTCAACACACACACTGGCGGAAGCTGAGGACTGATATTTTGAAGTTGTCTGGTTCTATCAAACTCGTAACTGTCGCAGCTGTGACCGGCCTGCTCGGCTTACAGGGCATGGCTGTTGCACAAACAACTCCGAGCGGTGGAACCACACCTCAAGGCGCAAGAACCGTTGATCCGTATAATCCAAACGGATCAACCCTGCTGCCCTCTCCTCTTTCAAAAGCACCATTCATTCCGCAGGTTTCACCAACGCCGGAAACCATTAAGGGCGACCCCGCCTATGGTGCCTTCCAGCGCGGATGGTATCTGACAGCTCTGGCACTGGCGACCCGTCAGGCTGAAGCTGGCATCACCAGCTCCAAGACGCTGCTCGGTGTGCTTTACGAATCCGGCAGAGGCGTCCCGCAGGATTTGCCATTGGCCGCAAGCTGGTATGAGCTCGCCTCAAATGATGGCGACCCGCAAGCAGCATTGCGCCTCGGCCTGCTCTATCTGGCTGGTGCTGGTACAACAGCTGACAAGAACAAGGCCGCCCAGCAGCTGGAAAAAGCCGCTGCAGCCAATATTCCCGAAGCACTCTACAATCTCGCCCTCCTTCATCAGGAAGGCAAAGTCCGTCCGAATGATCCCAAGCTGATCAAAGACCTGCTGGAACGCGCCTCAGAAACCGGCGATGCTGACGCCATGCTGGAGCTTGGCATCTACCTGAAGGACGGCCCTGAAGAAATCCGCGACCCTCTCCGCGCTGCCTTCTGGATGGGCCGCGCCGCCCGTCGTGGACTGGTTCCCGCGCAGATTTACTACGCAACTCTGCTGTTCAAAGGCGAAGGCCTCGTCCCGAATGAGACTGAAGCGGCAGATTGGTTCGAGCGCGCAGCAACCAAAGGCAACCCAATTGCCATGAACCGCCTCGCCCGCATCTACGCCAATGGCCGTGGTCGACCGGTTGATCTGATTGAAGCTTCTGCCTGGCAGTTCCATGCAGGCCGTCAAGGCATTCTGGATAGTGAGTTGGAAGCGATTTCCAATTCTCTTTCTCTGGAACAGCAAGAGCAAGCTAGCAAACGTGCAGCAGCAATCGGAATTAAGATTGGCGCATCTCCAGTACTCCAATCAACTCAATAAATCTTAACTGCAGTTCTTTTGATGATAAACCTATGAGTTTTTATGTAAAATTATCAGCAGATAAAGTATAGAAAACAGATAGACTCCAGCATACATCACATCAACTTACAAACGCCCAGCTTCGCGCAACGTCAGACGATTAATTTACTCAAGTCTTTTAATCGCAAAAGAAAACCCATGAAGCAAATAAGTATATTCATCAGTCGCTTGGTGCTAGCCTTAGGTATTGGTGTAATTTCATTTCTGACATTTGGTGAAATGGTCAGAACTGGCTTACTTGATATTGGCGCTACCACCGCAATAGCTGGGCTGGGCAAGGTGGCGACTTTCGTTCTCAGCGTCGTCTTTGTTGAACAGATTACCAAGCGCAGAAGCGATAAAAAGCCCTAAGATTTTCCGCACTCTCCTTGTGGATATGCACCGGAATGTAGGTTCGCGGTGAGCATCCGCTCTTTTTCCTTGAAAAACACGCGAAATTATGTTGCACAGACCTCCAGACAGGCTGCGATCCTAGGCCCAGCGCCAATCCGCATCAGCCTTTGCTAAAGCATATCCCTGATAAGAGCCGACCGGGCGACAGATCAGGATACGCATGAAAACAAAAGTTAAGAATGTGGCGCGTAAAGACAAGTGAACGCGACATGCTCTGAACTTATCAAACTGATTGGTAGTTCTATGAAACTCAATGGCAACGAAATTAAGCCGGGCCACGTGCTTATGCACCAGGACACACTTTGGGCTGCGGTTAAAGTTCAGCACGTGAAGCCAGGTAAAGGCGGCGCATTCGCTCAGGTTGAAATGAAAAACCTGCTCGATGGTCGCAAACTGAACGAACGCTTCCGCGCAACTGAGTCCGTTGAGCGTGTTCGCCTTGAGCAGAAAGACTTCCAGTTCCTCTATGAAGAAGGCGACATGCTGGTATTCATGGACAACGAAACATATGAGCAGCTCGAACTCCAGAAGGAATTCGTTGGTGAGCGCGCAGCATTCCTGCAGGACGGCATGACCGTGACTGTTGAACTGCACGAAGAAAAGCCAATCGGCATTTCTCTCCCAACCCACGTTACTCTGGAAATCGTAGAAGCTGACGCAGTTGTAAAAGGCCAGACCCAGTCTTCCTCTTACAAACCAGCAGTTCTGGAAAACGGCGTACGTTGTATGGTGCCTCCGTTCATCACCTCCGGTGAGAAGATCGTTGTAGACACCGACTCCGTTGAATACGTTCGTCGCGCAGAGAAATAATCTAAAAGCAATAAAGATGAGGCAGCATACGGTTGCCTCATTACCCATTCAGGAACGGTGAATAAAAAATGGCACGTACGGCCCTTTTAAACGTAATGGTTCAGGCTGCGACAAAAGCTGGTCGCTCTCTGGCACGGGACTTCGGCGAAATTGAAAACCTGCAAGTATCCCGCAAGGGCCCAGGTGACTTTGTCTCCCAGGCAGATCACAAAGCAGAAAAAATCGTTCGTGAAGACCTTCAAAAAGCACGCCCAACCTACGGCCTGCTGATGGAAGAATCCGGCGAGATCGAAGGTACAGACGGTCAGCACCGCTGGATCGTTGACCCGCTCGACGGCACAACAAACTTCCTCCATGGTATTCCGATCTTTGGTGTTTCCATCGCTCTGGAACGCGCTGGTCAGATCGTTGCAGCCGTGATCTACAACCCGATCATGGACGAACTGTACACTGCAGAAAAAGGCTCCGGCGCATTCTGTAATGACCGCCGCCTCCGCGTTGCAGCACGTAAAGACATGACCGACTGCCTGATCGGCACCGGCATTCCATTCATCGGCGTTGGCGACCATGGCCGCGCGCTGAAAGAAATTCGTCACGTGATGGGCGAAGTTGCAGGTATCCGCCGCGCTGGTGCAGCTGCACTGGACCTGGCATGGGTTGCTTCCGGTCGTCTCGATGCATTCTGGGAAAACGGTCTGCATCCTTGGGACATGGCAGCAGGCGTTCTGCTGGTGCGTGAAGCTGGTGGTTTCGTGTCCGATGCCAACGGCAAGGACGACATGTTCGAAACCCGCTCCATCATCGCAGGCAACGAGTTCACACACCTCCAGATGCGTGAACTGCTGGCAAAAGCCAAGGCCTAAGAACTAGGCCGCTTAACCAATACAAATTCCAAAAGGCAGCTTGCCCCGGACGGCTCCGGCAAGCTGCCTTTTTTGTTCTCAAAATCCTACATCCGCACCTGAAATTTCTTCGCAAGCACCTTCACTGCGGCATCCTCACTCAAACCTGCGATAGCTTGAATTTGCGCGGGTTCGTCAAAGAAACACTTCATCACGGCAATAGCGGGTGATTGATCCCAGTGTGCCCTGTCCACCTGCGAAATCTCCTGAGTGAGGCGCTGGTGGAACCGATGCAGAGCAAACTTCGTGCTGTGCTTGGTCAGCGTATCAATGGCATGTCTCTTAATCTCCGCAACAACGGTACTTCGCCGCGCAGACCCACCCTGCCCAGTCGTAATATTGTGCTTACGGGCATATTTCTGCATGGCTTGCTGATCACCCGCAATCACCTTCTGAAGCTGTTTGCTTTGATAATGGTGCACGCCCCATCTGATCAACCGCGTGGCAACAAAGGCCACTGAGCCCAAAACAAACGCTCCGCCAATCGCAGCCCCAACGGGTCCAGCCGCAGCTGCAACGCCAGCAGCCGCAACGCCTCCAGTGGCCGTCGCAACAACACCCGCAACGCCGCCTATAGTCAGCGCAGCAAATCCAAGCCCGTCAACCGCAGACAAAACAGCCTTACCAATCTTGGTGTTTCGCGCCTTGGACTGATTGTTCGCAATGGTCTTTGTAATCATCGCCAGCTCCGCGTCCCGCGGTTGTGAAACCTTCCGCGACCCGTCCAGCCCTGAAACTGGCACTTCCTGTCGTTCCGCGAACAAGCGATGTAGAGCCTGGGCCTTTTTACCGGTCTGATGGTGCTTAAAGGCTTTGATAGCCGTGACACTGGCATCATAAGCCGACAGGCCAACTGCAAGCACACCAACGCCTGCTCCAACAGTACCAGCGGCATAACCCAACCCGGTCGTAACCAGAGAAACCCCTTCAACATTTGAGGTCAAAGCTCTTTCCGCGATCGCCATACCATCAGCAACCATGGCAAGCCCCCACACTTCTGCAGAGAAAATACTCACATGCATCTGTTTGTGGTAGTCATCTCGCATGGCCTTCGCCAGCTCAGCATTTTTGCCGTAATTGGCAACAAGCCCGGTCAGTGTTTTATGAGCCCTGTCAGCCTCTCGCACTCTCTGCTTAAGTGCGCCCTCAAGATGATCCAGACCACCCTTCAAATGCGCACTGTCAGTGGTGGAACTCTCGCCATAATGCAGCGCTACTTCATTGCGCAAAGTGGTCAGGCACTCAGTCTCTCCAGCGGTTCCCATCTCAGTTTTAACGTAGGCTTCCAAAGCAGCACTCGCGCGCGGTGATAAATCAGGAAACACCCCACACAAGGCGACACCAAGTCCGTCCTGGGAAACCTTACCTGCCTTCACCGCCTGAGCCATAGTATCCAGCAGCGTCAAAGGGGAACCGCCACCTTTCTGCACATCCTTGACCATGCGGGACAACGCAGCCACTTCAGCAATATTCTTTTGCGCCTCAAGAAACTGCGAAGCCTCAGAGCGAAAGGTATCCAGTGCTGCATCCGCAGTTTTCATGCTCGTATAAGCAGACCGCGCTGAAATCAGGCTCTGGATTGCACCCAGGGCGTAATAAAAGCTGGTAAACCCAAAGCGACCATAGGCAACGCCATCCGTTATCGGGATTTCACCACGGAAAATCTCTGCACGACCATTCACGGCTCCGTTGATCAGCGGCGTGACATTGTGAGGAAACTTGCCCAGAACATTTCTCACAAGCCCCTCTGTCTGTACGCCCTCAACAGCGGCTCCTCGTGCAGTCACGCGGGAGGGATGATACCCAGCATCTTTATCTTGCCCACCCACAATCTCAGAAAGCTGCTTGGTCCGAACTTCATTCCATTCTGTCTGGCTGGCACGCAGTCGCGACTGCGCTCTGCCACCGCCCAACGCCCGATCAAGCGCAGGTTGCCTCTCTTCAACGTGGCGGTGTAGGTCTTGAATGACAGGCCCAAGAACACGCAGGGTCTGGCGGTTCGGCGTCGCTCCCCGTGCAATTCTCTTAAAGTGATCGACGAGGGTTTGCTTGGTCTCAGCCTGCTCAGGGTCAGAAAACGAGACAGCCGCCAGCTGCTTTTGCAGGTCAGCAGCCCGCTCTTTCGTCAGCAAGCTTGGGTCTTTGGCAAATGCCTGCAGCTCCTGCAGCATACGGTTCTCAGCACCAACCCCAGCAACCTTGTCACCAAACCGGGCCGTCTGGCCCAGATAATCACGCTGAACAGGTTGAAGCTTAAGACGTGAATCCAGAAGCGCCCGCTCCATGGAGGAAATTGCAGGTGCCTCTGGTGCGAGCCGCGCAGTTTGCCCGGACATGCCAGAAGAAGGAACACGCCGGGGCTGAAAACTTCCCAGAGAGACCCTGCTTTGTTGAGAAGGAACACGCGCGTCTCGCCCACCACCAGCTACAGGTACTGCCGAAAGCCGGTAAGGCATCCGCGCTGACTGAGTATCGGTCCGCGCCCTTTCCGGTCTGGTCTCTGTCGACCCAGAAGCCAGACTGACATTTGAACTGGCCGTGCTGGCCTGCGTTGATATTCCGGTATTCCTCATAGTGGCGTCCCTCCCAAACCACTCAGACCAAAATATGTTCTGAGGACCACTGGCTTTCTGCGTCTCCGGCGTTGACCAGCGAATGGCGCAGCTGCAAAGCCTCACCAATAAAGCTCTTCAAAGCCTCCATCAGGTGTTCAACCGGATCAGTCATTTGCAAAAGGAGGTGTTGCCGCACAGCATAGCGCTGCTGGGCATCGAGTATCAGGCCACAGGACGTCAGTTGGCCCACACGAGCCAACAGGGTTTTCAGTTGAGGTAATTCCAGATCATTTTCTGGAAACACATCAGCTTCCAGCTGAACCTCATAGCGCCGTTCCTGAAACCGCGCCCAAATCATTGTCGTAAGATGATGTTCATCAGAGTGAAGGGCAACCTGCCCAGCTCCGTTCGGCGCCAGAGCAGGCAATTGAAGCTCCGCCGCCAAGCCATCAAATAGGTCTTGTAATTCCGTTTCCTGACATCGCTCCAAAATGCTCTCCCAAACAACTGCATGAAGCAAAAGCGAACAGGACAAGCCTAGAGAAGCAGTTGATGCACAAGTGTATCGAAGAGCACAACCACACCGCCAAGTTGATATTTTATTTCCCTACAATTCTAATCATTGAAATAAAATAACCCAAACTCAATGAACGGTGCTGAAAAGAAGCAACGTGTATGGATGCTCTCCTCACACGTTGCCTATCAGCCATGCGTAAACTCAAAGCAAAAGGTCTTCCTAAGGCTTTGGTCTTGCGGCTTCATGCAAAATTGCAGGTTTAATATCAAGCAGTTTGGTCTCATTCAGGCAATCGAGACCCCGAACAGTAATCACACCATCTCCGATACTTAGAATTGGCAATTGAGAGACTGCAATGGGGTTGGGCCGATGAGGTGAGCGAAGCGCGAAACTCCCAATAAGGTCATCAGTTGAGTGCCTGCACCCTTTCTGCTGGATGAGAGATCTTTGCGTATTTTCGAACCAGTACAGCAACATAATCGCCTGCCCCGGCTGAAGGCCCTTTAACCCCGCCCAATAGTCTTGTTTCAGGATGACCTTGCATTCTGGCCCTTCAGGCTGAATGTTGTTCGGGCAATCCTCAACATCAAAATACGGGGTTTCAATATGCCCGATATAGATAAGTTCTCCAGTCATACTATGCTCCTTAAGCTTCTTCCCTGCCGGAAATCACTGCGTAAATAAGGATCGTCACGACGATAATCGTGCCACCGATGAAGCTTTCCTGATGCGGTATCTCACCAAAAAAACCGAAGGCAAAAAGAGGGGCCAGCACCGTCTCTATCATCAGCAACATGCCAACCTCAGGCGCTGTGATATAGCGCGTCGCAACTTGAGAAAGGACACGACCAAATGGAGCGGTAAACAATCCCATCAAGCCCATAATGATCCATGTGTTCAGGCTGTAAGTGGACGGCGCAGCGAGAAAAAACATAGCCACCGCCAACAGGAAGCCACCAACACCAACACTCGCCATGCGGCTGACACCTTGATACTTGCGCAAGAGTGTTTGATTCAGAGACAAACACGTCACCGCCAGCCCTGCCAGTACATCCCCCATAAGGGTTCCGGACCCAAACGAACCGGAGACAACAATCGCAATTCCAATCATTATCGAAATGATAGAAATCCACGTTGCGCGTTTCGTCACCTCCCCAAGAAAAAGCCAGCTGAACGCAGCAGCTAATGCTGGTGAGATACTGAGGATAACAAAAGTGTTGGCGACCGATGTCAGCTTGATGCTCAGCACCAGCGAAGAAGCACTCCCCAGCATCAACAAGCCGGAAAACAAGACTGACCATCCGCTCGCGCGCAACGCCCCAATCACCCCGCGCTCATCCCGCATCTGGATAAAGAATGGCATTGAGATAGCTGTAAAAAGCCCGAATAAGAATGCTGTATCAAACCCGCTTACACCCGAATACCGGATGAAGATCGGGTCAAAGCTCATCAGCACAGCACCCAGCAGGGTGATAAGAATTCCGGATACTCTCAGATTTTTCTGGTCTAACGTGTACCCTGTTAGATAAGACATGATGTATACCTTCAATAATCATACCGCTCAGTATGATTTATGCAAACACACACGAATGTCAACAAAATCATACCAAGCAGTATGATTATGTTGCAAAGGGCAAAGTATGGGGAAGATCGAGCAAAACAAAGAGAAGAAGCGCCGTGCGATTCTGGACGCCGCACAACACGTGTTTCTCTCAGAGGGCTATATACTGGCCAGCATGGACAAGATCGCTGATCAGGCTCAGGTCACAAAGCAAACGGTTTACCGCTACTTCTCCTCCAAAATCGACCTGTTTCAAGCAACCTTGATGCACATGGGATCCGATTCAGAAGACAACTTCTTCGATCATCTAAAAAAGCCTGACACAAAGGATGCTCTGGAAGGTTTTGGTGTAAGTTTCATCCATGCGCACTTATCCAGCAATCACCTGAGCACATTCCGCTTGCTGGTGGCCGAGAGCGCAAAAGCACCCGAAATAACAAGCACCTTCTTCTCGGTCGGCCCCAATGAAACCGACACAACCCTCGCCGTGTTCTTTACCGACAGGTTGGGCCTGGCTGAACCAGACACAGCTATCCGGCTCTGGACGTCAATGCTGCTTGGCTTCAGAGACTGCGTTTTAATGGGCATGCCCCGCCCTTCTGATCAGCAGATAGAACAGCATGTCAAAGCCGCCACAGAGCTGCTGTTAGCCAACACGGCCAAGCAACAAGCCTAGGCAGCCCAAAGGCAAGATAACGAGTACGATTAACCTGAGAAAAATTATCCATTAAAATTTAGAGAATGCCCTTGACCTCAAGTCGACTTGAAGTGGCACTTTGCCGCCAACTCCTTATCAGGAAAGGCAAAGTCATGCACACAACAAGTCTTCTGATCAATGCTATACTGCTTGGCATTGGCGCAACAATTTTCATGGATCTCGTCGCTTGGGTGCGCCTGCGTTTTTTCGCGATCCCATCTCTGGATTACCGGTTGGTGGGTCGTTGGTTGCTGAGCATGCTGCGCGGGCAGTTCCAGCACCAAAACATCATGCACAGCTTTCCGCAGCCGTTCGAACGTTCCACCGGATGGATCGCCCATTACGTCATTGGCGCTGTATTTGCGTTCTTTTTGCTGGCTGTGACCGGGCCCACCTGGCTGCAAAACCCAACCATCCTGATGCCCCTCATAATCGGTCTGCTTTCAGTGGGCTTCCCCTTCTTCTTCATGCAACCAGCGTTCGGTTTTGGAATTGCTGCTTCCAAAACACCAGCGCCAGCAATCGCAAGAACGAGAAGTCTAATCGCTCATCTTTCATTCGGAGTAGGCCTTTACCTCACCGGACTATGCCTCAGCCTACAGCGTATCGCCGAAAAGTGGGAACCGTTTTTCGGATAAAGATACGCAAAAACAAAGGCTAAAGCAGTTCAGATGTTTCAACCTAAATGCGAACTGCTTTATTGCTGCTAACCGAAGCAACATCTGCTGCTATTTCTCCTCATCCCGCAACTGATCAATCACAGCACGAAACTCACTGATGCCCGGCAACAGCGCGGAGACCTGCTCAGGTGGAAACCGCTCTGCCAGCTTTTGAAACAGTGGCTCCAGCTGCTGCACAGCATCATCGCGAAACTGCCGCCCCTCCGGTGTCAGCCACACCCGCTTGGAGCGCCCGTCATCCGGGTTGGGGCGCAGTTCCACAAAGCCGTGCTTTTCCAACCCGCTCAGCGTATGCGTCATGGTTGTTTTCGCAACCTGAAACGACCGGGCCAATTCCAGCGGGGTGGCCCCATCAAATCCACGGCTCAAATGGCTGGTCACCCCGAAATGCGAAACCAGAAGGCCCTTTGGCAGCCGCGCTTCCAAAAACGCAGAGCCGATCTGGTTTATAATCCCGACCTCAACAAACATAGAAAAGTAGGGCGTCAGATCTTGGGAGGGGGTATCGTCAGACATTCGGTACTCGTGTTTCCAAAGGCCAGCGTGGGCTGGGATCAATTTTGGGACCATACCCCAATCGTGCAAGCATTTGAACAGTCTCACCCGGACCTGCCAGCATTTCGTGCACCGCAGAATAATGCTCTGCCATTTCAGGAAACTCCTGCAGTGCCTGGCTCACCGGCTGCATGGAAAGGCCCAATCCAGTAGCTGCCAGTTGCAACCTGATCCAGTCATACCCTGCTTTAATCTGATCGACCCGCGAATTGCCCGGACTGATGACCACCGCATACGCCTGTGTCGCGTTCATCGCATCCCGGATCATATCCCGTCCCTGCTGAAAGCTAGAGCTGGTCTGATCTGTCTGATCTTCGCGGCTCAACATCCCAGCCAGCATCAGGCTCTCCAAAAACGGACCACTCAGTGCAATGCCATCCGGATTCGCTTCAATCTCAGCTTTACCAAACCGCATCAGATCAACGCTTTCCATCATCACACGTTGCGTTGTCAGCTCAACATCCATCGCTTCCCACGTCAGCTTCCGCAGGGCCGCAACCTCCGCCTTGTCGCTTTTGATCGTGGCATAGTCAGCCAGTGCCGCTTGCGCATTTGTTGAAACGGACACATTCTCATATGCATTACGATTGGTATGTCGATCAAAAACATACGCGAACAATGGATCCGGCTTGCCCCCCTTCGCAAAGTGAGCCGTTGCAACGGGCCCGTCTTCTCCCAGTGGAAACAACTCCGTCTGCACAGCGTACCCATCTTCCGCTGCAGCCATCCGCAACAACTCCAGAAAACACCCCATGCCAACGGTCAGCTGACGGTCAAACGGATCAGTCTCTGGCAGGTTGAGCCTCTTGTCACGGTAGATAACCAGCATGTCGCTTCCACGCAGTTCAGCCACCCAAGGCTGACGGTTGTGAGGGTTCGGTGCAAGCAACGCATAGGACAGCGCCTTCATCCGCGGCTCAGTGTAAGCGCCAGCAGTGTCCCAGGGAGCCAACGCCCGCGTTGGACGACGTGTCGCCAGAAATCCACCAGCTGAGGCAGTCGCTGCCACAACCACACCACCACCCATTAGGCCAATCATCTTGCGTCTGGAAAGCTTCATCGTTCAACTCCAATTAGTGCGATATCGAACTATAAACACGCCACCACACACAAAACAAGTGCGATATCGAACTATTTTTATCAAACCAGTTCCAACCACCTATCAATCAGAGCCTTTCCCACAGCCTCAAAGCCAACAAATTGAGGCTGTGGGTTTGCTCCTCATTCGTTTTCTTAAAGTAGATTGGACCACCAGTGACCGCGACACAGACTAGCATTTGGAACGGGACGACCATGCAAAACACCCATCCAACTCTTCCGGAAGGGACCCGCGTTTATGCAACGGGAGACATCCACGGCAGGCTGGACCTGCTGAAGATCATGGGCAATGCTATTGAGAGCGACCTGAAAAACCGCCCCATCACGGACCCGGTCTCCATCTTTCTTGGCGATTACATTGACCGCGGCCCGGACAGTCAGGGCGTCATCGATTTCCTTGTCGATCACCACCACCGCACCCCGCGCCAGGTTTGTCTGAAAGGCAATCACGAAGCCTCGCTGCTGGAGTTTTTGGAGGATGCCGGCACGCTCTATCACTGGGAGGATCTGGGCGGCACCGAAACCCTGCTCTCCTACGGCCTCTCCATTCACGATCTTATGGGCTCGGCAGGCGCTGAAAGCGTGCAGACCATCTTTAAGGAAAACCTCTCCAAGCTGCACGAAACCTTCTTCGAATCCCTGCCCCTCCACTACCAATGCGGAGATTACCTGTTCGTCCACGCCGGTATTCGCCCAGACGTTCCACTGGAAGAACAACGCGCAGAAGAACTTATGTGGATCCGCGGTCCTTTCCTCAATTCGCAAGAGGACTTCGGCGTCTTCGTCGTCCACGGCCACACCCCCACAGAGCGCATTGACCGCCACCCCAACCGGCTCGGTGTAGACACAGAAGCCTACGCCTCAGGCCGCCTCACCTGTGCAGTGCTGGAAGGCCAAGACATGAAGTACATCACCGCCACCACCGACGGCTGGGAACTCTTCGACTTCATCCCCACCCACAAATAGCCCCCACTCACAACAAAGCACTGGCCTGCGGAAGAATGACAGCTCCGCAGATCAACAGGACACCCATTGAGGGTTGAGCCTTACTCGGTCAGCCTCACGCGAGGAAATACGATTAACCACCTCACTAAGATGATGTAGCAATCATGCAACTACTAGAAATTTTATATCTACATAGATTTCCATTATGAGTTGCATATTGTATGCATCAAGCATGTTTTCTCATCATTTCATGTGAGTTTTAAAATGAAAAAGAATCTCTTGATCGCTCTTGCAGCTGCTGCAATTTCTACAGGTGCCATCACCTCAGCAAATGCAACCGAATGGTACGTTCAGGGTACAGGTGGCTTGTCCTTAGGCAGCATCACAGCACACATTGATGGTGACAACGATGTGACACTCCGGGACGAAGGCTTTAACGGTCGTATTGGCGCTGGCGCATACCTTTCCAACAACGTTCGCATCGGTCTGGAAAGCGGCTACGCTGCATTCTCCGAAAACGCTACAGATATTGACGTTTGGGACATTTTGGCAGTCGCATACTACGACTTCAAAAACGAAACCGCCTTTACGCCATATATCGGCTTGGGTGCTGGTTTCTCGCAGATAAAAGTCGACTTTGACGATGGCGTCGATTCTGGCAAAGAAACAACCAACCATTTCTCTACGAAGTTGGGTGCAGGCGTTGGCTACGAAATCTCTGAAAATCTTGAGCTGCTCGCTGAGTACTCGTTCCAGTACAATTTCAAGGCAGAAGCATTCGAAGACGTTGATTACTCCGCTCACCAGAACCAGTTCAACGTTGGTTTGCGCTACTCTTTCTAAGAGATAGCAGTGATCCTCAGTTCAAAAGCGGGTTGCCTCAGGCAGTCCGCTTTTTTATTGTAAGCACCCCAAAGCACTGGCCTGCGGCAAGGATGACAAAACCGCAGACCAGCAGGACACCCATTGAGGGCTGAGCAAGGGTGTTGGAATGTATCGCCGAAAAGCGTAATTCGGTTTTCGGATTAAGATACGCCCGAGCATAGACCACCCTTCAGGTGCCGGTCACAGTGATGAGATCAGGAAGCCACTGTCAGGTTTATCGGCTGCGGATGAGCGACCCGCTCTAAAGTTCCGCAGGCTTTTTCTAAGGCCTCCAGGCGGTCACGAAAGGCGTAATGCAAAGTGAACAAAGCATCCCGCTCCCGCGAATCCTGCATCCGCTCGCTCAGCAAAAGCTGCTGAATATACGCAAGGTTCTGCAAGTCCGAGACAGCAATGATAACTTCGTCAATATCGTTCTGAAGAGTATTTGTGGCGCTACACGCGCATGCGGAGTCGGTCATATTCAAAGCCTCGTTGTTGGCTGTTGAAGGACCGCAAGACAAACGAGCTTTCGACGGCCCGCTGGCGAGCGGTAGGCTCGAAACCTGACAACGACAGGCGAGTTTATTCCCTCCCGAAGGAGGTGTTATATTCACCGCCCTCCCGCTCAAAGCAAAGGCTTCGCGCGCTTAGAAAAAAGCACAAAAAATCCGCCAATTATGGGAGCAGATACCGCACTGAAAGGTTTCGAAGCCTCAAAACCAAATGTGGAATGAATCACGCACCTCGCCAAACTGCAACTTCTAACAAGTGCACGTGACGGGAGGACTATCATTTCCATACATCACCGTCAGCCCACCACCGTCATTCCGCGCAAACGCTTTACGACACGGGGACCAGATCAGTACGGTTAAATCTACAACTACGCGCCACGGTATCATCCCGCGTCATATGTTTGTCCCGGAGAGATGGTTGACGTTTGTTCGGGGACATGGGTGACGGTCATGTTATGATGTTAAGTCGATTTTTGCGACTGTGTTTGCTGCAAAACATACGTTGAAGATC
>NZ_LMCE01000148.1:0-26971 GCF_001623285.1 Pseudovibrio sp. Ad26
TCAGACAAACCTGAGATCTTCAACGTATGTTTTGCAGCAAACACAGTCGCAAAAATCGACTTAACATCATAACATGACCGTCACCCATGTCCCCGAACAAACGTCAACCATCTCTCCGGGACAAACACTCGGGGGCCGGGAAGACGTCGGTGGGGGAGGAGCGGTAAAGGTTCACGAGCACGGCGTTCCCTCATATCCACCCTCCAAAATTTCACGGGCTAACCCACCCTTCAGATTTCCCATTCCTTAGCCTTCATTTGCGAAAATTGAGGCAAAATAACAAAGGAAACTGAGGCTCTAGGTGCGGTCGAAGTCTTTAAAGAACCTGTTTGACTATCGGATTGAAGTGTTTCTCTTCAGTCAGATGCTGCTCATGTTTGGGGCGTTGATCCTGCCGGGCCAAACGTTGGAAGCCCATGTTTTCAGCGCATTTTATATCTTCAACATCGCAACCGGCATGCTGATCACGCTAAAGAAGAGAGAGTTCTTTCGTGTGGTCACTATCTTACTGGTGTGCTCGCTGGTGCTGGCGTTTCTGGATACACCCATCTTCCCCACCATCGATCCGTTAATCCCGCAGATCGCCATCTACTTTGCCTTTCATGCTGTGGTGGCAGTGGTGCTGATAGATGAGATGCTCCGGACCTTTGAAGAAAACTACCGTGTCGTGCTTGGGGTGCTCAGCGGCTACATTTCCATCGGTATGGTCTCGTTCTTTCTCTTTATTCTTATAGAGCATATGAACCCAGGCTCCTTCAAAGGGCTGCCCATTGAAAATATGGATACCCACTCGCAGGAAGAAGCACTGATGTACGCCGCGTTCATCACGCTGATGACCATTGGCTACGGCGACATCGTGCCGCTCACACCCATCGCCCGAAAGGCGGCGATCATTGTTGGTCTGGCAGGCCAGTTTTACATGGTCGTGCTCACCGCCATCATTGTCGGCAAGTTTTTAAAATACAGACAGCCGAAAAAGAAGGACTGAACCTGTACAGCTCTACTGCAAAACGACGCCTGCAACTCTTTACAAAAATGGCGCCCGCGGCTTTTTTCCAAAATAAAGAATGAAAGTGACCGATCTGATCCTGATTAAAGCTGAACGGGTTTCATTGGTGCTTGTTAAGCGCTGCCTGTTTTAATTGCCGGGAAAAATCTGAGCCAATCGGAAGGTCGCCCATGCCAATGTTCTCCATGGACAATATGCGCAAGCTGAAGAAGTTCAACTCTTTGGCCACCGGTAAAACATGGAAGATGTTTATCGCCTTCAATGCAGAGGCCATGTCCGATGGGGCGATCTCCAAAAAGAACAAGCAGCTCATCTCATTGGCCGCCGCCCTCACCACCCAGTGCCCGTACTGCATCGAGATCCACCGAGAGAACGCCAAGGTCTGCGGCGCAACCGACGCAGAACTCGCCGAAGTGGTTTTCATCGCAGCCGCCATCCGCGCCAGCAGCGCCATCACCCACGGCACCCACATGATCGAGCACGATGAGTAACGCCCCGGGCAGGGGGATAAGTCAGGGGCTGAGTGTCAGCGGTACCACGCGATCAATTTCATAAAAAACGCAAGTCTCTCGCAAATAACGCAAACCAACGCACAAAGGAACGCAAACAAAAAAGGCTCCGGATCGTTCCGAAGCCTTTCTTAAAATCATAGGGATATGAGGGGCTTAGCCCTCATCGGCAAGCATCTCCAGCTCCAGCCACTCTTCTTCAAGCGCAGCAAGGTCCTCATGCAGCTTCCCAACAGCGGTCATCACTTTGTGAAAACGGTCCGGATTGGAGGTAAACAGGCTCGGATCCTCTAACTCCTTCTGACCTTTGGCGATTTTCGCTTCCAGTTTTTCAATTTCACCCGGAATATCCTTCAGGCGATGCTGCTGCGTAAAGTTGAGGCCGGACTTCTTAGTCTCCTTCTTCGGCGCAGCAGTAGAAGACTTATCCCCCTTCGCAGCGCCGGAAGCCTTGTCCGCCTTGGCAACTTTACGCGCCTGCACACCTTCACCGCGCTGGCGCACCATGTCGGTGTAGCCACCCGCATATTCTCCCCAGTTGCCGCTGTCATCTTCCATCGTAATGATGCTGGTGCAAATGCGATCAAGGAAGTCACGATCGTGGCTCACAAGCAGGACGGTGCCGGGATAGTCAGAAATAAGCTCCTGCAACAGGTCCAGCGTTTCAAGGTCCAGATCGTTGGTCGGCTCATCTAGCACCATCAGGTTGGAAGGTGCAGCCAACGCGCGCGCCAGCAGCAAACGCCCCCGTTCCCCGCCAGAAAGCACACGCACAGGGGTGCGGGCTTGTTCCGGCTTAAACAGGAAGTCCTTGAGATAACTCATGACATGCTTGGAGGTGTCCCCCAAAATAACCATGTCCCCGCTGCCACCCGTCATGGCATTGACGAGCGTGTCATTGGGGTCAAGCTTCTCGCGCTTCTGATCAAGCGTGATCATCTGAAGATTGGCGCCAAGACGGATAGTACCCGCATCCGGTGCAAGCTCGCCGGTCAGCATCTTCAGCAGGGTGGTCTTGCCAGCCCCGTTCGGCCCCACAAAGCCAATCCGGTCCCCACGCAAAATGCGGGTGGAGAAATCCTTGACGATCGGGCGCTCTTCGTAGGTCTTGCCAATGTGCTTGGCCTCAGAAACAAGCTTGCCGGAGATATCCCCCTCAGTGGCAGCCATCTTCACGCTGCCCTGCGGCCCTTTATGCTCCTTGCGCTTCTGACGCAGATCAGCCAGCTCCCGCACCCGCCGCATATTCCGCTTACGACGCGCAGTCACGCCATAAACCATCCAATGCTCTTCCTGCCGGATCTTCTCATTCAGCCGGGCTTGCTCTTTTTCTTCCTCTTCAAAAACCTTGTCCCGCCACTCTTCAAACTTGGCAAACCCCTGGTCCATACGGCGGGAGATACCCCTGTCGATCCAGTAGGTTACGCGGGATAGGTTCTCCAAAAAACGACGGTCGTGCGAGATCAGAACAATGGCAGACTTCATCTGCTTAAGCTCAGATTCCAGCCATTCAATCACCGGAAGGTCCAGATGGTTGGTCGGTTCGTCCAGCAACAAAATATCCGGCTCCGGCGCCAAAGCCCGTGCAATCGCCGCCCGCTTGGCTTCCCCGCCCGAAAGCGTCTCCGGATCTTCCTCACCCGTTAAGCCTAAGATTTCTAATAGGTATTTGGCCCGATATTGATCGTCACCAGGTGCCAGTCCACCTTCAGCATAGGCAAGAACCGTCGCATACCCCGAAAGATCCGGCTCCTGAGGCAAGTACCGGATCGTCCGCCCCGGCTGCAAAAAATACTCGCCCTTATCCGGCTCTGTTAATCCTGCAGCGATTTTCAGCAGTGTCGACTTGCCAGACCCGTTTCGACCAACTAAGCAGATCCGCTCGCCTTCCCCGACTTGCAGCTCTGCACCAGTCAGAAGAGGTGTGGTTCCAAAGTTAAGGTGTATGTCTCGCACATGAAGAAGCGGTGGTGCCATTAAGCTTGTCTTTCCAGATTCCCAAAACAGCGCATTTCAACGCTAGGAGTAGATTTGTTGGTAGTGCTCTACCACAAATGAGCCAAGGTGAAAGTTTTTTGCCGCCCCTGTGAAAAAACGGGGAGCACAAATGCTGGGCGTCATAGTGACGCGATTGCAAAAGATTCAGTAACGTAATTTGAAATAATTGTTCCAAATTTAGTCTATATTGGAAATAATGCTTCCGTAATCGTTCATAATGTAAATAAGAGATTAAAATAATCTCCGATTACGAGGAAATTTTGATCCTCCGACACTTGCTATAATAACGCAACAGTGAAATGTTGCTGCGAACTGCCAGTCTCCAAATCTGGCGGAATGTAACTTGAGGAGAGGGGAGATCTGCATGATCAAGTCCATTCGTATGTCAGCGCTAGCTGCAGCCCTTATTGCTGCTACTTCGCTATCTGCCACGGCTGAAACCGTATACAACCGTGGTAATTCCGCTGACCCAGAAACACTTGACCAGCACAAGACATCTACAACTTATGAAGCTCACATTCTGCGTGATCTTTATGAGGGTCTTGTTGCTTACAACGCGAAGGGTGAAATCATCCCCGGCGCGGCCGCAAGCTGGACTGTTTCTGACGATGGTCTGACATACACATTCAAGATGCGTGACGACGCAAAGTGGTCAAACGGCGATCCAGTTCTGGCTGGTGACTTCGTTTACTCCCTGCGCCGCATCATGAACCCAATGACCGGTGCGAAATACGCAAACGTTCTCTACCCTATCCTGAATTCCGAAGCCGTTAACAAAGGCGACATGGAAGGTGAGAAGCTCGGCGTTAAAGCAATTGATGACAAGACCCTTGAAATCAAGCTGCACGCTCCAACTCCTTACTTCATCCAGCTTCTGGCGCACCAGTCCGGTCTTCCGGTACACCCTGCATCCGTTGAAAAGTTTGGTTCTGACTTCGTAAAGCCAGCCAACATCGTAACCAACGGCGCATTTGTACTGTCCAGCTTCGTACCGAACGATGCTGTGACCGCAGTTAAGAACCCATACTTCCATGACGCAGCAAACGTTGCTCTGGATTCAGTTAAGTTCTACCCGACTGAAGACCGTGGTGCAGCTCTTCGCCGCTTCCAAGCTGGCGAACTGGACACCAACAATGATGCTCCATTGGAGCAGATTGACTTCATTCGTGGCACTTTGGGCAATCAGTTTAAAGTCGCGCCATATCTCGGCAACTACTACTACGCGCTGAACCATGAATCTGAAGCTATGAAAGACCCTGATATTCGTCAGGCTCTGTCCATGGCGATCGACCGTGAATTCCTTGCCGAAGACATTTGGGGCGGCACCATGGTTGCTGCATACTCCCTCGTGCCTCCTGGAATCGACAACTACGGCGAACCAGCTTACGCTCCTTGGGCAGAAACTGACCTGCTCGATCGTGAGGAAGAAGCTAAGAAGATTCTTGAAGCTAAAGGTTACAACCAGAGCAACCCTCTGAAGGTTGAAATCCGTTACAACACCTCTGAGAACCACAAGAACACTGCTGTTGCAATTGCAGACATGTGGAAGCCTCTTGGCGTTGAAGTGTCCATGTTGAACACTGACACCAAGACCCACTACGCACACCTGCGTGACCGTGGTGATTTCGATGTTGCTCGTGCAGGCTGGATCGGTGACTACTCCGACCCGCAGAACTTCCTGTTCATGACTGAAAGCGACAACACAGGCTTCAACTACGCTCGCTATGAAAACCCTGAGTACGATGCACTCATGGATGAAGCAGCTGTAACTGTTGACCTAGAAAAGCGTGCAGCGATCCTGAAGAAAGCAGAAACGATCTTCATGCGTGATCTGCCATTCCTGCCTTTGATGTACTACGGCTCCAAAAACCTCGTTTCTGATAAGGTTTCCGGTTTCGAAACCAACCTGTTGGACGTGCATCCAAGCCGCTTCGTCAAGATTAACAAGTAATCTTTAACGCGACAGAAAATGCCAGTCATGCAGGATAGCTCATGGCTGGCATTTTTGTGAACTATCGGTAAAAAAAACGATAAACTACTGGAGAAGCAAGGCCCATGTTACGCTATGTCCTGAGCAGATTGCTCAGCGCGATACCGACCTTGTTCTTGATCATTACGATTTCCTTCTTCCTTATGCGCGTAGCGCCAGGTGGTCCGTTCGATCTGGAACGTCCATTGGAAGCAAAGGTTATGGAGAATCTGAACAAGATCTACAATTTGGACAAATCTCTTTGGGAGCAGTACCTCATTTATCTCAAGAGCGTATTGTCCGGTGATTTTGGTCCAAGTTTCTTCTTCCGAGATTTCTCGATCAATGAACTTTTCGCCCAAAGTCTTCCAATCTCCATGCAGCTCGGTCTTTCTGCACTGGCTCTTGCCCTGGCTGTTGGTGGGTTTTTGGGGGTTATCGCAGCGCTGCGCCAGAATAAAGGCGTCGACTACTCTGTGATGGCCGTTGCGACACTCGGGGTGACCATCCCGAACTTTGTTGTGGCACCAATTCTGACACTCATACTGGGTGTGCATTTTGGTTGGCTCCCTGTCGGGGGCTGGGGCGGTGGCGCCTTTGTCAACATGGTTCTGCCTGTCGTAACGCTGGCTCTTCCGCAGATTGCAGTTGTTGCCCGTTTGACCCGTGGTTCAATGATTGAAGCACTGCGTTCCAACCATGTCCGCACAGCACGCGCTTATGGCCTGTCCGGATACACCGTCGTTGTCATTCACGCTCTGCGTGGTGCCATCTTGCCGGTTGTGTCCTACCTCGGCCCTGCAGCTGCTGCATTGCTGACCGGTTCCGTTGTTATCGAAACCATCTTCGGTATCCCGGGTATTGGCCGCTACTTCGTACAAGGCGCTCTGAACCGTGACTACACACTCGTAATGGGTACTGTCGTAGTCGTCGCTTGTTTCGTCATTATCTTCAACCTCATCGTGGATCTGCTCTATGCAATGCTTGATCCTCGTGTGCGTTTTGACTGAGGACTCGAATTTATGAGTGTTACCTCCGACCAGCTGAAAGAAGCCCCGAAAATGGGCCGCTCGCTGTGGGATGACGCCCGTGATCGTCTTCTCGCAAACAAAGCAGCAGTGACCTCTCTGATCGTGCTGGCAGTGATCACACTGCTGTCCGTCGTTGGGCCAATGCTGACACCGCACCCATACGATCAGGTTTATCGCGATTACGTGAAGCAGCCTGCGAGCCTGGAAGCTTATCCGAAGCAGGATGAGATCCAGCCAGCCTTTGCAAAAATTGCAAAGCGTGCTCGTATGATCGTCGACAGCTATGAACTGAACGATGGCAAGGTGACTGCAACAGTAACATCCCGTCGCAAACTGGATGAGCGTTATGCACGTTACTTCGATCGTTCTGATCTGTTTGAGAGTGCTGCAATCAGCAACATTTCTTCAGATAAAAAGAGCGCGACTGTTACTGCTGACATTCAGTACATGCACTTCTACTTCGGTACGGATGCAAACGGCCGTGACATGCTCACCCGTACACTGATTGCAGGTCGTGTTTCCTTGACCATCGGTCTGCTGGCAACATTCGTTGCAATCAGCATCGGTGTGTTCTGGGGGGCTGCCTCCGGTTACTTCGGTGGCAGGGTCGATCTGGTGATGATGCGTGTTGTAGATATCCTCTACTCACTGCCATTCATCTTCTTCGTGATCATGCTTGTTGTGTTCTTTGGCCGTAACTTCGTCCTGATGTTTATTGCCGTGGGCGCTGTTGAGTGGCTGGATATGGCGCGTATTGTGCGCGGTCAGACCCTGTCCATCAAACGCCAGGAATACGTACAGGCTGCGGAAGCTATGGGTGTTGAAGGTGGCGGAATTCTGAAGCGCCACATCATTCCAAACACCCTTGGTCCGGTTGTGATCTACATGACCCTGCTGGTACCAAAAGTGATCCTGCTGGAAAGCTTCCTGTCCTTCTTGGGCCTTGGTGTTCAGGAGCCAATGACCTCTTGGGGTGTGTTGATCTCCGAAGGTGCGCGTAACCTGCAAGGTGCTGCATGGATGCTGGTGTTCCCGGCAATCTTCCTCACCTCCACATTGTTCGCGCTGAACTTCATCGGCGACGGTCTGCGCGATGCGCTGGACCCTAAGGATCGATAAGAGGACAGAATGAGCAAGATTAATGAAAACACTGTTCTTGAGATCGACACTCTTAAAGTTGATTTCGAAACCAACACCGGCATGGTTCACGCAGTAAAAGGCGTGAACATCCATGTGGACTCCGGCGAGACAGTCGCGATTGTGGGCGAGTCTGGCTCTGGTAAATCCCAGACCATGATGGCAGCCATGGGTCTTCTGGCGGGCAACGGCATCACCCATGGTGAAGTCCGTTACCGTGGCACGAACATCCTTGGGTCTTCCATTCGTCAGCTCAACAAGATCCGTGGTGCGAAAGTGACCATGATCTTCCAGGAGCCGATGACTTCTCTGGATCCGCTCTACTCCATTGAGCGCCAGCTCTGTGAGCCAATGGTTGAGCACGGTGAATACACCTGGGCAACAGCTAAAAAGCGCGCTGTAGAGCTTCTGGAGCTCGTGGGTATTCCTGAGCCTGCACGCAAAGTGAAGGCGTTCCCCTATGAGATGTCTGGCGGTCAGCGCCAGCGTGTCATGATCGCAATGGCGCTCGCAAACGATCCGGATATCCTGATCGCGGATGAGCCAACCACTGCGTTGGACGTGACCACTCAGGCTCAGATCCTTGAACTGATGGCAGATCTTCAAAAACGCCTCGGCATGGCCGTTGTGTTCATCACCCACGATCTGGCTATCGTTGAGCGCATCTCTGACCGTGTGTATGTGATGAAGTCTGGTGAAGTTGTTGAAGAGGGCAACACCAAAGAGATCTTTGGTAACCCTCAGCATGATTACACCAAGATGCTGCTGGATGCAGAGCCAACCGGTTCAAAAGCCGTTGTGCCTGACAGCAATCCGATTGTTCTGGATGCAAAGGACGTGCGCGTTGAGTTTGAAACCGAGACTGGTTTCCTCAAGCCAAACCACGTTCTGCGCGCTGTAAACGACATTTCCATGGAAGTGCGTGAAGGCCAGACACTCGGCATCGTAGGCGAGTCCGGCTCCGGTAAATCCACTCTGGGCCGTGCTGTGCTTCAGCTTCTGCCAACAGCAGGTGGCCGTGTTGTTTACCTCGGAAACGACATCACCGGCGCAGCCAAAAAGAAGATGCAGCCGCTTCGTAAAGAAATGCAGCTCATCTTCCAGGATCCGTTCGGGTCTCTGTCTCCACGTATGACCGTGGGCCAGATCATCACCGAAGGTCTGTTGGTGCATGAGCCTCAGCTTTCAGCCAAGGAACGTGATCTGCGGGCTATCCAGGCGCTTGAAGAAGTGTCCATGGACCCGGCCATGCGCAACCGCTACCCACACGAGTTCTCTGGTGGTCAGCGTCAGCGTATCGCGATTGCACGCACCATGATCCTCAATCCAAAGCTTGTTGTGCTGGATGAGCCAACCTCCGCGTTGGACCGTACCGTGCAAAAGCAGGTGGTTGAGCTTCTGCGCAACCTGCAAAAAGAGCATGGCCTCACCTATCTCTTCATCTCTCACGATCTGGCTGTGGTTCGCGCCATGTCCGATACTGTGATGGTGATGCAGAAAGGCGAAGTGGTTGAAAAGGGACTGGCAGAAGAAATCTTCTCCAACCCGAAAGAAGACTACACCAAAGAACTGCTCGAAGCTGCCGCCTTGAAGCCAAACTCGGCAATGACGGCTTAATCCTACTAAAAACCCCGGGGCATTGCTCCGGGTTTTTTGCATTTGGAACACAGCAACGCGTGATGCTGACATTCACGTGTTGGACGTGTTAACCGTTTCGAGAGGCAGCAAGACCAAACCCACTGGCAACAAACAAACCGCCTGTGGTTTTGTAAATACGAGACATGAGAGTTTTGGAAAGCTCCAGTCCGCGCACCCATGCACCAAGGCATCCATAGATCATCGCAACGAGAAATGCTCCCAAACCAACCAGCACAATCATCGTGCTCAATTGCGCCCAGCTGTTACCGTTGACGGACATGAACTGAGGGAAGAGCGCAGTAAAAAACGCGATGGCTTTAGGGTTGCTGATCGCAACTGTAAAGCCTCCAGAAAACAGTTTTCGAGATTGTCTGCCGTGATGGCTGTCTTGAGAAGCAAGCGAGACCGGCTGAGCAGCACTGCGCCACATTTGAATGCCGACATAAATAAGGTAGGCTGCACCTGCATATTTAATTGCCGCAAACATAAGTGCGGAGCTTGTTATGATGACCCCCAAGCCTGCGGAGGCAGCGCTTGCTTGCAGGACTGATGCAGTACTGTTTCCAAACGCTGTATAGGCAGAACGGCTCCATCCATAGGTCGCGCCGTGTGTGAATGCGATCAAGGTGCTAGGACCCGGTATGAGAGACACACCAAGCACGGTAGCAAAAAAGATTACCCAGTAATATATATCCATTGAAACTCACAGCTTAATCCGTGTTTCAGGTGTAAACCAGCCTAAATTCCAGCCCGTTCCAAAACGCTGATCCAGTTCTTATGCGCGATCTTGGCAATAAGCTCTTCACCAAAGTCGGCTTTGCGGAACGCTTCGATCAGGTTCGGCAACCCAGCCACATCCTTGATGTCATTGGCAACCAGACAGCCGTCATAGTCTGACCCAAGCGCAACTCCGTCTTCACCCAGCTTGTTGAGCAGGTAATCCGCATGACGCAAGATCACGTCCAAAGGCATGTCAGAGTTGAGCTGACCATCAGGGCGTAGGAAGAAGACCGCAAAGTTGATGCCCACCAGCCCCTTGGACTCGGCAATCGCATCAAGCTGTTTATCTGTCAGGTTCCGGCTCATCGGACAGATCTTGAACACGTTGGAATGGCTCGCTACGATCGGCTTGTCGGTGATCTTAGTCAGGTCCCAAAAGCCTTTCTCATTCAAGTGAGATACGTCCAGCTGGATCTTGCGGTGGTTACACTGGCGCACCAGCTCTTTACCCACGTCGGTCAAACCCGGCCCAATATCTGGGCTATGTTCAAACTCCATCGGTACACCGTGCCCAAAGATGGTCTCACGGCTCCATACAGGACCGATAGAGCGCAGACCGCGATTATACAGCAACTCCAGCGCCTCAAAGTCCTTGTCGATGCACTCGGCGCCTTCAACATGCAGCATCATCGCCAGTTGCTCAGCTGCCATTACCTCCTTGATTGCAGCGGTCGAACGGCAGATCTTCACCTCACCATTCCCCTTGGCTTCAAGGTCCTCTGCGATATCAAGAAGCTTCAACGTATAGTCCAGAGCTTCCTGCTGCGGCACGCCTTTGAAGTGTTCAGGGCTTTTGAAGTCAACCTCTTTACCTTCCTTTGGTTTGGCTCGCACAGAAGGGGTAAACATGGCAAACAGCCCGCCGGCAAAACCGCCTTTGCGGGCGCGTGGCAGATCGATGTGATCGTGACCAGCCTCCTCAAAGAAACTGCGTTCCTTGGGAGTGTTCGACCGACGCTCTAACGAGAGCAATGTATCGTTATGGCCGTCAAAAACCGGAACCAAATTGGAGGCAGTATCTGTCATGAAGAACTCCGAAAATGAAAAATGCTATGAGAAAAACCAAATGTGAAAAGCAAAAGGGATCTACGCAAAGCCCAAGGCCACTGGCATAAAGCTAGGTCACATTGGCGGAATTTGAAACTACACTGTTAAATATTAAACCCTTAAAATCAATAGGATCAGCGGATATTTCTGGATGGTTTTACGAGGGAGCAACGCAATGGCGACAGTGATCAGAAGCTCTGACTTTACGGCAGACAAAGCCTGGGGTGCAAAGCAGATTGGCAACATGAATGGCATTACCACCCGGCTGCATTGGACGGATCAGCCCTATAAATGGCATGTGAATGAAGGAGAGGAAGTGTTTGTCGTGCTGTCTGGATGCGTCGAGATGAAGTATCGCCAAAACGGCGAGGAACTCTCCGCTCTATTGAGTTCAGGCGATATTTTCTATGCATCAATCGGCACCGAACATATAGCGCAGCCCCACGGTGAGGCGCGTATCCTGGTCGTTGAAACAGAGGGCAGTGTTTGATGTCAGATGCGCAGGGAAGGGGACTATTGTCCCCATCCTCGGTCTAAATCATTTAGGTCAGGCCAGTCCGGGCAACGCTACATCCACCATGATCATCGCAAAATGACAGGCCGCTGCTGACAACACAAAACCGTGCCAGATCGCGTTTTGGAAGGGCAGGTTCTTCCAGATGTAAAACAGGGTTCCAACCGTATAGAGGCCACCGCCGGTTGCCAGTAGAGTAAAGCCTGCAAGGGAAAGCTCATTGTAAATCGGAACAATCGCAAAGAAGCTCACCCAGCCCATCGCCAGATAGATAGGCACGGCTAGTTTGTCCATCGAGGATATGTGTAGGATCTTGATGGCTGCACCAGCAATCGCACAAATCCAGATCCCAACGAGCATGGAAATTCCAAGCCAGCCGCCAAGAACCATCAGGCATAGGGGAGTGTAGGTACCAGCAATAAGGAAATAGATTGCAGAATGGTCCAGACGACGCAGAATGCCAATCTTATTGTCTTTCTGCAGAATGTTGTAGGTCGCAGAGCAGACAAGCATGGCCAACAGCGTACCAGCATATATGTAGATGCTGATTTGCCGGGCGTAGTCATCCGCCGCCCACAAGACCATAACAAAGGCTGTTGTTGCAGCAGCTCCAAACGCAATGCCCACAACGTGGATGATGCCATCAACCACTCGTTCTGCGTAGGTTTCTTCCCTCATCCGCGGACAATCCCCCCAATTAATCCAATATATGCCCTCTTCCATAATGCAGGTCCAAGCTCGCAAACTCAACTGTAACTAAGTTGCAATCTGGTCATTTACTGGGCAATTCTCAAATCTGAAGGTCATGCCCTTGGAAATCGGGCATATCCAATTGCCAGTCTCGCCCAGATGTGGCATTGCCTCTCTCGGCTTCCCAAAAGAAGCTGCTCTGGTTTGAAAGGTCCTTTGGGCTCTGTGGGAAAGAACGCGAAAGCGGAACAGCTTCTTTGCAATTTTCCTTAGAATCGGAGATTTTGCGCTGACTTCCCAAGCAGCAGTCGATGCCATTTTCGGGTTTATCAACGTTGGCTCTCGCCAGCGCCAAACTCTGAGAAGTGAACCGCAGCGCACTTTAGAAAACGTTTATTGCCGATACCCGGTTAATCACCTGCCTCCTGTGAGGCGCAACAAGAGATTTTGAATGACGGTCAGCATCGAAATGGGTGTCAAACCTAATGGCACCTCCTCTGTTGTCGATCTTGAAGAATTGCTTGCAACGCGACTACTCGTGCAGGGAAACTCCGGTTCGGGCAAATCGCATCTGCTACGCCGCCTCATGGAGCAAAGCGCGCCATGGGTACAGCAGGTGGTGATTGACCCGGAAGGCGACTTCGTATCGCTGGCAGATGAGTTTGGGCATGTGGTGATTGAGGCGACCATGAATGATCGCGAACTTACCATGATCGCCGCCCGCGTGCGCCAGCACCGCATTTCCGTCATTCTGAACCTGGAACATCTGGAGCCGGACAAGCAGCTCAAAGCCGCAGCTGCCTTCCTGAACGGTTTGTTCGATTCCGATCGCCAATACTGGTATCCGGTTCTGGTTGTCGTGGATGAAGCCCAGCTGTTTGCGCCTTCCGCCTCTGGTGATTACGGCGAAGAAGCCCGCCGCCTTTCCCTGATGGCCATGACCAACCTCATGTGTCGTGGTCGTAAGCGTGGTCTGGCTGGCATCATCGCAACCCAGCGTCTGGCAAAGCTTGCCAAAAACGTGGCTGCGGAAGCCTCCAACTTCCTGATGGGCCGTACATTCCTTGACATTGATATGGCTCGCGCCTCCGATTTGCTCGGCATGGACCGCCGTCAGGCAGAACAGTTCCGTAACCTGGAACGCGGACAGTTCATCTCCCTCGGCCCGGCAATGACCCGCCGACCACAAAAGGTGGTTATTGGCGAAGTTGTCACTGGCAGCCGTGGCGGCTCGCCAAAGCTGATGCCAATGCCGAATCAGCCCGTTGAAACAGCTGCTGAATTGATCTTCACAGCAACGGACAATGATCCGGTGTTGCACAACAACCGTGTGGCCGCGCCTTCAGCCAAAGACGTTATGCTGCAGCTGTCACAAACAGCCGCCAGCAACATGCAGGCGCAGCATAAAGAAGTTGTTGAAGCCGAGCCGGAAGACCTCTTCAATCTGGAAGAAAAGAACCAGCAGTATCAGGAGATCATCGCCAAGATCCTTGAAGACCCTGAAGCTGCCTTCGCACCAGTCTCCCAGCTCTATCAGGATTTTCAGGTCCGCTGCCGCATTGATCGGCTGAAGTCTCAGGACCTTGCTAAGTTCCGTAAGCTTCTTTCCGTGGCTCGTGCTGGTGTCGATAAAAAAGAAGTCGAAGAAGGTGATTGGCAGCAGGCAGAAGTGATTGCTGGACAGCTGCCAGAAGAGATGCGCGGCGTCTATCTTTTGCTGGCAAAAGCAGCCTTTGCAGATGAGCCGTGCCCGGAAGATCTGGACATCGCGAAAGCGTATGGCACCCGCTCACCGGGCAGAGCGCGCTGGCTGCTCACCCATATGGAAGAGCAGGGCTTCATCATCTGTGCCAGTGATCTGCGTGGAAACCGTATCGTGACCCTGCCGGATATCGGCAAGCAAACTGCAACCAAATAAGTCTTAGTCAGCGGCCATCCGGCAAGGAGTGGCCGCCCGCAGGCCCATCCACTTCATCAAAAAAGGTCGTCTCGGTGCTCCGCGAGCAGGTCGAGCACAAATGCGGTTTGGATGGCAGCACATACTTCAGGCAACACGCCTTACGCCGCGGGGCATACTCTGTCAGCCCTTCTTGCTGACGTTGCCGCCAGACAATCCCGCCATTGATCTTCTTCCCAAGGCTCGCAAGATAGGCGCGCATCAGGCTCGCCACATCTGATGGCTTTGCACCATGACGACGCAAGACAAGAAACGGCGATGTGATGGAAACGGCCACGGTGGAATAAAACACCGAAGGCGCCACTTTTCGCCGCCCCAGCTCCCGGTGGAAGACCTGAATGATCTCTTCGAAGCAAATGGAAAGTGCGAACAGCTCCGCAGGGCCCTGGTCCGGATTAAGCTCGAAATCCTCTTCCGAAAGGCGAGGGTCAAAGAATATCTCCACCCAGGGACCTTTGCCATGCAGGACAAACCGTAACTCATCAATGCGCGGTGCGCGGCCACTCAAAAGGTAGCTGACTGATATCCGGTTGAGCAGGATCTGGCAGATTGTCTTCAAGGCAAGGCTTGCGGCAATCTTTGTCGTTGGCGCTCCGCGATCTTCCTTGATGTAGTCAATCATACGCTTTGCAACCAGACCGAAGTTGCTGTCAAAACCGGAAAACTCCCGCAGCTCTGCGGCCACCACGTGCGGTGCGGGCGCGGTGATTGCCCGTGCAGCAACCAGCTCACCACCATCAGGCAGAGCAGCTTCAATGAGGCCAGCAAAACGTGCGGGAATACCCGCCGTTTCGAAAGTGGGAATATCTGAGGGCGATAGACCGGTGGACACTGCCTGCAAAACCTCTGGATCTACGACTGCGCATATCCGGAAAGTGGAATTGAATTTCCGAAATGGATACGCTGAAACTTATAGTTACGAGGCGCGCATGTTTGGCTGACAGTTGGCTGAACACGACACAACAACACTTTCGCGTTACTTAGCACAAAAACAAAGTCTACCGAAATGGTAGACTTTGAAGTCTGTGAGTAATGCACCTGTCTGTTGCAAATGGGTCAGGCTTTCGCCTTGTTGCCTCGCTTCTCCCAGGCAAATTTCTCTGCAATCCAGATACCACCCAGCACCAGTGCCAGAGCAGCACCGTGATAAAACGCAAACAGTTCCCCAAGCAGCACAATTGCCATCACCGATGCAAACACCGGAACCAGATTGACAAAAACACCAGCCCGGTTGGGACCAATCAGTTCCACCCCGCGCATATAAAAAATTTGGGCAAGGAATGATGGGCAAAGTGAGATGTACAAAGTAACGAGCCAACCTTGCACAGAGGGCCAGACCAACGTTTCCTGACTGTACTCAACCGCCAGCATCGGCAGTGACACCAGGGAAGCCACAAAGGCCATCACCGCAAAAAAGGCGAGTGCAGGGACCTTGGGTCGGTTTCTCAAAGCCAGCGTGTAGCCTGCGTAAAACACCGCGGCAACAAGCATCAGCGCATCACCCGGGTTGATGTGCAAATTGAGCAAAACCTGAAGACTGCCCTGACTGGCCACAACGAAAACCCCAAGCAATGTCAGCAAAATGCCGATGAACTGGATAAGCGTCACCCTTGCGCCAAACAGAAAGTAAGCCCCAATCACAACGATCATTGGAATAGAGCCCTGCAAGATGCCCATGTTCACCGCTGTCGTGTTGTGAGCAGCCAGATAGAACAAGCCATTGAAGCCGGAAAATCCGAACGCGGCCATCAAAGCGATGCTGATCAGGTGAGGGCGGATGTCCGCCCAGGATGCAACAAGATCGCGCCAGGCAATCAGGCTCATGAGCGCGGCCACAATCCCCCACCGCAAGAACACGATCACCATAGGTGAAACATGCCCCACAGCAAGCTGACTGGCCACGGCGTTGCCACTCCACATGAGTGTGGTCAACACCAGAAGCAGCATAGGCCTGCTGTACAGCGAGGTGAGAATAGGCATGTAAAAAGTCCGTCGGTGAGCGGGCAGAAGGCACCGCTGAAAAGGAGCAGTCACCCTTCACCGTCCCCCTAACAAATGCAAGGTGAATTTCCGCAAGGGCTGTAGAGGTTTCATCAAGTATGCCGTTTTGCTTGGCATGCCGTCTTGAAATGCACGCAAATCCACTCAAAATCAAAGCATTAGACCGCGTGACCAAAGCTTGCCATTCAATCACCTGTGTTTTGAAAGAGCCGGAAACGAATTGATGCATTGAAACTTGAGATTGAATTTGCAAGGGTTTGGTCTGAAAAACTCAGCGGCAGGAAGTGACGGCATATCCTGCTAAAAAATGACAATACGAGGGGGACCCATGTCGCAAAGAGTAAGTGTTGCATCACTACAGGTTTCACCAGAGCTCCATGACTTCATCGAAAAAGAAGCGCTTCCGGGAACAGGTGTGTCATCCGATCAGTTCTGGGAGGGCTTTTCGCAGATCATCAAGGATCTGACACCGAAGAACCGCGAGTTGCTCCAGATCCGTGAAGATATCCAGACCAAGATTGATGACTGGCACAAAACCAATCCCGGTACCATTGATCTTGAAAGCTACAAGGCATTCCTCAAAGAGCTCGGCTACCTCTTGCCAGAGGGTGACAGCTTTGAAGTTGAGACGGACAACGTAGACCCGGAAATCGCAGAAATTGCAGGCCCTCAGCTCGTTGTGCCAGTGATGAATGCGCGCTACGCCCTTAACGCAGCCAATGCACGCTGGGGCTCCCTGTATGACGCGCTCTATGGCACCGACGCCATGGGCACGACACCACAAGCAGGTGGGTATGACGAAAAGCGCGGCGCAGAAGTGATCGCTTACGCCCGCAAAAAGCTGGATGAAGCTCTGCCGTTGGATGAAGGCAGCTGGGTTGATGTCAAAGAATTCGCCATTATGGGTGGTTCTCTGGCGCTGACCCTTGAAAACGAAGATATGGCTGGCCTGCAGGATCCGCTCGGGTTTGTTGGCTATGCAGGCGACAAAGACGCGCCAACCTCTATCCTGCTGCAGAAGAACGGCCTGCACTTTGATGTTCTGTTTGACAGCACCAGCCCGATCGGCGCTGCGGACAAAGCTGGCATCAGCGATATCATTTTAGAATCTGCCATCTCCACAATCATGGACTGCGAAGACTCTGTTGCTGCCGTCGATGGAGAAGACAAAGCACTGGCCTACCGCAATTGGCTGGGCCTGATGAGCGGCGATCTGAAGGAAGAAGTCGCAAAAGGTGGCAAAACCTTCACCCGCACGTTGAATGCTGACCGCCACTATACAGATGCACAGGGCGATGCACTGGCTCTGAAAGGGCGCTCCCTGATGCTGGTGCGCAACGTCGGCCATCTGATGACCAATCCGGCAATCCTTGATGAGGATGGCAATGAGGTCTTCGAAGGTATCATGGACGCCATGGTGACAGCTCTTTGCGCAGTGCATGATATTGGCCTGCGCAAAGGTGCAACAGCCCGCAACATGAACTCTGTGGCTGGTTCGGTTTACATCGTTAAACCAAAGATGCATGGCCCGGAAGAAGTCACCTTCGCAAACGAGCTGTTTGGCCGTGTTGAAGATGTTTTGGAACTGCCGAGCAACACCGTGAAAATGGGCATCATGGATGAGGAACGCCGCACCACGGTCAACCTCAAAGAGTGCATTCGCGCAGCCAAAGACCGTGTCTGCTTCATCAACACCGGCTTCCTTGATCGCACTGGTGATGAAATTCACACCTCCATGGAAGCTGGCCCGATGATCCGCAAGGCGGACATGAAGCAAGCAGCATGGATCAACGCCTATGAGAACCACAACGTGGATACCGGTCTTGCCTGCGGTTTGAGAGAGCATGCACAAATAGGTAAAGGCATGTGGGCTATGCCGGACCTGATGCACGCTATGCTGGAGCAGAAGATCGGGCATCCAAAAGCCGGTGCCAACACCGCATGGGTTCCATCTCCAACCGCAGCAACCTTGCATGCCATGCATTACCATCAGGTCTGTGTGCCAGCCGTTCAGGAAGAACTGGCAAGCCGCGAGCCAGCCAAGCTGGACGACATCCTGTCCATTCCGGTTGCAACCAATCCAAACTGGACGCCGGAAGACATTCAGGCGGAAGTTGAGAACAACGCACAAGGCATCCTTGGTTATGTTGTCCGCTGGGTAGAACACGGTACTGGTTGTTCCAAGGTGCTGGATATTCACAATGTTGCTTTGATGGAAGACCGTGCCACCTGCCGCATCTCTTCCCAGCACATCGCCAACTGGCTGCATCACAATGTCTGCTCAAAAGAACAGGTGATGGAGATCATGAAGCGCATGGCCACTGTGGTGGATGAACAGAACGCGGGCGATGCGGCCTACCACAATATGGCACCGGACTTCGACAACTCCGTCGCCTTCCAGGCTGCTTGTGATCTGGTATTTAAAGGCCGCGTCCAGCCAAGCGGTTACACCGAACCTGTCCTGCACCAACGCCGTTTGGAAGCAAAAGCCAAGTTCGGCGTTTCAGCATAAAAGAGAAAACCCTGCGCAGTCCCAAACAACTGCGCAGGGTTCGCTTAAATGATACTCTAAGAGTCTGAACTCAGCTGCCATCCTTGGGTACAAGGTGGGTAAACCCGCCAAAATCGCCGTTTGTCAGGTTGATTGTGTCACCATCAAACTCAGTCCCTGAAATTTTTATAGCCGGCCCTTGTAGGATGTTCCACTTTCTGGAATCGCGGAATTTCTTGTAGTCGCGAAACCCTTGTGACTGGCTTAACCATGTCAGATCCACAAGGCCGTCTTGCAAGGCATTGACGGCAACCAATCCATTTCCATAGATGCCAATCTTGTAAGGATTTCCGGCCTTTTCAAAGACTGACTGGATTTCTTTGAAGTAGGGCGTGATGTAGTGCACGTAGTCGTAATAGGACGCATCATAGTCAACGGCAAAGTAGATGCCAGAGCCTTTGGGCTGCCTGATTACATCCTGCGCCAGATGCAGCGCTTGTTGAGCTTGCTGTGTTCCTGCAGCACTCGTAAAGGAGGATGGCCTGTCGTTGCTATCCTCATATACAGTGATGATGGAAAGGCCCGCAGCAATCAACTGCTGGGCTTCCGTTGGCTGCAACTGCTTCCACTTGGAAAAAGAGTAGTAACGCCCAACGGCCTTATACCCTTTCTTGGCGATCGCGCTCGCCAGCACTTCCACACCTTCAGCTGTATCAACGGCAGGTTCGGTCTTGATGCCTTTATCGTCAGTCATTGCTTCTCTGCTTCTTATTGTTATGCAGAGTGATGACGAACATGAGAGAATGACCGTGAGAGCCTACCAGTTCCAATGGTTAGCGAAGTTATACGCTGGGTTTGGAAGGATGATCCAATGGAAGGTTTAGACCTCATTTGGAGCAGGAAGGAGTTGCAAAGCTTCCAAAGCCACCATAAGAGCCTCGGTTCAGATTGAGCGTGTCCTGATCGTATTGAGTACCAGCAATTGTCACGTAAGGGCCTTGAAGAATGTTCCAGTCTCCAGATTGCTTGTATTCCTGATAGTCATAGTAACCCGTTGATTGAGAAAGCCATGTCAGGTTGGCAAGACCATCATCTTTGGCACAGGAACAGACGAGACCATTGCCATAAACGCCCACATGGTAGGGATAGCCAAAGGAAGCAAAAACATCGTTGATCGCTCTCAGGTAAGGCCTGATGTAATGGGTGTAGTCATAGCTTGATGCATCATAATCGACAGCAAAATAGATGCCGGTTTGCCTTGGCTGATGGATGACGGCATCTGCCTGATAAAGTGCTCGTAGCGCCTGTTGAATTCCAATTTCTGATGAGAAATAGGACGGGGCATCATTGCTGTCTTCATAAACCACAAAGATGTTCAGGTCGGCTGCAAAGAGCTCAGAGGCTTCTGCTCTGGTTAACTGTTTCCAACTGTGCAGGGAGTAATAACGTCCCACGGCTTTGTAGCCATCTTGAGCAAGTGTTTCGGCGGAATTACCGGCATTTGATGCTGTATCAAGTGCTGGCAGCAAGAGTTTAGGAGAGGTTGGATTTGTCATTGTTCTCTGCTTTTTTGTTGTTATGCAGAGCAGTGACGAAGTAGAGAGATGTGACGTGAGAGAGTGCCTTCTGCTAGGGTAACAGAAGCCTTAATCTCTCACTCAAGGTGGGTGTTAAAGCGGTAGTCTCACAATCGCGACAAGGCCTTTTTCCTCGCCATTTTCAAGACGAATAGTACCGCCTTGCGCATGAATGATGCTGCGTGTGATCGCAAGGCCCAGACCAATGCCGCCGGTCTGTTCATTCCTGGATTCCTCCAGACGAACAAACGGCTCAAAAACGTCTTCAAGGCGGTTCTGTGGGATGCCCGGACCTTTGTCTGCGATGCGAACCTCAGCATGAGCCTCATCAATCAGGAAGGAGACATCAGCCTCCTCACCATAACGGATGGCATTGCCAATCAGGTTTTGGAAGGCGCGTTTAAGTGACATTGGACGACACTTCAGCACAACTCGGTTTTGCGCCTCAACGCTCACATGGTTGCCCATGTCCTCCTGATCATTGGCGATGCTCTCCAGCAAACCACCAAGGTCTACAGAACGCAGTTCTTCCTGCTTTGAATCCTCACGGGTAAAGGCAAGCGTTTCCTCCACCATAGCCTGCATTTCATCCAGCGTGGCGATCATGCGTTCCCGGTCTTCGTCATCATCAATAAACTCGGCACGAATGCGTAGCGAGGTGATCGGGGTACGCAAATCGTGACTGATTGCGGCCAGCATGCGGGTTCGGTCAGAGATAAACCGTGTCAGTCGTTCCTGCATCTGGTTGAACGAACGCGTCACAGCCCGTACCTCAGCTGGTCCCGCTTCTTTCAGCGGCTTCGCATCTGCACCACGACCAAGATCATTGGCAGCAGCTTCCAGCGTTCGAAGCGGCTTCGTCAGGCGGTAAACAGAGACCCAGATGATCAGGATGGTCAGCAAAGCCATAATGACGATCGGCAGCAATATCGGCACAAATGAAGGTTTTGGAAGTCGGAAGTTGCTCTCGATGTTGAGCCACTGGCCATTCTTCAGCTCAATGGCAGCAAAGAGTTGAACGCCTTTTAGAGAAAACCAGCGGTATTTTTTGAAATAATCATCCCGTCGGTCATGCATCGCCTGCATGGAACCATGAGAAGTCCGCTCACGTCCTTCTGGAGGCGGAGAGGATCGATCACGCCACTTCTCTTCTTGAAAGCGCTCATTGTAGATAACGGCAACACGGGCCTGCCGGTCATGATCCAACTTGCGCTTTAGGTAGTCTGCAAGCCGAGCCTCCATGCTTTCATCACCACCCATTTCGGCCACAACGGGAGTATCGCCAATGCTAAAGCGGGTGCGGGTGTTGGAGACCGTGCGCAGAACCTGCTTTTGTAAGCGAGGCGGCGTGGCTTCTAGCAGCTTCACCACATTGGCTGTGCGCCAAAGAGCATTGTCGCGAGCAAGGTTGGCAAGAGCATATTGACGCTCGCGACCCAGCAGCACAAAGCTCACGATCTGCGAAAAGATAAGCGCTGCCAGCAGCAATAGGATAAGCTGAGGGGCAAGACGGCGCGGGATCAGTTTACCAAGAAACTTCATGCAGTGACTTCTTTGACTTCACCGGTAAAGGTGTAACCGCCCCCCCAGACAGTCTTGATCAATTCCGGATTTTTGGGATCAATCTCGATCTTCCGGCGCAACCGGGAAACCTGATTGTCGATGGACCGGTCAAACACACCCAGTGACCGGCCAGAGGTCAGATCAAGCAGCTGTTCGCGGGACAACACCACGCGAGGCCGCTTCAAAAACGCCAGCAGCAGCTGAAACTCACCGGAGGACAGAGGCACGCTCACATCTTCCGGGTCAATCAGTTCACGCCGTGCAGTATCCAGAACCCAGCCGTTAAACGCCAGTTTTTCTGTATCGATGGGGTCACGTTCCCGTGGAACACTGGTGGCACGGCGCAGCACAGCGCGGATGCGGGCCAGCAGCTCACGCGGATTAAAGGGCTTGGTCACATAATCATCTGCACCAATCTCAAGGCCAACAACACGGTCTGTATCTTCAGCCATCGCCGTCAGTAGGATCACCGGCGCCTGATTGGTTTCCACCAGATGCCGGCAAAGCGATAAGCCATCTTCGCCCGGCATCATGATGTCCAGCACCACAAGATCAATGGAGGAGTTCCTCAAAGCCTTACGTGCAGCAGCTGCACTTTCTGCCACGGTCGTACGCATATTATTCTTCGTCAGATAACGGGCAAGGCTCTCCCGAATATCCCGATGATCATCGACGATAAGAATATGTGCTGTACTCTGAGACATGCATCCTCGCTTGAGTCCCGTCTCTCATGGCAGATGAAAGACCATATAGTATGCGATGCCTAACTTATGCCGTATTCCCGGGACCAGCGAAAGGTTCTCGGCATCCAAAAATGTATCAAACTGTCCCAACCCGATACTCTGGCAAATCCTGTGACAAAACAACGTGTTTTCTGGTGTAGTTTTGCGACACTTCGCTCCTACCTTCTGTTTATCGAAGCACACTCACACAAACCTTCCCCTCGTTTTAGGCTTTGATTTTTAGGAGAACACGACATGATGAATTTCAAAACTATTATGGCTGGCTCTGTAGCTGCATTGATTGCTGGTACCGCTCTGTCTCCTGCCATGGCTGCTCCGGGTTTTGGCGGAAGCTTTGGCAAGAAGATGTCTTCCCAGTTCTTTACAAATTTTGACGCAAACAAAGACGGCTCTGTCACCGCTGCTGAAATTGAAACAAAACGCAAAGCAGACTTCGCAAAAGCTGACACGGCTGGCGATGGCGCAATCACTCTGGAAGAATGGAAAGTCTTTGCAGCAGATCGTGCATCCGAGCGCAGCAAAGACCGTTCAGTCCGCATCTTCCAGCGTTTTGACAGCAACGGTGATGGTCAGGTGACCCGCGAAGAGTTCCTTGATAAGGCAGAACGCATGACAGCGCGCATGGACAAGATGAAAAAGCGCATGGGCGACCGCATGGCCAAGATGCAGGATGGCAAGGGCGGCAAAGGCAGCTGGGGCGATGGCAAACAAGGTAAGGATGGTAAGGACGGCTGGCAGAAAGGCCCTCGCGACGGTAAGCAAGCCGACGGCAAGCAAGGCAAAGGTGGCTGGGGTGATGGCCCACGCGATCACGGCATGATGAGCTTTGGCAAGCACGGCAGCAAAGGCATGCGCGGTGAAATGATGGGCGCAATGTTCGCCAAGGTTGACCTGGACAAGAACGGCAAGATCTCCAAGGACGAGTTGAACAAACTCGCTGACCAGCTCTTTGCAAATGGCCCTGTTGATCTGGCTGGTTTTAGAACCATCGCAGCCGAGTTCAAAGAACCAATGTATGTGCGTTCCTTCCAGCGTCTGGATGCTGACGGCGACCTGAAAGTGACACAGGAAGAGTTCTTTGCACCAACTGCTCAGATGATGAAACGCATGGACCGTAACAACGACGGTGTCATCACCTCTGCAGACTTCAAAAAGATGAAGAAAGACTGGCGCAAAGGCCAGAAGGACCGCAAAGGTGGCCACGGTCATGGTTACGGCAAGGGACAAGGCCAGCGCGGATAAACCAAACCGCTTGAGCGAATAAAAAAGGCGGAGCCATCGTGCTCCGCCTTTTCTGTATCAGCTTAGGAAACCTGCATCAGCTTGTGGCTGGCTTGGTCTCTTGCATCTCTGCATCATAATCAACTGCAATGCCGTAATGCGGATCTTCCAGAACGGCGACCTCAACCATGCTGCCAGCTTTGTGCAGCAGGTCTTTACAATCCGGAGATAAATGGCGCAGATGCAGGGTTTTACCAACCTGCTCATAGCGCGTTGCCAGTGCATCAATTGCCTGCAAACCGGAATGGTCCACCACGCGGGAATTGATGAAGTCAACAATCACATCATCCGGGTCAGACTGAGGATCAAAGATCTCTTGGAAACCAGCAGCAGACCCAAAGAACAGCGGGCCTTCCAGCTTGTAGATCTTCTGGCCTTCAGAGTTGGTTGTTGTGTGTGCATCAATACGCTTGGATGCGTTCCATGCATAAGCAAGCGCAGAAACAATCACGCCAACCACAACAGCAACAGCAAGGTCAGAATACACAGTCACACCAGTCACCAGTGCAATAACAATCGCATCAGTCCGTGGGATCTTGTGCAGGATCTTGAAGGTGTTCCATGCAAAGGTACCAATCACCACCATGAACATCACACCAACCAAAGCTGCCAGCGGGATCTGCTCAATCAGTGAAGACGCAAATAGAATGAAGCTGAGCAAAAACAGCGCTGCCGCAATACCTGCAAGGCGTGTCCGGCCACCGGATTTCACGTTGATCATGGACTGACCAATCATCGCACAACCACCCATGCCGCCGAAGAAGCCAGTCACAACGTTTGCAGCACCCTGAGCAAGACACTCTTTGGAGGCGCCACCGCGCGTATCTGTCATTTCAGAAACAAGGTTCAGCGTCAAAAGGCTTTCAATCAGGCCGATTGCAGCAAGAATAATGGAGTATGGCAGGATGATCTGCAGCGTCTCAAGGTTCAGCGGAACCATTGGAATGTGGAATTCAGGCAGGCCACCAGAAATCGGAGCCAGATCGCCAACGGTCTGAACGTTAAGCCCAAGACCAATCACGATCACAGAAACAACAACAATAGCTGCAAGCGGAGCAGGAATAGCGTTGGTCAGCTTTGGCAGATACCAGATTACAGCCATGGTCAATGCAACAAGACCAAGCATAAGCGTCAGGTCCATGCCTGCAAGCCAGCTTGCTGTGCCAGTCACTTCATCAACGGTTTGGAACTGGCCCATCTGCGCAAGAAAGATCACGATCGCAAGGCCGTTCACAAACCCAAGCATAACAGGGTGCGGCACCATGCGGATGAACTTACCCCAGCGCATCACGCCGAAGATCAGCTGAAGGATGCCCATCAGCACAACGGTCGCAAACAGGTATTCCACGCCGTAGGTCACCACGAGTGAGACCATAACAACGGCAAGCGCGCCGGTTGCACCAGAGATCATGCCCGGACGACCACCGAAAACAGCAGTAATAATGCCGACGATGAAGGCCGCGTACAGACCAACAAGTGGTTCAACCTGAGCAACAAATGCGAATGCAACAGCTTCTGGAACCAGAGCAAGAGCGACGGTAAGCCCGGAGAGGAGCTCAACCTTAATAGTATTGGCTGTAAAGCCAGTCTTTTCGGGCGCGTGCGCCTTCGAGGACGAATGCAAGTAGCACCTCCAATGGGATTCTTGGTACTGTTTTAAAGTAGTGGGCAAATCCTAGGCACGCACTGTGAAGTCCGTGTGAAACCAAGAGGTTTCCTGCTCAAGGACAAGAGCTATTCAGCCAGGACACCGCTAAAATTTGAGCGGTTTTTGTCTCCCTTTTGACGCGCTTATACGGGAATATCGTCAAAAACACCATCCCCCCAACGCATAATAGCCATGCACGGGGTGCGGGGAGGGATGCCTGGTGGATGTCACGACCAATGTGGCCCCTGGATTTTATCTAATGGAAAAAGTGTTGGCACACGATCTATGAGTGGGGCTTCTGTTTCCCTGAAAACGTGATATGCCTCTGCCATTGCAAGGAATTTTCAGATGACAGTTTTAACACCATTCAAACCAAGTATTTCAGAGAGCATGCGCACCAGAATTTTGGAGCAATTGTATAAGATTGAGGCCGACAACGATGTAACGATCCTCTTTGCTATTGAAAGCGGCAGCCGTGCCTGGGGCTTTCCCTCGCCAGATAGCGATTATGATGTGCGGTTCGTCTACGCGCACAAACTGGATTGGTACCTGTCTTTAGAAGCTGGCAGAGACGTAATTGAGTTGCCGATCGACGACGAGCTGGACATCAGTGGCTGGGAAATTCGTAAAGCTCTGAATCTGATGCGCAAGTCTAACCCGGTATTACTTGAATGGCTTTACAGCCCAATCAAGTACATTTGGCGTGATGAATTAGTCTCGCCATTGCTTAACCTCTCAAGAGAAGCTGCAAGCCAAACACCTTGTATCCATCATTATCGAAATCTTGGATTACGCTATTGGGAAAAATCTCACGCAACTGAAAATCGCCTAAACCTAAAGCGTTTCTTTTATGCGCTTCGCCCTGCACTGGCACTTCTTTGGATTAAAGAGCACCCAAGTCTCACGCCGCCTATGAATGTACAGGAATTGGCTGCAGGGCTTTCAATTTCTTCAGTTGTCTTACAAGAGATGGAAGGCTTGATTAGTGCAAAGACCCAACTCAAAGAAAAACATGAGTTAGAAGAGCTTCCTGAAATGATGCAGCTTGAAGCTCTGGTATTAGATGCCTTCGAATGGGCAAAAAACGTTGAAAATTCAAAATACACCCCAAGTTTGAACTCAGAGATTGAAGCCTACTTTCGTCAAGTGGTCATGGAAGTAAACTAGATCCCGCATCAAGTGCGGGAAGACGGCTGAGGGTGGCTATGAGGATTGCTTGCTCGCCCCCTCGGTGTCATCCCGCACAAGCGCAGCGCGATGGGGCAACTGTGTTTATGCATTGAATGGAACATTGTCTCTGAGCAGTGCATTGGCTGTGATGAGTATCTTTCGCGCCAGAGCAATCATAGCCGCTTTGAAGGGCTTTCCTCTTTTGATGAGTGCTTGAG
>NZ_LMCE01000149.1:0-618 GCF_001623285.1 Pseudovibrio sp. Ad26
GTCATCACCATGCCAAAAGAGAAAGAAGTAGCACTATATACGGATGATCTACATGTCTGGTATGGCGACAATGAAGCAATCAAAGGAGTGGATCTGGAATTTGAAAAAAATAAGATCACTGCACTGATTGGTCCTTCCGGCTGCGGAAAATCTACGTATCTTCGTTCGTTGAATCGAATGAATGATGGGATCGCTAATACGAAAATCACTGGGAAAATCATGTATCAAGGCGTAGATATTAATGCGCCTCAAGTGGATGTTTATGAGATGCGCAAACGGATTGGCATGGTTTTTCAACGTCCTAATCCGTTCAGCAAGTCGATTTATGACAATATTACATTTGCTTTGAAACAGCACGGCGAAAAAAACAAAAAGAAATTAGATGAAATCGTTGAAACAAGCTTGAAACAAGCTGCCTTGTGGGACCAAGTAAAAGACAGCTTGGACAAAAGTGCCTTGGCTTTATCTGGCGGGCAACAGCAACGTTTATGTATTGCTCGTGCGATCGCGATGAAACCTGATATCTTGCTGCTAGACGAGCCGGCAAGTGCTTTGGACCCTATTTCGACAGGAACGGTTGAAGAAACACTTGTAAACTTGAAAGAAGACTATACGATC
>NZ_LMCE01000150.1:0-529 GCF_001623285.1 Pseudovibrio sp. Ad26
GTAATGGCATAGTGCGGGTTTTATTTTCAGCCTGTATCATAGCTAAACAAATCGAGTTGTGTGTCCGTTTTAGGGCGTTCTGCTAGCTTGTTTAAAGTCTCTTGAATGAATGTATGCTCTAAGTCAAAAGAATTTGTCAGCGCCTTTATATAGCTTTCTTTTTCTTCTTTTTTTACTTTAATGATCGATAGCAACAATGATTTAACACTAGCAAGTTGAATGCCACCATTTCTTCCTGGTTTAATCTTAAAGAAAATTTCCTGATTCGCCTTCAGTACCTTCAGCAATTTATCTAATGTCCGTTCAGGAATGCCTAGCACTTCTCTAATCTCTTTTTTGGTCGTCACTAAATAAGGCTTGTATACATCGCTTTTTTCGCTAATATAAGCCATTAAATCTTCTTTCCATTCTGACAAATGAACACGTTGACGTTCGCTTCTTTTTTTCTTGAATTTAAACCACCCTTGACGGACAAATAAATCTTTACTGGTTAAATCACTTGATACCCAAGCTTTGCAAAGAATGGTAA
>NZ_LMCE01000151.1:0-610 GCF_001623285.1 Pseudovibrio sp. Ad26
CATCTTCTGTTGAGTTAAGAACGAGTATCGAGATGGCACATAGCCTTGCTCAAATTGGAATCAGGTTTGTGCCAATACCAGTAGAAACAGACGAAGAATTTCATACGTTAGCCGCATCCCTTTCACAAAAGCTGGAAATGATGGTGGCGAAAGCAGAAGCAGATGAGAGAAACCAGGTATGACAACCACGGAATGCATTTTTCTGGCAGCGGGCTTCATATTCTGTGTGCTTATGCTTGCCGACATGGGACTTGTTCAATGACACCTCAGCAGGAAAACGCCCTTCGCAGCATTGCCCGTCAGGCTAATTCTGAAATCAAAAAAAGCCAGACAGCAGTTTCCGGATAAAAACGTCGATGACATTTGCCGTAGCGTACTGAAGAAGCACCGCGAAACGGTAACGCTGATGGGATTCACACCGACTCATTTAAGCCTGGCAATCGGCATGTTAAACGGCGTCTTTAAGGAACGATGAACATGAAAAGCAAAATCATCAGGGAGCTACAGGCTCCTTTTTTATTATTCGCATTCACCCTCAAGCGTATTAACCAACAGTTCAGGGATTAATGAAAGATGGCAGACATCATTGATTCAGCATCAGAAATAGAAG
>NZ_LMCE01000152.1:0-612 GCF_001623285.1 Pseudovibrio sp. Ad26
GTAATACAATCCTTGTATATAACCATGTCGTCAGTACATAGTAGATGAAATACAATACGAAGAAGATCGTAAATGGTGCCCAAATATTTTTGTATGGATTTTGCATGAATAGACCAAACATTTGTAATCCGAACAAGACATGGACTACACCTAAGATTCCTGGTGCTAAGAATAACACGCCTACTTCTCTACGGATCGATTGTTTAAGCAACCCGCGTCGTGTTCCTATCTTTTCAAGCATTTCATAACGAGCAATGTCACTCTTGCTTCCTGACAAGATCTTGAACATCAAACAGCTAGCAAGCATGGTCAAGAAAGCTAAACCTAGGAAGAATCCCATAAATTCAAAACCAGGGAATAGACCATTATACACTTCATACATTTCATATTTCTGGTTGCTGTACTCTACTTTTTGCAAAGATGGATTGTTCATTTTATTTTGAGCAACAAGTGTTTCGATTGGTTTCAGGTTTGCTTGGAAGTCTTTTACCTGAACTAGCTGTAAAGTGGATTGTGGCAAGTTCAGTTGATCAAATTCTGATTGACTGACTACCTTGATTTCTTTTTCTTGCTGTTCCGGCAATTCATAGCTTCGAAGTTCCTCTTGTACAG
>NZ_LMCE01000153.1:0-1691 GCF_001623285.1 Pseudovibrio sp. Ad26
CATTGGCCCCAGATAAGCCCGCAACGTGTCATAACTTGCCAGATCTGCGCGGGTGAAACGCTTGCCTTCACGTTCAGCCTTGCCCTTAGCTGCTTTGACCATGGCTGGGCTCGGTTTTCGCTGAATGTCGAGCTTTGCCCCCTGCCCGTCCAGAACATCAATTGCCGTCTTCGCAGAGCTGCAGATCTCCTGGATGATTTCATCAGCACCGGCTCGACCACTCACAATGTCATCAAGTCGCGCTTCCATTGTTGCTGTTGTGCCTGGATCAAGGAGTAAAGGACACCGGCCCTGCAGAAGATGATAGAGCTGCATAGCCGTATCGCTTGCAAAGAGTTTGCCCTTGGAGACAGTAAGAAAGCCTTGCTTCTTCAAACCTTCAATTATGGTGTCTCTGGTTGCCGGAGTACCAATGCCTTTGGCTTCCTTCAGCCGTGCACGCTGGCCCTCATCTTCAACAAACCTCCATGCGTTTTGCATGGCTTCAATCAAAGACCCTTCCGTGTAGCGAGCTGGTGCCTTTGTCTTCTTAGCATCAATATTGACAGCCGAGATCCCCACGCCTTCACCGTTCCTCACTTGTGGCAATTCGGCCTCGTTATCTGAGGACGACCTGTCTTCGATGAACTCACTGTAAACAGCACGCCAGCCTGAATGAATTGTAGAGCGGCCCACAGTCTTGAAGACAACAGCCTGACCGTTCACCGGCACACTGATTGCAATCTGTGTCTGGTGATACTCGTAATCAGGGCCAAGCGCTGCAAGGAATGTCTTGGCTATGAAATCAAACAGCTTGCGCTCGTCAGCGTTCAGCCCTGCAATGATCTTTGAAAACTGATCAATCACAGCTGGATTGGGGATGATGGCATGATGAGATTCACCAGCTAAACCGGCATCTGAGAATACACCGCGTTTGCCTGTCCTGATTGTTGGGGCCTGCCAGTCGATATCCTTCACATAGCCGCCGCCGACGAGTGCTGCAAACACTGCGCTTGCTCCTTCAACCATGTTCTCAGGAAGGTAGCGCACTGCAGCGCGTGGATAGGTTGTCAGCTTGTGGATCTCATAAAGAGCCTGGGCAACGTCTAATGTTTTCTTTGCCGTCCATCCCCATTTGGCAGCTTGCTTTTGCAAGCTTGGAAGATCAACGGGCTTGCCTGGAGCCTGACGCCGGTTTTCCTGTGTGGCGCTGGCTGGGCCATGCCAGCCGGTCGCAGCTGCAGCTATTGCTTCAGCCGTAGCCTTTTGAAAATAGCGCTCGCTGTCAGTCGGCCGGTGGTGAAGCTGGAACAGCCCATGTTCACCTTGAACATCTGCAGTCAGTTCAAAGTAGTCTTGTGGCTTGAAGTTGGAAAGCTCTTGTTCACGCCTGCAGACAATTCCAAGTGTTGGGGTGCGAACACGGCCAACGCCAATGACTGCACGCACTCCAGTAGGCACCAGTCTGGTCGTTGCGGTTCTGGTCAGACTGAGATTGAACACCTGATCGGCCTGAGCACGGGCGACCGCTGCATCATAAAGCGGCTGATAACTGGCGTTGGGCTTAGCGTTGGCAAACGCCTCTCGAAGCGTCTTTTCATCTTCTGCCGTAAACATTGCTCGCAGCACGCGGCCGTTGTAGCCGTAAAAATGCAAAAGGTTCTCACCAATCGCTTGACCCTCGCGGTCGCAGTCAGTGGCAATGATAACTT
>NZ_LMCE01000154.1:0-1654 GCF_001623285.1 Pseudovibrio sp. Ad26
CACCGCATCCATGCCCGGTCTGCCCGTCACCACCCCATGGCAGATCATTGGCCTCCGGAAGCCCGACTGTCCTGTTCAACAACAAAGAAGCTGGGCGACAGGGAGATCCGATTGATTGTGGTGGTGCCGATTCAACCGGATCTGGGGATGTTTTGATTGGAGGAGCCTCTCCCGTAGGAATGAGCCGGTCGCCGTTTTGCGAAACGTGTGAAGACAAAGCCTCCAAAGGATAGCAGCGGTGAGTTTGACAGAACGATTTAAGGGGATCGCCGCGCAAGCTGCAACGATTGATGCCAAACCATACCTGGTGCTGGATGCATCCTGGCAGGAAGACCTTGCAAGCGAGATCCGGGCCACGGGCGAAGACGGATGGGAACCGTTGATGGGATCACCTGCAGAGGCCAAACAAGATGCCCATGCCCGAACCCCGTTGCTTGTTGACCTGACTGTCCATCCCGCTGTTTTGACCAGTTGGCTAAAGGTAGGGTTTCCAGAAAAGCTTGGTATCATCGTCTTTTCAACAAAGGCGATTGAGGAACTTCGAAGCTCCTTGAAGCGGTTCATGAGCGTGATCACGCCGGAAAGTGGCAAACCGGTTTACCTGCGTTTTTATGATGCCCGCGTGCTTTATTGTTTCCTGCGACATGGCTTCCCGGAACAGTGGCAGGATTTCTTCAAAAACATTGATCTGATTGCAGCACCTTATGACTACACATCAAGTTTTGCGGTCTATCGCCTTCGCGGCGAACAGCTGCAGCTCGGCATCGAGACCGAAGACGGCTTGGACTATCACTGGCACAAACATGAAAACCATGACCGAGCAGTCGAAAACTACCGCGCAACCTTCCCATTCCGCGAGATCGAGCAGCGTCAATACGATGATATGATGCACTGCGCTCAAATCAGCTTTTACCACGAGATTGAGCAGTTCCTTCGCAAAGCCTTTCCCAAGGAGACGGAGGAACTTCAGCGCAAGGAGTTGATCTCGTTCTTTGGTGAGGCTCAAAAGCACGCTGGCAAACAAGGCTACAGCGATGAGAGCTGCTTCTTTTACTGGGCTGTCTTGAGCTTTATGGCCGGAGCTGAGTTTTATCAAGATCAGGATGTTCAGCGCATTCTTTCGCAAGAAACAATGTCTCGCGAAACACGGCTTGAACTGCTGCTGTTTAACAGCGGCGTTGAAATTGACAATGAGGCCCTGCGAGATCTCTGCGATGTTATCGAATGCAAGGAAACATACGCAGATGGCAGCAGTACCGTCTATCGGGAACGGTCAGGGAAAATCATCAGGACAGCAGCATGAACAATCCAAACTTGGCTAAAACGGTAAAGAACGTAGCTTCGCAAGCCGCTGGTAATCAGTACGCATTTGTTCGCAATCTTCCACCAGGTACAGTTCCTAAGACCCCGCAATGGGTAAAGCCATTCGTGCCTAGCCCACCCGTTCCAAGACCGTTGATACGGCCAAGTCCGTTGCAACCACTAATCCAGCCAGATGTGCTGGCCCCCGACACTCAGCCTATGCCTCAATTGAAAAAGCAGGATGAGTTCTTTGATCCTAGTTGGGATGATCCCGGTGAATTCGACAAGCCAAGAGAAGCAACAGGGGAAGATGAGCAAGGAGAACCGGTGTCCTATCGCCGCCGCCGCATTC
>NZ_LMCE01000155.1:0-694 GCF_001623285.1 Pseudovibrio sp. Ad26
GAGAAAGAGACCGCGACTTACCATGTATCTCGTGCGGAACGCTCACGTCTGCTCAGTGGGATGCCGGACATTACCGGACAACTGCTGCGGCACCTCAACTCCGATTTAATGAACGCAATATTCACAAGCAATGCGTGGTGTGCAACCAGCACAAAAGCGGAAATCTCGTTCCGTATCGCGTCGAACTGATTAGCCGCATCGGGCAGGAAGCAGTAGACGAAATCGAATCAAACCATAACCGCCATCGCTGGACTATCGAAGAGTGCAAGGCGATCAAGGCAGAGTACCAACAGAAACTCAAAGACCTGCGAAATAGCAGAAGTGAGGCCGCATGACGTTCTCAGTAAAAACCATTCCAGACATGCTCGTTGAAACATACGGAAATCAGACAGAAGTAGCACGCAGACTGAAATGTAGTCGCGGTACGGTCAGAAAATACGTTGATGATAAAGACGGGAAAATGCACGCCATCGTCAACGACGTTCTCATGGTTCATCGCGGATGGAGTGAAAGAGATGCGCTATTACGAAAAAATTGATGGCAGCAAATACCGAAATATTTGGGTAGTTGGCGATCTGCACGGATGCTACACGAACCTGATGAACAAACTGGATACGATTGGATTCGACAACAAAAAAGACCTGCTTATCTCGGTGGGCGATTTGGTTGATCGTGGTGCAGAGAACGTTGAATG
>NZ_LMCE01000156.1:0-20555 GCF_001623285.1 Pseudovibrio sp. Ad26
GCAGAACTCTTCAAAATCGCCGCTTGCGTTACCACGCGCAAGCCGCTTAACATCAACATGCAAACCGGGCCAAACACGCCGCTATTCAGAAGCTAATTCTGTCTAACTTCATTCGACGACGGACACGACGATACATAGAGGTTTGCAATGTACGCTGTTAATTGGGAAATGATGCCGTTCTTTCTGGCTGTGGCTCGTGCTGGCAGCCTGCGTGCGGGCGCAGAAATACTGAATGCCAGTCACGTCACCGTAAACCGCAATATCAATACGCTCGAAGCCAGCTATGGCGTCCAGCTTTTACCCGGTCACGACGAGGGTTTAAACTGACAGCAGCGGGTGAAGCTTTGTTACCGATGGCGGAAGAGGGCGAGGCTACCTTCTTGAACGCACGTCGCCGGATCGAGGGGATAGACAGAACAGAGACCGGTTCAATCCGCTTTTCGTTGCCTCCTATGATGGCCTTTGATGTTGTTGCTCCAATCCTTGCACGCTTCTCCGAAGCTTATCCTGGTATCGACGTCGAAGTGAGGTTGACCGACGAGCAAGAGGATATCAACCGCGCCGAAACAGACGTGTCGCTCCATGTCGCCTATGAAGTCTCTGATGATGTCGTGGCACAGAAACTATATCCGATCGCAATTGGCACGTATGCTAGCCAGTACTACATCGACAATGCACTTCCGAAAGCCGGCGCCGGGCTGAACTGGATTGGCTTGATCGGCGCACGCGAGAACCCCGGTTGGCTCAGCCAGTCACCATTCCCGGCAGCTTCGGTTCGCCACGCCTCTTCAGAAGGATATATGCATATCAGCCTGCTTCGACAGGGATGTGGAACCTCGCAACTCCCGGTGATCTTTGAGCATTTATTCCCTGACCTCAGCCAGATCCCCGGCACACCGTGCGAACTTGACCGCACCATGTGGATATTGCTGCAAAGCGACCTGCGACGCACCGTTCGCGTGTGCCGATTTGTTGATTTCCAGACGAAAGGTCTGCGTGAGTTGCAACCGTTGTTGCAGGGGCAACTTCATAAGGCCTGAAGACCGCGTAGCTTGACCGACGGGAATTATCGCATAGATGCCTCTGAGCACCTGTGAGGCAAATGACCAAACTGACACTCAGCAGGCGTCGGAAAAAAATTGAACAGTAGTAAAGACCTCGCATTAAAGGGCAAGACGCCAAGACAGGGCGAGTATCTGCAATGGTCACACGCTACGTGTCAGGAATGCCTAGAAGTTCGGGACAAATACGGTCATTCGCGCGTTTTCATCATGGGTTGAACTTATTCAACCAGTTGCGATTGGTCTCATACGACAGGATAATACTGCGCTCCAGCAGCACCACTTGAGCCTCCCCCATTTAAGTGGGGTAGCTCACGCTCTCCGCTTCGCTCCTGGCGTTCTAGCAGACGTTCCTTGGGGTTTTGCCCCGGATCGTCTTTTTCAATCTGATGTAGATCACCAATCTGGCGCAGGTCTTTTTGAGCTACAGGCGTGGTTTTGTTGCGTGCGACTTCATAGAGTTTGCGTCTTGCGTGGCTCCAGAGCAATACGCGAGCATCACCGGGTTCTTTTGTCGTTTCAGCAGCCGACATCTTCACATACGGAGCACCAATCCACTGGCTGCATGGTAGGGTGTCAAATCAAGAATCATTTCGGTTTCCTTAGAAATCGATCAGGTTGCGGGCTATGCGCCCGTTACCATTTGTTGGCGATCCGACAACATTAAGATGAGCTGAGACAACAGGCTGGTTGCAAAAATCCCGAAGAACAGGGGGGCTACCGTCATATTGAAAGCGCCAGCAATGACTGACCCAATCGCCATGGCAATACATCCGGACAGAAAACTGATGGCCGAGTTGGCCAGCCCGGCAATGTGTCCAAGCGGTTGCAGGGCGATTGCGTTCATATTGCCCATCGTAAGTCCGAAGCAAAAGAAAACGATCGAGTTTAAGACAAGAAATCCGTATAAAGATAATTGGGCAATGTGGTTGATGACATATGCCAAACCGCTAACCAGGATCACGCCAAACAGGGCGGCCCGACAGATCAATTCCGGGCTATAGCTTTCAACCAGACGGGCGTTGGCTAAACTGGCAATACCGATAAAGCCTGCACCTACCCCAAAGTAGAGTGCGAACAGATCACCTGATTCAAAGATATCGCGGTAGATCTGCTCGGCCGACATGACATAGGCCATAAAAGTCCCCATCATCAGCCCGCTGGCGATTGTATAGGCACGTGTTGTCCGGTTGAACAGGGTCGCGACAAGTCCGTCGCGGACCGAGACAAGACTGCCGGCGCTGCGCCGCTCAACTGGAAGAGTTTCCGGCTGGCGCGTCCAAACCCAAAACCCCGAGGCGCATGTCAGCACCAGCATGAACCAGAAGATCGACTGCCATCCCGCCAGCATCAGAATCCCCTGTCCAAGCATCGGAGCGATGCAAGGTACAATGATGAACACCGCCATCGTCAGGGACATGATGCGAGCCATGGCGGTTCCATCATATCGGTCACGAATAACGGACATAGGCACTATCCTGAGCGCAGCAGCTCCCACGCCTTGAAAGAACCGGCCTACAAACATCACTACGAGGCTGTCCGCCAGAATGCAAACCAGGCTGCTCAATACGAAAACCGCCATGCCGAGGAATAGGATTGGCCTGCGTCCAAAGCGATCGGACAACGGCCCATAGGCGAGTTGTCCGATGGTCAGTCCCAAAAACAGAACGCCAACGATCTGCTGCAATGCATTTCCATCGGCCATTCCAAAGCTCTCGCCGATGTCAGGCAGTGCGGGCAGCACAGCATCAATCGACAATGCTCCTAGCGATGTAGTCAGCGCGACGAGCGCAACAAACTCAACTTCACTCTGTTTGTTCGTTGTGGACATGTCCGATCATCCTCACTGCATGACCTCCAATCGGGCCGATGTTGCGAGGAGTATCTTTTTCGTTCATAATATAAACAAGACGCATCTTATTGAGGTCATATATGAAAAAATCTGATCTAATGAAGGTCGATGTCAAGCTGCTGACGATTTTCTGCGCAGTTGCGAAAGAAGGGTCGATCTCGCGTGCGGCTGCACGGATGGACGTCAGTCAACCTCTGATCAGTCATGCTTTGGATCGGCTGCGTTTAGTGTTTGGAGATCCTCTGTTCGTGCGAGCTGGACGTGGCATTGCCCCAACCGAGCGCGCCCTCGCCCTAGCACCCGAGGTTTCGGAAATACTAGATCGACTTGAGACACTCGTTTCGCCAGAACCACTGGAACTGGAGCAAATGACGACCCGATTTTGCCTGGAAGCGCAAGACTATGAGCGTCAGTTGATTGCCCCCGGACTGCTGGACAGATTTTTGAACGAAGCTCCGCAGGCCAAACTTCGCTTGATCTCGTCTGGCCGGAATTACCTGGATCGACTGCGCATGCGAGAGAGCGATGTTGTCGTTACACCTCTCCCTCCACCAGATCAGCTTGATATCCACAGCGCTACGCTTTTTGAGGATTGCGCAAAGTGCTTCTTCGATCCCAACGTCATTTCGGAAGATGAGGTGCGTGAGAATTTCGGTACGCTGCCTCACGCGACAGTTCGTTTTTCCATGTCTGGAACGCCGTTCGAAGAACGAATCTTTGAACAACATGGTATTGAACGTCAGTTGAGGGTCGAAGTTCCTAGTTTCGAAGCCCTTCCCCCATTGATGCGTGGGTCACAGCTCATAGCGATATTACCGGCGCGTATCGCACATGGGCTGTTCAGGGAATTCGCGCACATTGAGCCGCCTTGCCCGTTTCCACCTGTTCAATTCAAAATGATCTGGCACAAAGCCACACACCATTCCCCATCGCAAAGATGGTTTCGTGGTGCAGTTCGGCAGGCGGTAGAGCAGATTGCGTAACGCTAGGTTCCAATCTCCTGCCAGTCTGATCATCTTTAACTATTGCTTGGAAAAGTGCCAAACTCTATGAAATTATGGCCACATATCAATTTTCGACATATATCATCTCAATAAAGTGCGCCTTGTTGATGTAATTCCTGATGAGTACCTTCCGGGTAGCCAGCGAAAAGAGCTGGAAATCTGAGAAAGCGTTTCAAATGGATATGAAAACCTACCGGAACGACAGTGTTGCAGTCTCAAGGCTTGGCTTGGGATGCATGCGCATGTCGATGATGCCGGACCAGCAGCGTTCCGAAAGCGTAGCCACCATTCACGCCGCGCTGGAGGCCGGCATCAATCTCCTGAACACAGGGGATTTTTACGGCCAGGATGGTCATAATGAAATTCTTATTGGTGAGGCACTGAAAAACGTTGACCGGGACAAAGCATTCATTTCCCTAAAGTACGGAACTTTTCAGAATGCTTTCACGGGCAGCAACAAGGTCGATGTTGGCCCAAAGAACGTGAAAACTTACATCACCACCTCTCTGAAACGTCTAGGTCTGGATTATGTAGACCTGTATCAACCCGCTCGCGTGGATATCGGTATCCCTGTAGAAGACACCGTTGGTGCTATCGCCGACTTGGTCGAAGCCGGATATGTGCGCAACGTTGGCCTGTCGGAAACCGATGCAGAGACCATTCGCAAAGCGCATGCCACCCATCCACTGAGTCTGGTGGAATTCGCTTACTCGATAACCGATACTTCCATCGAAGAAAGCATCCTGCCCACGGCACGTGAATTGGGTATCGGTATTGTGGCCTTTGGCGTCATGGGTTTTGGTAAATTGTCCGATGCAAAAGGCGATCCTTTGATGGTTACGCTGCGCCATATGGCCGCCGACAAAGACATTTCGATCGCGCAACTTTTGCACGGCTGGCTGTTGGCCAAGGGCGAAGACATTATCCCATTGGCTGGCGCTCGGACCACAGCCCAACTAGAGGATACACTGCAAAGCCTGGATCTAAGTCTAACCGACGAAGATCTAAACAGAATAGAAACCGCTCGAAATGCAAGCGAGCTGGTTGGCCGTTCAATGCCAAACATGGTCATCAAAAATGGTGTTCTTCTGGAGCAAGACTAGCCGGACACCTCGCGTTCCTACGAAACTTTCAGAACTATGTCTGCCAATTGGAGGAATTGATCCATGCGTCTATTCGTTAACGGCTCTGAATTTGATGTACCAGACTCATGGCAAGATGAAACGCTGCTTATGGTGCTGCGTGAACAGTTGGGTTTTGTTGGACCAAAACTTGGCTGCGGCCAAGGGGAGTGTGGTGCATGCACGGTTCACATCAACGGTGAGGCTGCTCGCAGCTGTTCCATTTATGCGATTGATGTCCAGTCTGACAGCATTACCACAATTGAAGGTCTCGCCAGCGCCGATGGCGTTTTACATCCTGTTCAACAGGCCTGGTTGGACGAGCGCGTCGCCCAATGTGGTTACTGTCAGGCAGGGCAAATCATGCAAGCCACTGCATTGTTAAATGAAGAACCGAACCCCGACGACCAAACAATCATAGATCACATGAGCAACAATCTTTGTCGTTGCGGAACTTATAAAAGGATCAACCTTGCAATCAAGAACGCTTCCCAAGTGATGCAAACAAGAAAGGCGAGCTAGAATTGAAACCAGCTACACAAAAAAAGCGGCGCTTCACACGGCGTGGTTTCTTGAAAGCTGCTGGTTGGACAGCAGCGGGTCTAACCGTCACCTATTTCGTGGGTAGAGAGTTCGCGCCAGTCATGGCGTCGATGCGCGCACCAGACTTTGAGGAGGGCACAGCGTGGATCAAAGTCGACCTGGATGGCACTGTAAGAATGCTAAGCCCCGTGCACGAAATGGGACAAGGGTCATCCCTCGGCCTAGCCCAGATCGTAGCTGAAGAACTAAACGTCGATGTTGAGGATATCCAAGTCTCGCTTCCATCAACAAACGACATACCGAGACTGCAGGTCACCGTAGGAAGCTCGGGAACCAGTAACAACGCCCGTCCTCTGGCTGAAGCTGCTGCTGGTCTTCGTGAAGAGCTGAGACAACGTGCGGCCAAGCAAGTTGGCCTTGATGCCCATGCTCTTGGCGATGCTAAAGGCGGTTTTACTACCCCGGAAGGTCAAGTCGTGACCTTCGCTGATATTGTCACGGGAACAAACGAAGTGATCAATCTTGGGGACCTCCCGGATGCGACCTCTTACACGTTTGATCCAGGCAGGGAGAAGGTGCAGGTTGGCAAAACTGCTTTGCAGGTTCAAGGGCGTGATATTGTAACCGGCAAAGAGGTGTATGCACTCGACGTTCGTTTGCCGAACATGACATATGGGCGCGGCGTTCCAGCCCCCGTGGCGGGTGCCCAGATCGTTGATGTTGATGATGGTGGCGTCAGTAGTATGCCCGGTGTCATCAAGATCGTCGTCGATAAAGAGCGTAGTTTTGCCGGCATTGTCGCGGAAACGCCAAGCGTTCTTGACGCCGCACTCGAGCAGATGACTGTACAGTGGGACAGCCCATCAAGTTATACTCAAGAAGATATCGACGCGATGATAGATGTTGATATCGCTCTTTCGGCCGGGGAACTTGAGAGCATCCTCGAAAAAGATGATGTCGCTCAGGATCAGGTTTGGACCGTTGACCGACGTCAGGATTTGCCAATTGTCGAACATGCGACGATTGAACGGCGTTCTGCGGTTATTCAATTTAGTGAGCGGGACGGGCGAGAAGTGGTCGAGATCTGGGCGGGCACACAGGACATGTTCGTCAATCAAAAGAAGGCAGCAGCGGAACTTGGGTGGTCAACAGACCGCGTAACGGTTCACCTCATGCGTGTGGGGGGCGGCTTTGGTGGTCGCGCAACATATGATGTTGTCCGCGATGCCGTGCTCCTTGGACGAGAGGTTGATCGACCGGTCAAGGTGGTGTGGTCGCTACGTGACGAGTTCCTCGCAGACCGTACGCGTCCGCCATCGTCTCATCGGGTTCGGATCAAAGCAGACGACGATGGGAAAATCACCGAATGGTGGCACGCTTTCGTCAGCGGACACGTCATGTTCAACGATTTTTTGTTACCTGAAGGGGGCTTATCGCTCGTTCGGAAACTGTTTCACGACATAGGCGCCACTATAGGTTCTCATCCATTCTATACCGTTGATCGCCGCCGCATCGAATTCACTGACGTCGAACTTCCTTTCCATGTTGGCCAGTGGCGCTCACTTGGCGCGACGCCCAATTCGCTTGCAGCCGAGGCGGCGGTTGAGGAACTCGCGCGTACGCTCAACATGGATCCAATTTCGCTACGGATACAGAATCTTGGCCCGGAACAAGACCGTCTCAAGACGTGTTTGACAAAGCTGAAAACCATGTGCGCCGCTCGCCCGCTTCCTGAAGACGCAGAGGTTGGTCGCGGTTACGCCGCTGCAATCTTTGCTGAGCAAACCCATGTTGCAATGGCTTTTGACGTATCTTATGAGAAAGAGAGCGAACAAGTCCGCATCGATCGTTGTTACTGTGTGCTTGATCCCGGATTTGTTTTTAGCCCTGATCAAGTCAAGGCGCAGATCGAAGGGTGTACCATGATGGCCATCGGGCAAGTCTTGGTCGAAGGGGCGCCTATCGATGATGGTTCGATTTCTGCTTATGGTTTCTTCGACTATCCGATTGCGACGATTGACCACGCGCCAGAATTTGAAATTGAACTCATCAGTGACCCTTCTGTGGCGCCATCTGGTGTAGGTGAAGCCGCGTTGATTGCTGCACTTCCCGCTCTCGTAAATGCCATCCGCGCAGCAACAGGATATCGCGCGAGTAAACTGCCAATAGATGAGGATGATCTTGTTGCCACAATAAACACGAAGGGTTGATCAGAGTGAATAATAGAGTGAAGCTAGGCCCAGGACCCGTTGATTTATAATATCTTGCCTGACTTACTTCGTGAGCGTTCGGTGAAGTCGACCTGACGCGATAGGATTTGATCTTCTATTCTTCCTCCAGTTTTGTCAGCAGGCGCTGGAAGGAAGTTTGCCCGTCGCTCAGGTTGCCAGGCGCCATGGCACAAGAAAAACACGGCTATATTATTGGCTGAATGATCACCGTTACAATCCCATGCTTGAAGGGAGATCAATGCATACAACAGAAACAGGGTTTGTTTCTAGCAGTGTCGACGAGGAGAGCCTTTCGTGTTCATGCTGCGAGGAAGTTGTTCAGGCACCGCTGCCCTCCGGGCCAATCGAGCGCGGGTGCCCGGGATCAGGGCTGCTGGCTCAAATTGCTGATCATAAAATCAATCGCATCAACGATCTCATGCCATGGTGTTACGCTGCTAAATCAGCGTAACTGAAGCCTTAATTGATAAAAAGGCTGGGGTCATCGGACGCACACAGTCATGACAGCTTCCGTGATGTTGATAAGCACCACTTGCTTACCGTTGCTTGAGCGTTGTCGTGTAACAAGGCCGCGCTTTCTAAACGACCAATGACCTTGATCGCGCCTCCTTCGGTGAGCAGCAAGGCGTGTGAAACTTCACTCATCGTCACAGGTGCTCCAGACTGGCAAACACGCCCAAGCATTTCTTTTCTGAAAGTGTCAGTTTACATTCTTCCATAACAGCAGCCTGCAACATTTGCCGAAGGCGTTCTGCTTTAAGCGGTAACAGATAGGCCATCCTTATGTTTAGACGCTCTTTCTCGGGTGGTAGATCTAGTTTTGCCTTCGCAATCCCTATCTTTGAATAGATTACTTGACAAGAAAAGTATTCCAGACAAGTATATCCAAACTTATGCGGTAATAAGTTAGACAACCTGTAGCAGCCGTATGACCATGTAAAAAAGGATACGCGGATGTCCGTACCTCTGCTGCTCACCCTTTCGTTGTTCTGTGAAGTTTTGCAGGTGCATCCAATGGCAGCAACGTTGCAGGATCAAATGGAATATTTTCTAGAGAACTTGCCATCATGAATCGCGCACGCTCACAGCGCTAAATAGGCCGGACCAGATGTCGCCTATGTTTGGCTGGGTATCTTTTGAACGGGGAACTTATGGATGCGACCCATTGAATTTACGGCAGTAATTTTCGTATTGGTAGGTGTTTTCATGACAGCTTGTGCGGCTACTCAAAAAGATCACAAGCAAGGGTCTTTGAATTTCAAAGATGGAGCATTTAGGAATAACAGTCTGGTCGAAACTCACTCCTTCTGGGAAGTAGCCTGGGCAGGGCTGACCTCTGACACGGAAAGAGCTAAATGGCCGAAATGGGTGGAAACGATTACAGATCCGTCCCCGCAAGACAGAGTCAATAGCAAGGACGCACGCGTCACCTTCATCAACCATTCAACTTTTCTTATCCAGATAAATGGGTTCAATATTCTCACTGACCCAGTGTTTTCAGAACGAACCAGCCCGATCTCCTTTGTTGGCCCAAAGAGGGTTCATAAACCGGGCATAGCTCTGGAGGATCTACCAGAAATCGACGTAATTATCGTAAGTCATGATCACTATGATCATCTGGACTTGAAATCCATAAATCAGTTGATTAAGCGCGACAACCCCAAAATATATACCGGACTTGGGGTGGGAAGTCGCTTGGCATCCTCTGACAACATCAATGAACTAGATTGGCTGGATAGCGCGCAAGTGTCAGATGATTTTAAGCTTTGGTTTCTTGAAGTGCAGCATTTCTCAGGTCGTACATTGACTGATAGAAACTCCACTCTCTGGGGCGGGTTTCTTATGCAGATTGGTGGCAAGAATATCTACTTTGGCGGTGATAGTGGTTACGCCAATCACTACAAGAGAACATATGAACAATTTGGACCTGTTGACTTGGCCTTTCTGCCAATAGGTGCCTATGCACCTAGGCATTTATTCAAGCCAGTGCATCTTGATCCATTTGAGGCTGTTAAAGCACACATGGATTTAAGAGCAAAACAGTCAATCGGCATGCATTATGGAACCTTCCAACTGAGTGCAGAAGCGCGCGTTGAGCCGGTTGAACTTCTGGAACAAGCCAAGCGTGAGGCTCAACTGTCCCCTTCTAGCTTTATCACGCTCAATGTAGGCCAGCCGCTGGACATGATCGGTGTTGGCTCCTCTGATTAGTACCGGTCATCCTCTCTGACAAAGCACGTAGAAATATAGAGAAACATGATCAACTACGTTAGGTCGTCTTCACCGAGCACCTACGCTTTACCGTTGATGGGAGCGATTTTACAACCTCTATCAATCGCATCATAGCTGTCAAGGAAGACTGCCTTATGGGCCCTCCGGTTAGTGCTGAAATTGTTAGATAGGCTGTTATGGAATCTCATCGAAATCGTAGGAGCCAGCTTTTGGCGTTTCAGACAGGAGAAACACAATGATAAGATTCCAGCTCAACGGAAATTCAGTTACTACTGGCGTGAATGAGGATGCCCCTCTTCTTTACGTTTTACGAAATGATTTTTCTCTGAACGGCCCTAAATTTGGCTGTGGTGCCAGCGCATGTGGTGCATGTACTGTGCTTGTTAATGGTCAGGCCGTACGGTCCTGTATCACACCGGTCTCGCTTGTTGCCGACACCGAGGTGGTGTCGCTCGAAGATCAGACGCCCGACAGCGTTCTTTCAGTGCTTCAACAAGCGTTCCTGGTTGAGCAGGCTGCACAATGTGGCTACTGCAGTAATGGGATGATCCTGACAGCTACCGAACTGCTATCGAACAATCCTGCCGCAAGTGATGCAGAAATCCGTGAGGGCATGGATGGTATTTTGTGTCGCTGCGGGGCACAGGCGCGTGTGCTAAAAGCAATCAAGCGTGCTCAAGTGCAGATTTGAGGAGGGCTAATCATGATTAAGCCTGACACAGCATTACTTTCTCGACGTTCCATTCTACACGGCATTGGGGGGCTCACCGCCTATTTCGCATTGCCGGTTTCCATCCGTACTGCTCAGGGAGAAATGCGACGCCCAAATGAATCGACAGTTGATGCCTGGATTCGTATAGATCCCAAAGGCAGCGTTTATGTGTCCTCTGGCAAGGCTGAACTTGGCCAGGGAATTCAGACTGCATTTGGGCAAATCGTTGCAGAGGAACTGGATGTCGATCTTGCGCGCATAAAGGTGATCAATCCAGACACCGACCGGTCACCAGATGAATCGTATACGGCAGGCAGCGCATCGATACAGTCGAGTGGTATGACATTACGCCAGGCAAGTGCCGAAATCCGCCGTCATCTTGTCAAGATGGCAGCGGGCAGGCTCCACGCCGATTTGGTGGACATCCGTGTCGAAGATGGAGAGGTGATCGCTCCGGACGGCGGTCACATAACCTATTGGGCTTTGGTCGGTGGTTTGGAAATAAATATCCCGATCTCTGGCAATGTTCAACCAAAGCGCTCAGCAGACCATAAGCTCGTGGGTACGCCCCAGCAACGGGCTGATCTACCGGCCAAACTATACGGTGAAGCCTCTTATATCGTCGATATTCGCCTAGAGGGCATGGTTCATGGCCGCATCGTACGCCCCCCAGCACCGAAGTTCACACTCGTGGATGCATCCATCGACACCGTAAGTGCAATGGACGGTGTGATCTCAGTTGTACGGGATGGTAGTTTTCTCGGCGTGATTGCGAAACGTGAAGAACAAGCTGTGGCTGCAGCTGAAGTATTGGCCGAAGGTGCAAGCTGGGACATCCCGCCCATTGAACCACCGCTAGAGGAGTTGCCTGAACGGATTAAAACGCTGCCGTCATTCGACAGTATTTTTCTGGAGGTTGGCGATGTTAACTCTGCCGGTGGCGAACGTTTCGAAGCATCTTACTTTCGTCCTTTTCATGCCCATGGTTCGATCGGACCATCTTGTGCGATTGCTCAGCTTGATGGCGATATCCTAACGGTGTGGTCGCATACGCAAGGTGTCTACCCAGCTCGGCATGACATGGCAAACGTACTAGGGATGGCTGAGAGTAACCTGCGTTTCATTCATGCCCATGGAGCCGGATGTTATGGCCATAATGGTGCAGATGATGTAGCGATGGATGCAGCGCTCTTAGCCCGCGCAACCGATTTACCAGTACGTGTGATGTGGTCGCGTCAAGATGAGCTGGCCCATTCACCATTTGGCACGGCAATGCGTATTGAAATTGCTGCCGAACTTGATTCCAACAACAGGCTGCGCTCCTATGAGCACACGCTCTGGTCAGGTGCTCATATTGCGCGTCCGGGTTTGCAATCCCAAATGAGCCGGGGTAATCGTAGTGGCCTCATGCCCGCTTGGTCTACTAACAGCGATCTGCAACCCTATGCATTTCAAAGCGCAGCTTCCATGTTCGGGGCGGATCGTAACAGTGATCCGATCTATGATATCGCGAACAAGAGGCTGACAAAGCACCTTCTGCCCGAGATGCCTTTACGTGTCTCAGCGATGCGCAGTCTGGGAGCTTATTCCAATCACTACGCTATGGAAAGCTTTATGGACGAAGTCGCCTTTAATGCTGATGTGGACCCGATTGAGTTCCGGTTGCAGCACCTCAGCAATCCGCGCTATCGGGCGATTGTCGAAAAAGTTGCAGAAGAAGGCAATTGGTCTGGTCGTTCGAACAAAAAGGGCACTGGACGTGGTTTCGCATTTGGACGCTATCGGAATACATCCGGCATATTCGCAATTGTCGTCGACGTACACGTAGATTTAGAGAATGGCGAGGTAGCCATTCCAAAGGTCGTTGGAGCCATAGATGTCGGTCAGGTAATCAATTCGGACGGCGTGCTCAATCAGATCGAAGGCGGAATCATCCAATCCCTGAGCTGGACCTTGATGGAAGAGGTGACTTACGATCACACCGGCGTCACCAGTACCGAATGGTGGGATTACCCAATCATGAGTGTCGCGCAGTCCCCGGTCATTGAGCTTCATTTGATTGACCGCCCAGACTTGCCCTCTGTTGGAGCAGGGGAGGCTTCACAGGGGCCGACTGCCGCAGCACTTGCCAATGCCGTCTTTGACGCAACTGGCGCTCGCGTTCGTGATTTGCCACTGCGGGCTGACAAGATCCTGAAGCAAATGACTTAACTGAGTTCTTTTGACGGAGTTAAGCCAATAGGTTTTAGAGATTGTCGAACTGTGACTAGAAGTAAAATGCAACGCGCATTTAATTCTGGGTATCTCCGCATACCCAGACCAATCTATGCCTTCATTAGTTGAATAGCGGAGAGCTTTGGCCAGAACACGTCCAAACTGTAATCCGTACTGATGAGGAAAACGCGACAGATCGCAACGTTTATTGGTGAAACTTGAAGGGCACTTGTGATGCACACCCATTTGAGCATGGCATAACAGATGTCCGAAATAAAGTTTCGACTATAGGAGACCCCTGATGAGAACACTTGCAGTGATGCTTTGGACACTAGCCTCTATTTTACTTTTTCCCATAACGGTGCACGCTCAGAATTGGCGTGATGAGGCAGGTTATCTTTATTTAGCTGACCGTCTTGATCGACCGCAGGACGGTTATTGTATTGACGTGGCCGGATCGGGCAACTGGGTAGACTTTACCATGCCGTTAAACGCGCATAATTGCAAACGGCCGGGTTTCTATGCAGATGAGGCCGTTACCTTTTCCTCTCCTGGTGCCATTCGTTTTCCCGCTTATGGGGGGTGCGTGACAGCGGTTGGTTTGAATGGGAGAACATTGCCTGGTGCTCCGCTGATGATCAAACATTGTGCTGATGAAGTTGATATCGCGCAATATCCCTTTGTACGGGCGTCTTTACAAGATTTCACACATCGTACAGATGGGCGTATTGAATTAACTGGCACGGGGCTTTGCTTCGAGGTTGGCGCAGATTCTGACAGCACCTTTTCAGTAGATCATCGCTGGCGTACCCTAAATCTGAATACCTGCGAAGGTATTCCCGAAAGTCGATCAGTCTGGTTAGAATTTGAGCGAGAAACAGAATAATACCCATGTCGCAGCTAATACTTCGAAGGGTACTGTCGCAAACTTCGCTGGAATGCCCATTTGGCTCAGTTGGCCCTTCCTGATCTTGTGGTCAGCAATTTGGCGCTATCAAACTAATCTGAAGTTTGCCGCAATAGTTTTCTCCAAACGCATTTTAAGCTTCAAGCACAGCAGCTTGTTTCCATTGTGAAAAAGCGTTGATACGGTAGAGGTGAGTGTCGATTGCGGATCGTTGGTGGTGAGGTGGAACGAAGAGATTGCGCAGGCCGGAGAATGTTTCCAGAAATCTTTGAAGTTGGCCTGGCGACTTGAACTTTTGCATGGCTCGTTTTCGCGAGGGCAAATGCAAGTTCTCGGAGCGATTGCTTAAGTCCTTATGGCTGAGGTACTCAACAGCTGGCATCACTTTGTGTTTTGCTGCACCATAAGAGCCGAGTTTGTCGGTAACAATTCGTTTTGGAGCAACTCCTTACCTTGGTAACAGACACGTCATTAAACGTTTAGCAGCCATGATATTACGTCGTTTTTGAAGGATCTCATCCAGTATGTAACCATCTAGATCAAGGACCTGCCACAGATAGCATCGCTGGCCCTCGATTTTGATCACAACATCATTAAGATACCAGATATCTGAGCTTTGTGCTCTTTTGCGTCGCAACCGATGACTGTAAGCTGGGCCAAACTTGATGCCCCACTGGCAGATGGTTTCATATGATAAGGTTATGTCGTGCTCCGACAACATTTCTGCGACTGAGCAGCCCCATTGGAGTGATCTGAGTTGAAAGTGAGTGCATTGTTGGCCTTTGATCCATCTGAATGGTGGCTTCCGGGACTGGCGGGTGATAGCTCAGAGCACTGTGGGGTCGTTTGGTGTTGTAGTGTTTTCTCCATCTCTCGATGATTATTTGGGCTTCGCACAGTGAGTAGAAGATTTCACCGTTCAGTAGCTCGTCGCGCATACGCCCGTTGAAGCTCTCGCAATACCCGTTTTCCCAAAGTGTGCGTCCGGTGACCCCGGCCTTTTTATTGATTAGGACTTCAGTTATGCTTATTTAGCAGCGTAACGCCATGGCATGAGATCGTTAATGCAATTGATTTTATGATAAGCAATATAGGCCAGCACCCATGTGAGCCAGGCTTGCAGGTCGACATCATTGAGCTTCACTGTTTCAATGAGGTTGAGGCGATGGCAGCAGCTTTTCCTCCGCCCTCTAATCCCATGAAGAGATAAATTTTCCTTCTCAGAGCCAAAGGCTTCAATGCGCGCTCAGCAGAATTATTGTCCAGTTCCAGCTGGCCATTATCAAGCTAGGGCCATGAGCAAAGTAGCCTTTTGTGATCCGTTGGGCACTACAGGCACTATACTCATGTGACCGCAAAGATCCATAAACGCCTCCTAACCAAGACATCTAAAAACAATTATTTTGAGAGCAGCAACCCTTGAGGGAAACACCCGAATGTCCAGTGTTCGCCCTCATCTCTGGCAACAGGCTCTCGCTTACCTCAGTTCTCGCGGTGCTGCGAACTGTAGCAAAGTTCGCATCTTACTAGTACAAAATAACCAAAGCGGGTGAATGCGATTCAATGTTCCCTTGTTGTTCTTCGTAACGCCCAAATATACACGCTGGGTCCAGTTGGGACTACCTGGTCGATGAAGCTCAAGAAGTTGGTAGCACCTATAATGCAGTTTGTACGCCAGATTTCTTCGGTTTCAACGACAAGGGTGAGCTGCAATACCGTGGCAGCTTGGATGATGCTGGCTTCAACGACCCAACCAACCGCACACCAGAACTTCTCAATGCCATGCGTCAGGTTGCCAAAACCGGCTGCGGACTGAAGCATCAGATCCCGAGCATGGGCTGTTCAATAAAGTGGATGTAGATCTGTTTACGCGAAAGCTAGTCAAATTGGAGGCAATGATAAAGCAGGACGCAGTAGCCGCTAGCAGAGGGCCAACTGCTGTCGTTCGAGTAGTTCTATCGAGGGTTGAACTCTCACGGAGGTAAGGCTTATTCAATGATTGATTTCAACTCTCAGCCATCGAAATAGAGATCAAATTCTTGCGATAGCAGCGAGTTCTTGCTGCGAAGTTACGAGTTGCAGTTTCAGGCACCCAAAGTTGGTCCTGAAACGTTCGGTTGAGAACCCATCCTTCTCGTAAATAGAAATTCTCTGCTCGAGAATTGCCTGCAATGCAGAAAACCTTAGCTTCCGAAAAGCCATTGTTTCGTATCTGGCTTTCTCCATGCTGCAGCAATGCTTTGGCAGTGCCTGTTCCTCTTGCTTTCGCGAGAACGTAGAGTTTCATTAGTTCTTCTCCGTTTGTTGTTACAAACCCAAGAACGTCATTATCAACGGCCACCCATAACTTATCGTCAGAGTCCTGAAGCCACTTCCAGAAGCATTCTAAAGTTCTATATTCCAATACCCCTTCAGGAACTAGTTGAGCGTGCGCATCATGCCAACCTTGATGCCACAAGTGCACAATGGCAGTATGGTCACTCGGTTCAGCATGCCGGATGTCATACATTAGGGAACCTTCCTAAGAATAATTATCAGAGACTAAGTTGGCGTGGGTGTCGGCAGTATTCTTGCTCAATTTTTGAATACGGGGCCAAACTGCTGCCATTCGTACGTTTCTCTCATGGGTTGAGTTAGCCTGAGGTGCATTATGATCGTTTATGCTTTTTCTTTGATCACCTGATAGCCTGAAGCGACCCTCCACTGTGTTACAAACTAGGTGCCCACTATTCGCAATCGCGGCCACCTACTTATTAACGTGCCCAAGGAGAGGAAAGTGATTCAATACCGACAAGCTTCAATATTCGATGCAACGGCGATCTCTACTTTGATCTTAGAAACTCAAAACCAGTTTTCGGCAGAGAAATTTTCTCCTGAAGGAGAGCACTTATTAGCAAAAATCTGCTCCGCCGAAGCAATTGAGGGCTATCTGCAAAGTGGCTACACTTATTTCGTTGCAGAGGAAAATGCAGCAATCATCGGTGTCATAGGTGTAAGGGATCACCGTCATGTTGAGCATAATTTTGTTCGAGGGGACTATCATAGACAGGGAATATCCTCTCGACTATGGAATCTAGCCAAAGAGAGTTGCCTGCAGCAAGGTAATGACGGCAAGTTCGAACTCCAAGCCTCCACGTTTGCAATCCCCATTTATGAACGTTGGGGCTTTGTGAAGGAAGGTGAAAAACAAGATATTGGAGGAATAATTTTTACACCTATGAGTCTCAAGACAGCATCGACAAGTTGAGGTGCACATAAGGTACAGCACCTTGTTGTTGTGCAGGATAGGTCGGGCTATGAGTTGCTATTCGAGCGTTTCCATCATGGGTTGAACCAGCTCGCCTGGAAGTTTTTGCATTCGCTCCTATAACCGCTCAGTGGTCAATTGCATGGCCCATAGCCTACGTTGATTAGTGTTCCGCTATACAACGCTGCAGCACATCAGAACTGCACCATTCATGAATGGTGCAGTCTTTCCGGTGGTCAGCGACGATATGTGCGAACGTACTTAATACAGTTCCTGAAAGGAGCTACTACGGCTCATAAAGACCCGTCCAAATAGCAACCTAAAAATCAACGTCCTTCGAGATAATTAAAGGCCGGGCATTAGACCTCTGACTGCCTTACTCATCAGCCTCAAGTCCGATGAGCGGAGAATTTAAGATTGCAACCCTATCGTGCGAGGCCCACAATTTCTCAAAACGCATTGACGAGTCGGCGACGGCTTCGGACCACGCCTTAACTTGATGAGCTATCTGTGCGATTTCGTCCTGAGCGGGTTTTGGCAATAGAACACTTCGGATATGCTCTAGATTGAGCTTGCCATAGCTCGTTCCTCCTGACTCTGTCCAAAATTGAATTCTGCAAGCTTCCGTTCGTAAAGCGTGGTAAATCCATTCAATAGGAAAGTCGGCATATAAATCAGATCGTTCTCTTATGACGGCAACACCATCAGGGCTAGCAAATATGTTCAATCCTTCTTGACAGATAAATCCAATATTACGACGCTCAGGCCGTACCAAACCAACAATGATATCCCGCTTGACCACAGGATACCCCTTACTTGTCTTTCTAACTTCGACCTGCCAGCGTTTTTCTTGGTCTCTAAACACAACTACGCCTTCAACAGCTCGTATATCCTGACCTTCTATCAGCGTCATTGAGTCAGAGACCGAAAGACTCTCACCGAATTCGACAGTACTGTCTAAGACATCAGCAAAGTCTCCGAGTCGGACGTAATCTCCCGATTTAATATTCTTGATGTTCGACAATGCTTTAATGTTCAAACGCCTTGGCTTCATGTCCAGTTGTGGATGCATCCGAATATCTTCGACACATGCGCCTGCCCAACTGGTTAGGTCAAGCTGGTCTTTAGCCTTGGTAAGCTTAAGAAAATTCCTTCGGACCCGCTCAAAATCAGTATCAATCAAAACGCGATTATGTTCATCACGGACTTCAAGGCCAGAAAGGTTGTCTCTCTTTGGAAGACTGAAAAACCCTTTTCCGAGTTTGTAGCCTACTTTTCGAACAAGCTCTGAATGAATAGGATAATTGGAGACAGTGGCTACGGACTTTTCCGCAAAAAGGATGTTAGATCTCAAGTCTGCCTCAGATTTAAGGAAAATTCTTCGAGGTAGCTCAACTAACCCTGTCACTTTAAGATTTTCAAGAATCCATTGCCGCAAGTATCCATAGCTAGGTGTACATAGGTAGCCTTCCGGCAAAATGATCCCCAACCTACCACCATCAGCAAGTAATTTGAAGCAGCGTTCAATGAATAGAATTCCCAACTGTTGGCTTTCAAGAACACGTTCCGACTTCCTCCAAGCCCCGTTTTCCTTTGTCCATTCGTGGCCAAGGTCATAATTTGCAAGTACTGATTTTCTACTTTCAATTGTGCGCGAACCAAACGGCGGGTTACAAAGGGCAACGTCCATTTGCCCTTCCCACAAGTCAAATCTCTCGATTGTGTCTAGGTTGTGCAGGTTCGTCTGCCCATCCTTGTTAAGGATCATGTTAATTACAGCAAGTTCGTAGGCCTGCTTATCCTTGTCAGCTCCATATACGCGATTGATGATCTGCCCATCACCCTTTTGGATACGATATTGCATAGTTGCGGTGAGAAAGTCTGCAGTGCCCATCGCAGGATCTGCGACCTTATCATTTGGGCCCGGTCGCAAAACCTCCACCATGCAATCGACAAGTGTCAATGGAGTAAAGTACTGATCCAAATCTTTTTTAAACACAGCGGGAACGAAGGTCATAAAGACTTGTTGCATCGAGTCACTAGATGAATCGAGCAAATTCAGACCTTGCACCTTTTTGACAATGTCCCTAATAGTCTTCTCTTCAAGGCTTGGTGTGTCCTTAAGATAAATCGACTTCGCCTTGGAGTATATTCTTGCGCTTCGCCTATATAGTGCTTCAACACGAGTTATAAAGGTGGCATCAGCGCCGGGTACTACCTGTAAAATTAGGTCGTCACCGGTCTCTTTCGCCTCCCTTTCATCTATATATTTCGCGAGTAGTAGCTTTACCGTCTCTCTATATCGCGTCGCATCATCGTTGATATGATTTGATCTTAGGGTGTTGGCGATCTCCATAAGTGTCGCCGAGATGTCCTCGGGTCTAATAAGGTTTTCGTACTTTAGTTTCTTGTATTTATACTCATTGCCGAAATCTGGAATGTTCCCCAAGTCATCTTTTTCAATTGTAACTTGGTTTTCTTAACCAGCAATATTCGGTTAATGTCATCCCAATATACGCCAAGAGCGTTGGCTCTATCGATCTGCCTCAGAGCTGGCTCAAGTTGGAAGTTTATCGCGCCGCTCTTTGACTTCTTGTCGCGTTTAATCTCAGCAATTAGTAGCATATGCAGCTGCCGATCAGCTTCTTCTAAGTCGGCGATCTCGGCAAGTGACCGATCATAAATTGTGATATCAGCTCGGAGGGAGTTTCTACCACCATTTCCTACCCATTTAATCACGACTGTTTCGCATTCGATGTTTTCTTTTGGGTAAGCCTTCCCCATCAAGAACGAAATACAGTCGATCCTCCTAGCCTCCTCGGATACGGTTAAGCCGTCTTTCGCGAAGTAAGTTGCTCCGAGTTCGCCGCGCACGGGACAAATTAGATTAGCCAAACTACTACCCTTTTTAGATTGGTGATCGCACTCAATTTGATGGACAGCTACCATGTTGCTGTGACGAGGAGCAACCTAGTTGTAACGCTTTCTGAGCGATGATTGCTTGAACATCGGATTTAGCGATTGAAGTGTACGCTGTTAAGTTTACAGCTTGAGATTTGGCCGCGGAAATCAGGAAGCCGCCCTCAACAGTAAGCTAAATAAGATTTGCCTGTAGTTGCAAGCTTATTTTGGCTGGAGGTAACCGGAAACAGGTCGAATGGCAGGTATGGTCACGCAGTAACAAACTTACCAAACTCGACTTATGATTGAAATCACACGCTGGCTGGAAGCACCTAGATTTAGGTTGAATGGCAGCTCATGGTCAAAAGCCTCATACGGAGCTCGCAAATACCCAAATAAATTGCTCCAAATGCCTGCCGCGGAGTTCTCATTCTCGTCCTTCCAATCCAGCCTCAATCCGTTCACCAATCGTCTCTGACAGCACCCGGATTGGATGGGCATCATGGTTCACATAGCGATTGGTGATGGTT
>NZ_LMCE01000157.1:0-261573 GCF_001623285.1 Pseudovibrio sp. Ad26
TTATCTTCCAGCCTGATCCAACCTTTAAAATCCATTTGCCAGAGTTGATTAGGAAGAGGAGCTTCAAATCGCTGCCAATCCGGGGACCTTGGGGTTGATTTCGGTTCAATACGGTCATGGCGCTGTAGAATGGCGTGCACCGTGGAGCTTGCTGGAACTGTAATGCCTTTATGCTGCAGATAAGCGCAGATCTTTCGAGCGCCCCAAGCCGGGTAAGTATCACGTACTGATAAAACCCTCTGCTCCACCTCCTGTGGTGAACGTCCAGGAGATGTTCTGGGCCGGCGGGAGAGATCATTCAAGTCTTCTCCCGCACGCCACCGCCTCAGCCATTTATAGCCTGTTTGTGGGCTGATACCGAACCGGCGACACAAGGCACGCCGATTAGCATTGTCCTGAGCTGCAAGTCGGACAAACTCTTCTCGAAGTTTCATTGTTGAACACTCTTTCCAAGGCATCCCGGTCCCTCCCTGAATGCCATGTTAATGTGTCAACCATCTCTCCGAACACCTGTCACCTATGTCTCCGGTATGTACATCAATGGCCGGGAAGACACCAGTGTTGCGGCGGCGACCAGTGGCCAACCACCAGCCTACACAGGGAGCCCAGTAAGGCATCCATCAACAGCACCGTCACAGCTCGTCATCCCGCGCAAACGAAGTGCGACGCGGGAACCAGAGCCCCACGCACAAACCTCACAATACGGCACTCGATACCGGATCAGCACTCCGCTCGTCCGGCATGACGTTAGGAACTAGCTCTCAGGCTTCAACAACAGACATTGCCTCACTAACAAACCGCCGACTGCCAACAACACCACGCCTTGGTGTCATCCCGGGCGAAGCAAAGCGAAGACCCGGGATCTATACTCCCACCAGTCACGACCTTTACGATCTACTTTGGGTATCATTCTAAAACTTCGCGAGTGCGGCTTGAATTTGCTCATTCGCTCCCATGTTAAGCAATGCATTCTCCAATTGGTACGGAACTTTTCCGTACCCATTTTTCTTCCTCCTGGCCCAGTCAAAGAGAGAGCAAACAGACGAATAAACAGACGCGATCTCTTCAACATCAGACAACAAAGATTGCCCCCAATCATCAGTTTGCATCATCATGCTTGAAGCACGTGTATGCATTGATTGAATGCTTCTGAAGATTTGCACTGCTTTTGCTTGTTCTACTTTGTAAAAAACGACCGCTTGTGCCAACTTATCGGCACTATCTCTCGGAAAATCAGGCACTTTAAAATTAGCTTCTCTGATTAGTTCACAGCTCACCAAACATGATAAAGTCGGCTCTCTCTGATCATGAGCGAGCACCCAAAGATCTTGATAGGCATTAAATAACGCTTCCAAATATAAGCAAATATCAGAAAGATAAAACGAAGACATTGAGCGCTTCGCCTCTGCCTCTCGTTTAGATCGAACCCGTTCAAGAAACAAAGCGATGAGAGCAGCGGCAACAGCACCAAAGGCCGCCAAAATCGTCCCAAAGGCAGAGACATAATCTACCCATGGATAGTTTTTGAAGGTTACATGCAATGCATAGCCATCAAGGAGTTGCAAATACACAATCCCTACAATGATCATCATCCAAAATATGTAACCAGATGCGATTGCAAATATGACCCAGGCTAATAAGCGCATTGAAAATCCATCAAAATATTAACTAACCGAGTTTTACAGGATGTTTCTGCGTAACAACTACCCTGTGCTCCAACAAAATGCACAACTCCCCCACCATGACCACATCCCGCCCAAATCACGGCATCAGGGGCGCGAAAATGCGACTTATTTAAAAACTTACGCTTTTCTTGCCCAATCGCAGCGATTTGCGGTTTCCTATTAACCGGAAATCGCGTTATCTAAAGACATCATTAACTTTAAAGCGGGTTCTGCTTGATTGGTCTGACCAGACAAAGAGAAGCCGCTTTGCTTTAGATGTACGCAGGATAATGGCACGCGACTACGATCCCTACAGTCTGTCGAGCCCACAGGTTTACCTGTGGCGCATGATTATTTTTCTGGTCCTGGCAGGCTTCATCGCCTTTGTCCTGATCGGGCAAATCACAGCAGCCTTCATGGCAAACCCCGCATTGAACGGCCTGATCGTAGGCGTCGCAGCACTGGGTATACTTCTGTCTTTCAGGCAGGTCCTGCGAATTTTCCCGGAAGTATCATGGGTTAACGGCTTCCGCCTCGGCGATCCTCGCCTTGAGGTACGCCGCCCGCCTATCCTTCTGGCGCCAATGGCAACCCTGCTTGGCAACAAAGCAGGTGACATGACCATCTCGCCAACCACCATGCGCTCTATGCTCGATTCCATCGGCATGCGCTTGGATGAATCCCGCGAGATTTCACGTTACCTCACCCGCTTGCTCATCTTCCTCGGTCTGGTCGGCACCTTCTGGGGCCTGATGCAAACCGTAAGCGCCGTGGCAACCACCGTCAGCACGCTGAATGCAGCAGGCGGCGATGCCAACGTGCTGTTTGAAGATCTGGTCTCCGGCATCACCGCACAGATGACCGGCCTCGGCATCGCGTTCTCCTCCTCCTTGCTCGGTCTCACAGGCTCCCTCGTTCTGGGCTTCCTCGACCTGCAGGCGGGACAGGCACAGAACCGCTTCTATCAGGAACTGGAAGACTGGCTCTCCACCCTGACGGATATCGATCCGGACGAACTGGGCAACGGCACATCTGCCGATATGGCTGCGGACCTGCGCATCACGCTCGACAAGCTGCGCAAATCCATGGAAACAAAAGGCGCTGAGCCGGATGAAAATTCCAACGCCGCCATGAGCAAACTGGCAGAAGGCATTCAGGGCCTTGTCCAGCACGTGCGTTCCGAGCAGAAGATGATGCGCGAATGGGCCGAGGCCCAGTCTATGCAACAGCGCCGGATTGAACGCTTCCTGAAAACGCTCACCGCAGAGGTAGAGCGGGAGAAGGAATAAAGCATGGCTGGTGTACGCACACGCAGGTCTCAAAACAACTCAGAGGATTACTGGCCGGGTTTCGTGGACGCCATGTCCGCGCTCCTGCTGGTGTTCATCTTCCTGCTCTCCATCTTCATGATTGCGCAGTTCTTCCTCAGCCAGCAGCTGTCTGGCCGGGATAAGGTGCTCAACCGCCTCAACCAGCAAATCGCAGAGCTCACAGAGCTGCTGGCGCTGGAAAAGGCGAGCGTTGGAGATCTGGAATCCACCATCTCCTCCCTGCAACTGGGTCTGGATCAGACCGCTGAAGAACGGGATCGTCTTCAGGGCCTGCTCAACGAGCGCTCCGGCCAGATTGACGAGGCAGGTGGCGCACTGGCATCCCTGCGCGCAAAGCTGGAAGGCGAACAGCAGATCAGCGACAAGGCTCTGGCACAGGTAGAACTGCTCAACCAGCAAATCAGCGCCCTGCGTCGCCAGATTGCCGTACTGGAAGACGCACTGGACGCCTCAGAAACACGCGACAGAGAAAGCCAGACCCGCATTGCGGACCTTGGCAAGCGGCTCAACGTCGCCCTCGCCCAACGGGTGCAGGAACTCTCACGGTACCGCTCAGACTTCTTTGGCCGCCTGCGCGAAATCCTCGCCCAGCGTTCTGATATTGAAGTTGTCGGCGATCGTTTTGTGTTCCAGTCCGAGGTGCTGTTCTCCTCCGGTGATGACGAGGTCAACCCGCAAGGCAAAAACCAGCTGGATATCCTCGCAAGCGCCATTTTGGAACTTGAGGGACAAATCCCATCAGAGATCAACTGGGTCCTGCGCGTGGATGGCCACACAGATGCCCGCCCACTCTCCGGCACCGGTCGCCTGCGCGACAACTGGGAACTCTCAGCCGCTCGGGCTATCTCGGTGGTCAAATACCTCATTGCCAGAGGCGTAGAACCAGACCGCCTGGTCGCCGCCGGCTTCGGCGAGTTCCAGCCCCTCGAAGAAGGCACCACCAATGAGGCCAACGCCAAAAACCGCCGCATCGAGCTAAAGCTGACACAGCGGTAGAGGTTGATAAAACCAGACACCAAAACAGGCGCTTGTGCATCCCTCAAGTGCCTGTTTTTTTTTGCTCAATGAAATTGATTTAATTGATGTAAAACTACCACCCCTCAGGGCTACAGAACAACCGATGTACGAATATAGCCGACAGTCGCTGCATCCTAAAAGTTCTGCTAAGCAAGTTGAAGCAGGCCCACTCTAAGGCTTCTACACTCACCCTCATGCGTGATCTGGAATTACCCAGCTGACCAAAAACGACTTGTTACACCCGCTAAGACCGGTGGTATTGCGTATGGCCACTAAGCCATTTTGGTTGGAATTACATTATCCTCAATCCTGGACTAAGGAACTGACGGCACCCCTCTTGTGGAGAGATGCCGTAAAGAGAATGTACTAAACTAGATTTCGGCACGGGCAGAAAAGTAAGCATTCGCTGTCTCTAGATCAGCCAGAGGCGTGAACATTTCAAAATCAAACGGACGTCGTGCTTCGTTCTTTTGCACTTTCACAGGCCAATTCTGCGTAACAAGCGCGTCTTTACCAATCGCCACAAAATCACACTCATCTTGCAGGATCATTTTTTGTGCGATTGCAGGATCACCCAGGCCGCCATTCGCTATGACAGGTAAACCGGTAAGATTTTTTGCATGTGCAGCTAAAGACGGTCCATGTTGAAATGCCGAGGCCTGAGCAGCAAATTCTGTAGTGTGCACGTAATCAGCACCACTCGCTTCAACCGCCTCGAAGATGACCTTAGCGTCGTCTTCTTGTCCTGCCCATTTGTGCTCGAAGTCGTTGACCTTGCTCTGTGATAGACGTATGCCAACCGTAAAGTCACCCCCGACAGCATCACGAACAGCTTCTAAAACCTCGCATGTCAGTCGTGCGCGTTCAAATATGCCTTGGCCGTATTGGTCACCACGCTGGTTTGCGTAATCGGTTAGGAACTGATCCAAAAGATAGCCGTTGGCACTGTGAATCTCGACCCCATCTGCACCAGCTTCCTGAGCACGTTTAGCCGAGTCTGCAAAACCGCAAATTGCAGTCTTAATCTCAGAAACCGTCATTTCAGAAGGGGTAGGATACATACCAGAACCCCGATAAAACTCCATTTGATGACCTTTAGGCTGTACTGGGGAAGGGCCACGTGTCTCATTAGAGAAACGATTAAATTGAGACAGGGCACCAGCATGCATTAATTGCATAATTATTTTTGCGCCTGTTGCCTTCACGCCTTTGATTAACTCAGCCCAACTTGCAGCTTGCGTTTTATCAGTGATCCCCGGCTGGAACTCGTATCCCTGACTAAAGTGTTGGTCAGTGTAGACACCCTCGGTAATGATTGCTCCAAAGCCACCCTTGCCAAATCTCTCATAATACGGCTGCATAAGAGGGCCAACGCAGCCTGAAGCACTTGCACTGACGCGCGTCATTGGAGCGACAAGAGTTCGGTTGCGTAGCTCTAGCTTCCCAAGTTTTGCGCTTTCGAATAACTGAGAGTAGGTCATGGTATCTCCGTTTGCTGGTAGTCAATCGGGTATACCTCTTCCTGCTAGTATGTTAATTGGATGCAATGGCTAATCACCTTTTCCAATTCGTTATATAATGACAAGCGAGAACCTATCAGATCTACTCGGTATTTTTCGGGTTGTTGTTGATTCTGGAAGCTTTTCAGCTGCCGGACGCATTCTCAATATCTCACCTGCCTGGGTTGCCAAGCAGGTTACCCGGTTAGAGGCTGTTTTAGGCGCTAGCTTATTGATCCGCTCAACCCGTGCTTTGCGTCTTACAGACGCCGGGCAGGAATGCTACCGAACCGCAAGTATTGTTGCCGATGAGCTGACATGGTTGAAGGACAAGCTTTGTGCAGACTCAAAGGCCATTACGGGCGTTGTACGGCTCAATGTGCCCTCAATCATTGCTCAAGACGTTATAGCTGAGCACATTTCTGAGTTTCAGATGAAATATCCGAGCTTAAAACTGGACATAGTTGTATCTGATAGCTTTTCTGATGTCTTGAATGAGGATGTTGATATCATTTTTAGGGTCTCCAGAGCCCTTGAAGACAGTACAGCTGTTACACAGCAAGTTTCGTTTGTGCCACGAGTACTTTGCGCCTCAAAAGACTACCTTTCCCGTACTCCAAAAATTGAAACAAGCCATGACGTGAAAGGCCATAAAGCTCTTGTGTTCGATAGCCCTCAGAGTTCTTCTGAGTGGTTTTTGCGCTGTCGCGAGGGGCAGGAGTGGATTGCGCCAAACGTCGTGCTGCGTGCCAATAATAGTTTTGTTTTAAAACGAGCAGCGATCAGCGGCGCGGGTATCGCTTTTCTGCCTAAAGTGATTGTAGAAAATGAACTAAGAACTGGTCAGCTGATCCATTTAGACCAAATAGAAGATGCTGACCCCTTTAAATTGTTCTTACTGCGCGCGCCCAGAAAACATCTTCCCAAGCGTGTTCAAATTGCATGGCGCTTTTTTGCCCAAGCTTGCAAAGACAAAACATAATGGGTGTAGCGCAGCAGTTGTGATGGAATGGCTGCCTCACCTACAACACTCTCAGGTCAAATTGACTTATTTATCCCTTAAGTACTGACGTCACACACTCATTGATCGTTTTTGTACTAGCACCATAAGCACGACAATGCTTTATGTTAGCTTCAACACAATGATAAGGTAGACTAAATCAATGGCAGATCGTTTTGAACGCCACCGCCAAGCATGGACCCCTGAGGAAATTCGGAAGCTGCATTTGCTGGCGACAAAGGGGATGAGTTTAAAGGCCATAGCCAAAGCTCTCACGCGTTCTGAAGAATCCACCAAGAATCGAGCGAAGCAAGAAAAACTGAAGATCTCAAAAGCCCGCTGACTTCTTACGCTCAGGCTTTCACAAAAGATACTTTCTTGCCAGCCTCCGCCTAATTGATACTCAAAGCCCACCTCACCCTACTCACGGACACTTTCTACCCTCAATCCGGCTATCACACACCTTCACACCGGACAGATAACGCGACCACTTCACAATCTCTGCCTTACTCACCTTTGAGCGCCAGGACTTGATGGTGAAGTAGGTACTGTCATTACCCACAATAACCTTGGTCAGCACTGTCTCACTTTTGGAAGCTGGTGTGGTGGTGCAGCTGGTAAGAAAGAGGTCAAACTCGTAGCCATTCTCACGCCCCCTTCTCACGAGGCGCCCATCTTGCTGCTTGCAGATAGGACTCTTCACCTGCGTATATTGCTTCTCCAGTACCTTCATTGGTACTCGCCGGGAAAAATGAATCTGAACGGTCACCATATCCTTCCAGTTCTTCAGAGATTGTCCGCGAGGGATCATCTCGGAAACCAGCAGACCATTCTTGTTTTGTGAAAAGGCAACCTTGTAGCCCTCAGGCATTCCCACCAGAAGGTTTTCGTTCTTCAGGTCAGAGGCAAACGACAAACCGCTCGCAATAAGCAATGAAAATACAGCACCAAGCAATCTACGCATAAGAGCAACTATCCAAACAATCAGGAAATGAAGTGATGCTACATCATAGCCTCAAACCTCAACAAGGGGAGTAACTTCCCTGTTGGAGGAGGCCAGCGTTCAGCCAACGAATGTAAGCCATTCCGACCTGTATAGCGCAATCAACACAGCAACGCGGTCAGAACGTAAAAAACGCAGAATAACGCAAAGGTTCACATAGCAGCGCAAACACGAAAAAAGCCGCTCCCCAGCAGGCAGCGGCTTTTCATGTTATCCAACAAAGGCAGGGCAAGCTCTTTTAGAGTTATGCCCCTTCCAAGCGCGTTCCGTTTGATTAAGTTCAATCAAACGACAAGAATTCGCTCTAAAGACGCTCTTAGAGCGTGTTCCCGAAAAGTGGTTCCGGTTTTCGGATAAGAATACGCGCAAAATTAAAGAGTTAGAGCTTGGTGCGTGAATGCATATGAGCGCAACAGGCTCTAGCGCTCGTCTTCGTCCTCATCGCTGTCACCGGTAGATTTGAAGTTCGCGAACACAGCATCTGCATCCACGGCTTCTTCAACTTCACGGGTCTTCGGCGCAGGTGTCGCAAACGCAGCAGCCATCGCTTCTTCGCTTGTTGTTTCATCAACAGGCAGAAGGGATTGCGGCTCTTCACCTTCAACCGGTTTCGGAGCGTTCTTCGCAGCTTTCTCAACTTCGATGTCCAGCTCAATCTGAGAACTCAAACCCAGAGTGACCGGATCCATCGGATCAAGATGCGCAGAGTTCCAATGCGTTCTCGTACGAATTGCTTCAATCGTCGGCTTGGTTGTGCCAACAAGACGCATGATCTGAGCATCAAGCAGCTCAGGATGGTAGCGTACAAGCCACAAAATTGCGTTCGGACGATCCTGACGACGAGAAACAGGGGTGTAACGAGGACCTTTGCGCTTGTTCTCTGGAACACGCACTTTGGACTCGAAAATCTGCATACGGTAGCGCGGATCGTTCGACGCTTTTTCAATTTCGTCACGGGTCAGCTGACCTGCCAGAACAGGGTCCATACCCTTGATGCCCTGAGCAGCTTCACCATCAGCGATCGCCTTCACTTCAAGCGGATGCAGCTTACAAAACGCAGCAATCTGATCAAAGCCAAGAGCGGTGTTATCTACCAACCATACGGCTGTTGCCTTTGGCATAAGCGGCGCGTTGGACATTGTATAAATCCCTCCTGAGTGCTCCACAGCCTAATCAAAGGTGGCGAAGCCGAATTCCATAAGAGTTTTTGGGAAACTTGAGCGCACTATACGCTCACATTTTCCCAAAAGCAAACCAGATCAACACGGGCCTCCACCATCTTTAGGAAACCTGTGAGAATTCAAAACCGGCCTATGCACTTTCCCTAGGCAACCTTGAGGATGATCTTTCCGATATGGCCGGAACCTTCCATCCTGTCATGCGCGGCCTTTACATCGCTGATATCAAAGACCTTATCCAAAACCACCTTAACGCGGCTGGTCTCCAGCAATGGCCAGACCTTCTCACGAAGAGCATCAGCGATCTGACCTTTATACGCGTTGGTCCGTGGTCGCAGTGTTGAACCGGTGTGCGTCAGCCGCTTCATCATTAATCGGCTAAAGTTGACATTCTCCGAAGGCCCATGAAGCGTCGCAATCTGGCAGATACGCCCGTCAACTGCTGCAACAATCCAGTTCTTCTCAACATAATCACCACCAACCATATCAAGGATCACTTCAACCCCCTGCTTAGATGTGATGTTACCAATCTCTTTCACAAAATCGGTCGTCCGGTAATTGATCACATAGTCCGCCCCAAGCTCGCGAACCGCCTGAGCTTTTTCATCAGACCCAACCGTTGTAAACACCTCAGCGCCGAAGGCCTTTGCCAATTGAATGGCTGTTGTCCCGATCCCGGAAGACCCGCCATGAACAAGGAACTTCTCACCAGACTGAAGCCCCAAACGGTCAAACACATTGGACCACACCGTAAAGAAAGTCTCCGGAATGCCGGCAGCTTCCTCCATAGATATCCCCGCAGGCACATGCAGAACATGCGCAGCAGGCGCAACACAATACTGCGCATACCCACCACCCGGCGTCAGCGCACAAACCCGCTCTCCCAAGCTGTGAGAAGCAACACCTTCTCCCAACTCCACAACTTCACCAGAAACTTCCAATCCCAGCAAAGGAGAAGCCCCGGGAGGTGGCGGATATGCTCCCGTCCGCTGAATGACATCCGGACGATTTACCCCCGCTGCATGAACCTTGATCAGCACCTCGCCGACACCAGGCCTGGGGACTTCAACCTCTGCAATTTCAAGGACTTCCGAACCCCCGACACCGTTCATTACAACGGCTTTCATTTGTGCTGAACGATCATCTATTGTCATAAGCTGCCTCGATTTTTGCAAATAGCGAAACTGCTGCTTGCTCACCTTCTCAATTAGGTAAAGAATAGTAGCCAACAAGTGCCCGTCTACCCCACCAAAGGTGAATTCTCGCTTTTTTGATATCGAGAATTCCCCAAGGCAAACACAAGGAGTACATAACGCTATGGGTTTATTCGATGATGATGACACACCTCGCCCAGCAACCTCCGGGGTAATAGTGGGAGAGCCCCTCACGAACCTCTCAATCCACGAATTAAATGAGCGTCTTGAGCAGCTTAAGGCAGAGATCGTGCGCGTTGAGAATGAGATCGAAACAAAATCAAGCGCCAACTCATCAGCCGAAAGCTTCTTTAAGTAATCAAACAAAGTTTAAAACAAAAACTTACTCAAATTCATATAAATGCAAGCTACAAATTGTAAATAAATGAATTGGATACTTATGGTTTACGTATCGTTAACCATTTTAAATTAGAACTTAGTTATTCCAGTTGATCTGGAACCAGAGTGAACATTCACTCTGCTTGACGCCTCCCTGTTAAAACACCTCAGAGCCGCACCGATGCGGCTCTTTTTTTCTGCTCAGGCAACACCCTGCCCCGGTTTAATCACTCTATTCACAACCATGAGTTGGCACGGGCTTTGCTCCACTCAGATTGAAGTAAGATCTCTTGCTCCATTTCGAGACAGTTTTATTCTTTCCAAAAGGCTCACTTCAATTTTCGAGCCGTAATTGTTTCAGACTGGGATTTTAAAGGACGCGAGTGAGAGAAACCTAACGCAGTTATTGAAGGGATTTTTAAGATGGGTGAATTCAAAACTGAAACAGGGCCAGAGAACACCTTCAACTTCGCTCAACGGCTCATGTCCTCCCAAAACTTCACGGAGCTTTTCCGCGAAGGGATGGGCCTTATTGAAGACACTGCATCCTATCTTGATGGTCCGGGAAGAAAACAGAGCAAAGCTCTTGGCTCCGCCGCTTCTCTCGCTTACGCAACCGAGTCCATGCGCCTCACCACCCGCCTCATGCAGATGGCCTCCTGGCTTCTGCTGCAACGGGCAGTAAATGACGGTGAGATTGTACAAGCAGAAGCTCAGAATGAGAAAAACAAGATCCGCGTCGATAATGCGACCAAGGAAATGCAGAACCCGGCCTGGCCAGACCTGCCTGAAACACTTCGCACCCTGATCGAGACCTCATTCCACCTGCAAAGACGCATCAAGCACGTCGATAGCATGCTCAAGGAGGAGCTCCTGCGCGAGCAAGCGGCAAACACCTCCAATCCAGTAGGTGATCAGCTCTCTCAAATCACAGCAGCGTTTAAATAGCCTGATAAGTTTCGCTAGCGCCAAACTCCGCTAGCAACCCTGCGCACTCCTCAAACGCGCACAAAAAAACCCGAAGCAAACGCTTCGGGTTTTTTAATTTCGCAAACTTCAGAGCAATTATTTGCCTAGGAAGCCACCAAACTTGTTGGTGAAGCGGGACACGCGACCGCCACGGTCCATGAGCTGACGGTCACCACCAGTCCATGCTGGGTGGGAGCTCGGATCGATGTCGAGCTGCAGGGTGTCACCTTCTTTACCGTAAGTAGAACGGGTGGTGAATTCGGAACCATCAACGAGTTTTACAGTGATGGTGTGGTAATCTGGATGAATGTCCTGTTTCATGACTAAACTGTCCTGTCAGCAACGGCTGAGCCGCCTCAATCAAAAGATGGGCTTAGGGCTGGCCTGAAGCATCGGTAGAAAGAAGCCGCGCTTTTCCAAGAACGGCACAATTGTGAAGGCGTCTATACCCCATCCAAACCGAGGAAACAAGAGGGTACAGCCCGCAGAAAACCAGAGAAAGCGCTTGCAATTAAAACTATCGGGACACATCTACTGCATCATACGATAAACTTAAATGATTTCGCAGATATCCGGGGGTGGCATGAGCCAGCAGGACTCAAACAATCGGGAAAAGACCTTGCGTCCACTCGCAACACTTTTCCCTTATCTTTTAAGGCACAAAACCCGTCTGGTTCTGGCAACCTTTGCTCTGCTGGCGGCAGCTGGCCTCACTTTGGTACTGCCAATTGCCGTCCGCTACATGGTTGACTACGGTTTTACCGGCGACAACCCCAACTTGATTGACGATTATTTCATTGTCATTATTTTTGTAATCGCGCTACTCGCCCTCACCAGCTCTCTTCGTTACTACATGGTCATGATGATTGGTGAGCGAGTCGTAGCGGACTTACGCTCTGACGTGTTCCGTCACCTCACTTATTTATCCCCCTCATTCTACGACAAAACAAAGTCCGGTGAGATCATTTCGCGCCTGACAGCCGATACAACCCTCATTCAGTCAGCATTCGGAGCCAGCGCATCTATTGCTCTTCGACACCTGCTGATGTTCGCTGGTTCGACAACCCTGATGGTCATCACCAGCCCGCGCCTCTCCTTGTTTGTACTACTTGCGATCCCGCTCATTGTCCTACCACTGCTTGGCTTTGGCCGTGCGGTTCGTAACAGAACCAGCCATGCACAATCCACGCTGGCAAATGCAATTGCTTATGCAACAGAAGCACTTGGTTCCATCCGCACACTTCAGGCTTTCACCAATGAAAAGAGCGTTTCAGACAGGTTTGCAGGAGATATCGAAACAACTTACGAAGTTGCTCTCATCGCCACCCGTGCTCGCTCATTCCTGATCGCCACAATCATCCTGATCATCGCCTCAAGTATTGTGGCGGTACTCTGGGTCGGTGCATTGGACGTGATTGATGGTCGTATGAGTGGAGGTCAGCTCACACAGTTCCTCATCTACTCCATCATCGCTGCAGGGGCTATGAGCGAACTCTCTCAGGTATGGGGCGAACTGGCAAAAGCTGCTGGTGCAGCAGACCGCATTACAGGGCTACTACATGTCCCATCCGAAATTAATGCACCAACCAACCCAGTTGAACTCCCCTCTCCTGCCATTGGTGAGCTCGAATTTGATGATGTTGACTTCCATTACCCGACAGCAAAAGAAGCTGGTGTCTTGGAGGGACTGAACCTCTCCGTCAAAAAGGGTGAAACAGTTGCGATCGTTGGCCCGAGTGGCGCAGGCAAGTCCACACTGTTCCAGCTCTTGATGCGATATTACGATCCGGTTGCTGGTAAAGTCACACTCGACGGTATCGAGCTGAACTCTGCTGATCCACGAGACCTCCGCGAACACATCGCTCTGGTCCCTCAGGACACTGCTATTTTCGGCAGCTCAATTGCAGAGAACATCGCATTCGGCAAAGAAGTCGCCTCCAGAGAGCAGATTGTCGAAGCTGCAAAGTTTGCGTTGGCCGATGAATTCATCAACAACATGAAAGACGGCTACGACACCCTCATTGGCGAGCGCGGAGTAACCCTCTCAGGCGGCCAACGACAGCGCATCGCGATCGCTCGTGCTATTCTGAAAGACGCCCCTGTATTGCTGCTGGACGAGGCCACCAGCGCATTGGACGCTGAAAGCGAGACCATTGTTCAAAAAGCACTCGATAAGCTGATGGAAGGCCGGACCACGCTGATTATCGCACACCGTCTGGCAACTGTCCTTAAAGCTGATCGTATTGTTGTTATGGACGGCGGCAAGATCGTGGAAGAAGGCACCCACGACACACTGGTCGCCCAGAACGGCCTTTACGCAAAACTCGCCAGAATGCAGTTTGAGATTGGAGCAGAAGCACTCAACTCTCAGGAAAAAGCAAGTTAGAGCATATTCCCGAAAAGGAGTTCCATCTTCGGACAGGAGTACTCTAAAACAAAAAAGCCGCGCTTTCAGAAGCGCGGCTTTTCAATTCTATCTGAGAAGATTACTCAGGCTCACTCACATCCACTGTATAGTTCAGCGGCATCCGCGCACCATCAGCGTAAATGGTCTGCCCGGAAACGTAGCTCGCATCGTCTGAAGCAAGGAAAGCAGCAATGCTGGCGACTTCAGCAGGTTGCCCCAAACGACCAAGCGGCGTCCGGGAAAGAACAGTTTCCATCTTGCTCGCATCCTGCACAACGCTCTTGAGCATCTCGGTCTCAATGGACCCAGGACCAATACCGTTCACACGAATACCGTGTTTTGCCAACGCAACAGCCGAAACGTGCGTCAGCTGGTTCAAGCCACCTTTAGAGATCGTGTAAGGGACCTGATCAGGGATCGCCAGAACACTATTCACGGAGCTGATATTGATGATTGAGCCGGCAGAACCGCCCTCTTCAACCTTCTCGACCATATGCCGCGCAACAGCTTGCGAGCACAGGAATGCACCCTTCAGATTGACACGCAGAACCCGATCAAAATCATCTTCGGAAAGCTGAAGAAAATCACCAGCCGCTGTAATGCCGGCATTATTAACCAGCACATCAATGTCACCAAACTCATCCAGAGTGTTCGCAACCATATTGCGCACATCAAGGCGGACACTTACATCGCAATGGCAGAACGCCACATGCCCAAACTCGGAGAGAGCTTCCTGAGCAGCTTCACCGGCACGCTCATCCGCATCGGAGAGCATGACTTTGGCGCCATCTTGCAAAAAACGCTGCGCAATAGCGTAACCGATGCCTTGAGCGCCACCGGTTACAATCGCAACTTTCTTCTCTAGTTTCACTTTGAAGATACCTCTGGCAATGCCGAAATTTCGCCGACCTTAGTCTCAAAGCCTAAATATGTCGATGCACTTCTCCAGTAAAACTGCTTAGCTCCTCTGAATTTAGCTGACAGATGCCACCCCACGAACAGAGATCGCTTCTGCAATCTCCTCAAGAATGGCAGGGTCATCAATTGTCGCTGGCATCTTGAACTCTTCGCCATCTGCAATCTTCCGCATAGTCGCACGAAGGATCTTACCAGACCGCGTTTTTGGAAGACGCTCAACGGTAATCGCCAGCTTAAAGGCAGCCACCGGACCAACCTTTTCTCGCACCAGAGCAACCAGCTCTTTCTCAATCACAGCAGTCGGTTTTTCAACACCACTCTTCAGAACCACAAAACCGCATGGCAACTGACCTTTGAGATTGTCTGCGATGCCGATCACAGCACACTCGGCCACATCCGGATGTTCAGAGAGGACTTCTTCCATGCCTCCAGTAGACAGCCGGTGCCCAGCCACGTTGATGATGTCATCGGTACGAGCCATGATGAAAAGATAGCCCTCATCATCCATAAGGCCAGCATCTGCGGTCTTGTAATAGCCCGGGAACTCAGTGAGATACGCTTCCTTAAACCGGTCATCGGCATTCCAAAGCGTTGGCAGTGATCCAGGTGGCATCGGCAGCTTCACCACAATGTTGCCAAGTTCACCCGCACCAAGCTCATTCCCTTCGTCGTCCAGCACACGCATATCGTATCCCGGCATCGGGACAGTGGAACTACCCAGCTTGATAGGCAGCTTACCAAGGCCAAGAGGGTTACCAGCAATGCACCAGCCAGTCTCTGTCTGCCACCAATGATCGATGACAGGTACGCCGAGCAGGTTTTCTGCCCATAAAATCGTATCCGGATCAGCTCGCTCTCCCGCAAGGAACAGCGACCGCAGGCCAGCAATGCTGTACTTCGCCAGCTCTTTACCTTCCGGATCTTCTTTCTTGATCGCCCGGAAAGCGGTCGGTGCGGTAAACAGCGAAACCACGGAATGCTCTGAGATCACCCGCCAGAACGCGCCAGCATCCGGTGTTCCAACTGGCTTACCTTCATAAAGAATAGTCGCAGCCCCATGAAGCAGCGGTGCATAAACGATGTAAGAGTGACCAACCACCCAGCCCACATCAGAAGCAGCCCAGAACACTTCACCCGGATCAATGCCGTAGAGGTTCTCCATAGACCACTTGAGCGCAACCATATGCCCGCCATTGTCACGCACCACGCCTTTCGGCTGTCCGGTCGTACCAGAAGTGTAGAGCACGTAAAGTGGGTCAGTCGCAGCAACAGGAACACACTCGGTGGTCATCTTTTCTGCCACCGCAGTTTCCATCAGCGCGCCCAGATCAAAATCACGGCCCTCAATGAGGCCAGCAACCTTTTGCTCGCGTTGCTGGATAAAACAGAAATCAGGTTTATGGGAGGACAATTCAATAGCGCGATCCAGCAGCGGCTTATATTCAACCACACGACCCGGCTCGATACCGCAAGACGCACTGATGATGGCTTGAGGCTTACAATCCTCGATACGAACAGCCAGCTCTTGAGCCGCGAAACCGCCAAATACAACAGAGTGGATAGCACCCAGACGTGCGCAGGCAAGCATCGCAAACGTCGCTTCAGGGATCATGGGCATATAGATCAGCACCATAGTGCCTTTCTCAACGCCCTTCTCACGCAGCAGCGCAGCCATAGCTCCCACTTGCTCCTGCACTTCAAGATAGGTGTAAGTGCGCTTCTCACCAGTCACAGCGCTGTCGTAGATAATCGCAGGCTGCCCTGGACGGCCATGCTCTACGTGGCGGTCAACACAGTTATAGCAGGTGTTGCACTCGCCTCCGACAAACCATCGTCCATATGTGCCTTGCGAAGCATCGAAAGTCTTGGTGTAGGGCGAGAACCAGTCAATGCCCTTAGCAGCTTCATCCCAGAAGGCTTCTTTGTTTTCTTTCCATCCATTGTAGATGTCGTGGTATCGGCTCGTCATAGCTGCTCTCCTCCCATGCACCCCTGCATAGTACCTGTCCACAGGTTCGGCTAAGACTGGGCCTTGAATGACCTAAAGGCAAGTTTTGCTATATTAGAAAATCGGCTTATAACTAAAGATGACCCTATAGTTTTCAACCCGCCTATTTCTTAGTTTCCTCTTAAATAAAAAGGACTTGCCTGCACCATTGCGGGAAATAAATCATGCTGCCAATTACCGATCCCTTCTTCTACCTCTGTGCAATACCTGCTGTTTTCATTGTTGGCATGGCCAAAGGAGGATTCGGAGGCGGCCTTGCCCTTGTCGGTGTGCCGCTTATGTCATTGGCAATTCCACCTGTGCAGGCAGCAGGAATACTCCTCCCGATCTTGTTAGTCATGGACGCTGTCGGGCTTATCTCTTACCGAGCAATCTTTTGCAGAAAAACATTGGCTATTCTCATACCAGCAGGTCTGATGGGAACCCTGATCGGCTACTTTGCAGCAGCCTACATTTCTGAGACCCACATCAGGCTGGTCACTGGAGCAATCGCTTTGATCTTTGTGCTCGACTATTGGTTCAACAACAAAGCCAACAAACCGCCGAAGCCTCAGAATGTACTTTTAGGGGGATTCTGGGGCACTGTTTCTGGCGTCACCAGTTTTATCGCTCACGCAGGCGGAGCCCCATTTCAGATGTATGTCCTGCCCCTCAGACTGGCACCACCAGTCATGGCAGGCACCGCTGTTATCTTCTTCTCAGTCGTGAACTTCTCAAAGGTGTTGCCTTACTTCGCCCTTGGTCAGTTTGATGCCAAGAACATCGCAACATCTCTTGTGTTGCTCCCGCTTGCCCCTCTGGCGACACTGGCAGGTATTAAGATCGTAAAACACATCAACAAAGAGCTGTTCTACAAGATCACTTACGCAGCCCTGTTTGTTATCGCACTCAAACTGATTTGGGTTGGCGCATCAGGCTTTTAAGGCATGTTATACGGTGCAGAGAAAGGACGTAGCATAAGCCATCAACTACGTGAGTATCAGTCGCGCTCACCCAAGCCGTGGTAAAGCACACGCTTGATCATGTCGATTGGCCCGTCGACCTCAAAAGCAGCATCCGGCATTGTCTTCCAGGTCACTCGGTTATGAAAGAAGCCCGAGGGATCGGTCAGATCCAGATCACCACGCGCAGGCGAAACAATCCGATACCGAACTTGCTTTGCATTATAAGTATCAGAGGGGTTCCCTGCATATTCTGAGCTTGGAGGTTGCCCTTCGACCCACGAGAAGAAGTAGGTACGCAGTTGATCTGCCATAGTACCTGTTGAATTAAGCTGGCCAAAGTTGAGCTGAAGTCCGACAACCAGACAAACGGCTGTCGATATCGCCCAAAGATACCAATGATCGCGGATGTGATTCAGAATAACAGCACGATTGAGATAGAGCTGGATTAGAACAGGGAATGCCACCAGCAGCACAAACCACTGCGCATCCTGTGATCGCTGTGGTCCAAGGGTGAAAATATAACCCGTCAGAGCCACGGTAATCGCGCAGAAAACCACGCCAAAAAATAAGGCGATCTTCCCCTGTCGATTTGGTGTCACTACGGTCATACGAGCCCTGCTTGTTCGTCACTCACCGTACCAAACGGGTCGCGATTTATTCTTTTATCAGACAGGTCTACATTACAAATCGAAAGGCAAACGGGGAAGACTTCTGAGGTGTTGCAAATTGTCGCGAGCGTTTGTCTTGCCCAAAAACGCAACAAGATTTCACCTTTACCGTTAAGTTAAGGCGCCAGTTGCAACCACCGCATTTAAATTCGCCGAATATATCGACACCAATCCACAAAACATCTCAAAAATACTTATAGATTAAAGTCTAATAGCAAGAAGCCCCTCAGACTAACATCTAAGTCATCTGAACTACCCCCTACGCCTATACTCAGATATATCAAAATATGCGACACTCTTAATTCCAAGCTCTTCACCGGAGCCAATAACTATCTTGGGAAAGCTGATAGCCAGCTCAAAGGATCTTCGCAGTTCTCTTGAGCGGAAGTTGAATGCCTGGGGAATTTCATGAAAAACAATAGTCCAAACACATCATATTTCGACAAAGACCTCTCAAAAACTGACGCAAATTACACGCCATTAAGCCCGCTCAGTTTTCTGGAGAGAGCTGCAAAAGTTTTTCCAACCCACACAGCCATCATTCACGGCAAGATTCGCCGGTCTTATAACGAGTTCTACGAGCGCTCCATCAAACTCGCGAGCGCCCTGGAAAAGCGTGGTATTAGCAAGAATGATTGCGTGTCAGTCATGCTGTCCAATACACCACCCATGCTTGAAGCTCATTACGGCGTGCCTATGGCTGGTGCAGTACTCCATGCACTCAACACCCGTCTCGATGCCGCTATCATTGCATTCCAGTTAGACCATGCGGAGAGCAAGCTGGTGATCGTGGACCGCGAGTTCTCGAAGGTCATGACCGAGGCATTAGAACTGGCAGCCGTGAAGCCGATCGTCGTGCTCTACGACGACAAGGAATTCCCGCAATCAGCTCCCACAATTGGAGAGTTGGAGTACGAGGAGCTGATTTCCAGCGGTTCAGATGACTTTGAATGGCAACTTCCTGCCGATGAATGGGATGCAATCTCACTCAACTACACATCGGGTACAACAGGAAACCCGAAAGGTGTCGTTTATCATCATCGTGGTGCCTACCTTCTCGCACAGGCAAACATCATCACCGCAGCCATGGGCAAAAAACCGATTTATCTCTGGACACTGCCAATGTTCCACTGCAATGGCTGGTGTTTCCCATGGGCTTTGTCCCTCGTTGCCGGAACGCACGTCTGCCTCCGCCAAGTACGACAAGCCCCAATCTGGAACGCGCTGGCGGATGAGAAAGTCACGCACCTCTGTGGTGCTCCAATCGTGATGTCTACGCTACTCAACACCCCTGAAGATCAAAAACGTGCATTCACCCACGATGTTGAGTTCTTCACTGCAGCAGCTCCACCGCCTGAAGCTGTTCTTGCCGCTATAGCAGAGGAAGGCTTCAACGTTACTCATCTGTATGGGCTCACAGAAGTCTATGGCCCAGCTGTCGTCAACGAATGGCATGACCATTGGAATGAGCTTCCACCATCGGAACAAGCTGCGTTGAAAGCCAGACAAGGGGTCAATTACGTCGCCTTGCAGGACCTTGCTGTGCTTGACCCCGAAACCATGAAACCAGCCCCTGCTGATGGAGAAACCATCGGCGAAGTCATGTTCAAGGGCAATGTTGTGATGAAAGGGTATCTGAAGAACCCAACGGCAACACAGGAAGCCTTCAGCGGTGGTTGGTTCCATTCAGGAGACTTAGGCGTTCAACACGAAGACGGATACGTCCAACTCAAAGACCGCTCCAAAGACATCATCATCTCAGGAGGTGAAAACATCTCATCCATTGAGATCGAGGAAGTCCTCTACAAACACCCGGAAATCTCCGCAGCAGCAGTGGTTGCCCGTCCCGATGACAAATGGGGGGAAACTCCCTGTGCGTTTGTAGAGCTGAAAGAGAACAGCAGTGTGACGGAAGACGATATCGTAACCTACTGCAAACAGCATCTGGCCAGCTTCAAATCACCAAGAACTGTTGTCTTCACAGACCTACCGAAAACCTCAACAGGCAAGATCCAAAAGTTCGTACTGCGCGAAGAAGCAAAAAAGATCGGCTGACCCTAAACAAAAAATGCGCCGCTAAAAGCGACGCATTTTCTATTCGTTTAAGAAAAAGGAAGCTACCCTGTCACTCGTATTCGCGAGATCTCATCCTTAAGCTTCAACTTTTGCCTTTTTAGATTGCCTAGTTCGATCTCATCCATCGAAGGATGGTGCTTGGCTGTTTCCAGCTCCCTCTCAATGGTAGCATGGCGGCGTTCCAGCTCAGTCAAATGCTCACGGATGGACATAGGTTTTGATCCTCCTACATTGTCTCTGTTACAGGTGGATGATGGCACCATTTTATTGAGTTGTCGAACTATGATTAGCTGTTTTTTTGGGGCCTCTACAACGCGAGATCGCTAATTCATGAAAAACTTAGGGAACTTATAAATGACCCAGTAAATTTAATGGGTTTCATATTCCACTCAAAAGAGAACTTCACTAAGTATTCAACCCTATATATACGCTGCGTAAATCCGTCATGAGACAACACTTCCTGTAAAAATCGAGAGACTCTTGTTCATCACCGCTGCACATTCGGTATACTGTTGCCGAGCGGTGAATTGCGACAACGCGCCCCACCAGATTTGATCAATGATGGGTCTCGTTGCACACAGACCGATATGTGTCATGTGAGGACAAAACGATGACGGAAGATACTCTCGATCAGGATAGCAAGCGTTCCGAGCTCGCTGAGTTGCGACAGGAGCATCGGGATCTTGATCATTCTATCGACGCGCTCATTGAAACGGGACGGGCGGATCTTCTCCAGCTGCAACGCCTAAAGAAGAAAAAACTGATGCTCAGAGACCAGATTCAAGTGCTGGAAACACAGCTCTTACCTGACATTATCGCCTAAATTAGAGGCAGAGCTCTAACCTTCGTATACTATTGGCATTTCTTATTGTAATTGGGTTGAAACACGCCGCGTTATTTCTATAATCCGCGCTTTCTTCCCAGACGCTCAGAGGGTGCCCGTTTTATGAACCGCACAGATCAGCCAGAAGTCGCTATCATCATGGGAAGCCAATCCGATTGGCCAACCATGAAAAATGCTGCAGATACGCTAGAAGCACTGGGAGTTTCCTATGATGCTCGCATCGTCTCAGCACATCGCACCCCGGACCGTCTGGTAGAATTCTCCAAAACAGCAAAAGAGAACGGCTTCAAGGTTGTTATCGCTGGCGCTGGCGGTGCAGCCCATCTTCCCGGCATGGCCGCATCCATGACCCCGCTGCCGGTATTTGGCGTTCCAATTGAGTCGCGTGCCCTTAAAGGACAGGACAGCCTTCTTTCTATCGTTCAAATGCCAGCAGGCATTCCGGTTGGCACTCTTGCAATCGGTCGCGCAGGTGCTGTCAACGCAGCATTGATGGCTGCTGCTGTTCTGGCACTCAACAATCCGGAGATCGCCGCCAATTTGGATGACTGGCGCGAAAAGCAAAGTCAGGCTGTGGCTGAGAAGCCAGTCAACCCGGAAGAGTAAGAGTTTCAGAGGCGCCCACTTGCAGGCGCCTCATTTGTATCAAGCCGCCCCTAACATCTGGCCCCTAACATCTGGAAAGTTTTCGAAATGGGTTCCACACTACGTCCTGGCGACACGATTGGTATTTTGGGTGGAGGCCAGCTTGGTCGCATGATCGCGCAAGCTGCCAGCAGGATGGGCCTGAAGTGCCATATCTATTGCCCGGATGAAAACAGCCCCGCTTTTGAGGTCTCAGAAAAGAAGACCATTGCGGCCTACGAAGACGAACAAGCACTCACCCAGTTTGCGAAAAGCGTTTCAGTCGTTACTTATGAGTTCGAAAATGTCCCCGGCGAGACAGCCCGCATTCTGGAGCAGTTTGTTCCAGTTCGCCCCGGCCCACATGCACTGAAAGTTTCCCAGGATCGCCTGGCAGAAAAGACATTCCTTTCAGAAGAAGCGGCAACACAGGTCGCTCCCTTTATAAAAGTCGACACGCAGGCAGAGCTGGAAGCTGCGCTCATGGAGTTGGGCGGTCAGGGTGTACTGAAAACGCGCCGTTTTGGATATGATGGCAAAGGCCAGATCATGATCCGTACACCTGAGGATATCGAAGGCGCCATGAGCAAGCTTGGCGATCAGCCAGCCATCCTTGAAGGCATAGTGCCGTTTGAAAAAGAGATCTCCATCATCGTCGCACGTGGCGTGGATGGAACAGTCAAATGCTACGACCCTGCGGACAACTACCACAAGAACCACATTCTGAAGACCTCTAGCGTACCAGCAGACATCCCGGCAGAAACCGCTCAGGAAGCCATCGAAATGGCAACTCGCATCGCTGTTGCGCTCGATTATATCGGAGTGATGGGCGTAGAACTCTTTGTCGTCAGAGATGGCGAGGCTACAGAGCTGAAAGTCAACGAAATAGCACCACGCGTTCACAACTCAGGTCACTGGACTGAAGACGCTTGTCCGGTTTCCCAGTTTGAACAGCATGTTCGCGCTGTTGCTGGCTGGCCACTTGGCGGACCAACCCGAGCACACAACGTCATCATGGAAAACCTGATTGGTGATGATGTGAACTCATGGGAATCAGCACTGCTCGAGCCAAACGCTCGTCTGACACTCTACGGTAAAGCCGAGACACGGGAAGGCCGCAAGATGGGCCACATCAACCGCCTCTCCCCAAAATCCTGATCGAATTATTCTACAAAGAAAAAGCCCCGAAGATCTCTTCATCTTCGGGGCTTTTTCTTATTTAAACCAGACTATCCTAGCCTAACCAGACCAAGTTGATCGCGTTTTTGGAATCGGATCAACAACAGGATTCCGGTGATAAAGAGACCGCTGGCCAAACCAACCCAGATCCCTTCAGGGCCCCAGTTAAAGGTGAACGCCATCACATAAGAAAGTGGCACACCAATAATCCAGTAGCCAATCACCGCAATCACCATCGGCACTCGCGTATCTGAAAGGCCGCGTAGAACACCACCAGCAACCACCTGAATGCCATCAACCACCATGTACACTGCTGCAATAAAGACCAGTGGCACACCAAGGCGGATCACATCAGCTGCGTCTGGATTGCTGCTGTCCAGATAGAAGGAAATCAACGTGTCAGGGATCGCAACAAACAACACCGCACCAAGCAGGCCAATCACAATGGACCAGATCAATGCGACCCAACCGGCTCGCGTAATAGCATCAGCATCACTACGGCCAGATGCGATACCAACACGCACCACAGCAGCATTAGCAAAGCCGAGCGGAATCATAAACGCAATACCAGAGAGCTGAACCGCAATACCGTGAGCAGCAAGCTCCAACGTCCCAATCCAACCCATCATCAAAGCGGCTGCTGCAAACAACCCGACTTCAGCAACCAACATGAGGGAAATCGGCCAGCCGAGGCGTAGAATTTCGAAGAACGCAGGCCAGTCAGCACGCCAGAAGCGAACGAACACCTCATATTTACGAGACTTCTCTTCCCAAAACACATAGGCGATCAAAATCACACAGGATGCCAACGCGGTCACAACAGAAGCAATCCCGGCACCTAGAATGCCAAGTTGAGGAAAGCCGTAATAGCCAAAGATCAACACATAATCGAGAAGTGCATTGACCACAGCACTCACCACGGTCGCCCACAAAACAATCTGCGAACGTTCAATACTGGTGAGGAAGCTACGCAGCGCCGCCACAAATAGGGATGGATACATCGACCACTGCACAATGCGCAGATAATCCGCAGCAATGGCAGAAACTTCTGCGTCCTGCCCAAGAGCAAGCAAGAGGCTCTCACCGTTCCACAGCACGACCATCGCAAAAGTCGTATAAATGAGCGAAATCCAAAGGCCCATGCGCGAAGCACGCCGCACATTACGCACGTCGCCTTTACCTTCGGCTCTGGATGCCAATGGCATAACGGCTTGCAAGAACCCAAGTCCTGCCAGCCATGTCAGAAAGAACAACTGCAAAGCCAGCACGGATGCTGCCAGCTCGGTTGCGCCAAGCCAACCGATCATCAATGCATCGGTGGCATTGATTGCCATCTGCGCAAGTTGCGCACCGATCAAAGGCAATCCCAAAATAAGCGTTGCATTGGACTCCCCCCACCATGCAGACATGGATATGGGTTTGGCAACGCTGGTGCTTTCAACCCGCGTCATCATAAGCTCCTGAAGAAAAGGGCATGGAGCCCCTCCAGAACTTGAGCCTCTCAAGAACATAAACAAGGCTGGGTCCTGCAATTGACCACAGTGCCTCGCTGGGAGGAAACTTCCTATCATAGAAACAGACCGACAAAGTCCCAGTGGCTTCTTGCCTAAGCAATACCGCTAGTAAAAATGCCGATTACGCTACTTTGCAAAACTCTTCAGGAATGTCCAGAGGAATAAAGCAAGGCGCATTATCCCCCCCATAAACCATGATGTGTCCGCAAGGCACTTCATACCAACCTTGCCCGCCCTTTTCCAAAGGCTCGGAGACAACACTCAAGTTGCTGTTATGTAAGCGGTAATACAAGCTTGGAACGATCTTATCACTAGAGCATCGCACAGCATAAAGACGCTCCCCATCAGTCAAGGCCATCGCTACACGCAATGGAGCAATGACATCATTGCAACGCATAATCTCAAGTGTTTTCGTGAGAACCTGTTGCACAGCCCCCACAGGATCAACATCCAGACCATGACTTAACATGGCAAGAAACAGCGCTTCACTGTCTGTTGTACCCTGCCGGTAACGATAAAAGTCGTCGCTGATCAAACTCTCAATCTGCCGGCGGATATCATCATACCCCCCAATCTGCCCGTTATGCATGAACATCCATTTGCCAACAGCAAACGGATGACAGTTGGAACGGGAGGTAGCAGTGCCAGTAGACGCACGCACATGAGCAAAGAACAAAGAGGATTTGAGGTGCTTGGTAATGCTCAGAAGGTTCTCATCGCCCCATGCAGGCTGCGTATCACGATAAAGACCCGGTTCTGATTTGTGACCGTACCAACCAATTCCAAAGCCGTCACCATTGGTGTTCACCTTGGCTTCCGCACAATGCAGGCTCTGCGCAATCAGAGAATGATTGGGCATTGAAATCAGCTCTTCCATGAAAATGGGAGCTCCACGGTACGCAAGCCAGCGGCACATTACATTATTCTTTCTTCTGGTCGATTACCCAAATGAGGTCACTAGAGTATGCATGATCCATCAGCACGTATAAACCCCTCCCCTATAACTAGAGTAACGAGTTTTCTCAGGGATCGTTCCGTGGATCTAAAGAGAGCCCCTCAACCGCAGCTCTCGTGAGTAAGATGGACTCACTCGACTCATCTTCGAAATCGGACATGACGAACGACGTTTGAAGCAAATTCCATTCAAATTTCCACCTCGATTTCCACTGTTCAGAAAAGCTCCTGTGACTTTTTTCAGCATCAAAAGAGAGACTCAACCACACACAATCAAAGGTTGTATTTTTTCAAAATAATTTCATACGTGAAGTTACAATGCATTTTGAAAGCATTTTTTACTTATCTTTTACTTCACACACGAGCGTGCCAATGCGCCATCTTGAAGAAAATGAGCAAACGCTGCTGAGATTGCCTTGTCCCACAAGAGGTATTCCCCCCTTTCCCATCTATAAATTAACATAGATTCTCAAGTAAGGAGGTAGACAGCCCCCACGCAGTCTGTTAGTTACCCCGTCAAGAAGCGACGCATCAGCGGCGACGGCGTTCTTGTGACCCGTGCATATGCGCTAAGTGTTGCTATCAATCATTTCATCTATGTCGTTCTGGATACGTAATCCAGAATGCTCGAAGGTAAGGATAAACGCGTGCAGGTTCTCGTTCGCGATAATAACGTCGATCAGGCGCTTAAAGCGCTTAAGAAAAAGATGCAGCGTGAAGGCATCTTCCGCGAAATGAAGCTTCGTGGCCACTACGAAAAGCCATCTGAAAAGAAGGCTCGCGAAAAGGCTGAAGCTATCCGCCGCACTCGCAAACTGGCTCGCAAGAAAGCACAGCGGGAAGGCCTGTTGGTCGGCAAAGGTCGTCGTTAATCCGGCGACACTCGGGACATCACGCAGCTAAGGCTCAACTATGTTTGACGAAAAGCGTGTGAGCGGACCGAAGCTAGAATTCAGAACGGACTAACCGGTAAACCGGTTGGTCCGTTTGTTGTTTTTGCTGGTTCATTTGACCTTTTTTTGCCACACTAAAGTGTAGGCTATCGTGTCATTGCAAGGACTCTTTAAGAATGGGGCACATTCTCGTGAACAATAAACTGGCTAAAGGCATCTGTGCGTGTCTGCTCGCACTTGGCGTTGCAGCATGCCAATCCAACTCATCTGGCCTTGTTTATCAGAATGTGCCTATCGACAAAGCTGTTGGCTCTTCCTCCAACATCGATAGTCTGAGTGCCGTTGTTGACGCAAACCCAACCGACGCTGACGCCTACAACAAGCGCGGCATTGCATATGCAAAAGCTGGACGCCTTGATCAGGCTATTGAGGACTTCAACAAGTCTCTTCAGCTGAGACCAAACTCTTATCAGGCTTACGCAAACCGAGCTTTGGTGGAGCGCCGCAAGGGCAACACGTCCCAGGCAGTGCAAGATTACAGCTCAGCACTTTCTATAAAGCCAGATTACGTGAAGGCCCTGAACGGACGCGGAAACACCTACCGCTCTATCGGACAGAACACAGCAGCGCTTCGTGACTACAACGAAGTCATTCGTTTGAACGCCGGCGATGCACAGGCCTATCACAACCGTGGCCTCATCTATCAGGCGCAGGGTCTACAGGAAGCAGCCCTCAATGACTTTTCATCGGCTGTTGGCTTCAACTCCCGCGCATATTCACCTCTGATTGCGCGAGGTGTAACCTACCTTTCTCTAAGTGATCCAAAATCTGCACTCAAAGACTTCAACGCTGCGATCGCACTCAATGACAAGTCCGCATCTGCTTGGGCAAACCGTGGCCGCGCTGAAGAAGCTCTGGGTCAGATTACAGAAGCCCGCCAGTCCTACAGCAGAGCACTGCAGATTTCTTCGACAAACCAGATTGCGAAGGAAGGCGCCCAGCGCCTATCAACGTCATCTGGCGTTCCGCAAGCTTAAGCTCACAAACATATCGCTTCCAAAGGCCGGGTTCTCCGGCCTTTTTTATTGTCTTGCTTTCGAAGATATAGACAGCATCCAGTTAATCTCGTCACGCCAGTCAATCATGCGAATGGGTGTTCCGTGAGAGCCTGTTTCGAACAGTCGGAAGCGCACCGGATACTGTTTCTTTTTACCAGTGAGCACCTCGAACAACTGATACTGCTTCTCCCAACTGTAAACCCTATCAGCACTGCCATGCCCAAAGACAATCGGCACGCCCGTCTTATACGCTTCACTCGTCGACAACCGCTGATCCGTCGCCCCGCCCAAGAACATGAGGCCGGACAGCGGCCCCGCGACACCGGCCTGATCAGCAAGCCCATAACAAACCTGCGAACCCATGGAACCACAAGCCACAATCACTTTGGCCTGAGGCGCTTCGTCCCGATACTGAGCAATCAGCTCGCGGATTTCCTGAGTACCCCTGGAGCTTTCAAGCTTCACATCAGGAGACAGATAAACCCCACGATTACGCACCATCAGGTTTTTCACGCGATTGAAATTGCCACCGAACGTCCAATCGGCATTCCCCTGCTTTCGATTGCCACCCTTACCATGCAGATAAAGCAGTAACAGCTTGGTGTCAGCGTCAGGAGCCCCAACTCGGATGTGCTTACGCATATTCCCCGCAAGCACAGCTGAGCGCTCTCGCACATACCACGAAGGCCTGCTGGAGACGTAACGCCTCTCAACGCGTCGTTCCGGTATTTCATCCCGATCACGCAAATCACGCTGAATCTGATAATCAAGCCGCAAAAAGGCTCCATCCTTCGACTGCTCCAGCACGCGCGGATAGGCAAACAGCTCATTTTTATAAGGCTTCAATTCAAAACCGGCAGCCTGCGCGACCGACAAAGTCACCGCAAGTGCGCTGCCAACCAAATACCCTAGGATCCTGAAGTTGCCTCGCATGTAGCACCTCCGTAAAAGTGCATCACTTAAGGCTTCAGGTAATCATACATAACCCGGCCATAAGGGAGTGTAAGGTCGGTGATAAAATGAACACCACCAAGTGATTTAAGCATTGGCAACTCAGCCACTGGTGCATTGGCATGGTGGAACAATTGCAGGCTTGCCGGACCAGACCATGCCCCTTTCACCGTCACATCAGCCGCCTCGTAAGCAACCAACTGAGCGATAGCCAAAGAACCATCAACATCTGGAATGAGCTTCAGATTAACCTGAGTTTTCTGAAGCTTCTTAAGAATCGCATCAGGGTGACACTGCGTACCATGTTCCACATCATAAAGAAGATGCTGGTACTTGTAGCCCATGGTCGCAATAGCGATGGTCACATCATCAAAGACCAGATGTCCCGTTAATGTTGCTCCCGATATACTCAATTCCGGCTGGCCAAGTTTTTTCGGGAAGCCCCAAATCTCACGACCACCAAATATCGGCGGCGTATCATCAAGAAACATTTGCTGCGTGAAGTTCACAGGATGATCACCAAACTTGGCAGGGATCACGATACCAGACTCGGTGTAGTCCCCAAAGCCAGCAGAATCTGGCATGCGGATCACCTCGAACATCACCGTGTTGGACCCATCCGGTTCCAAAGGCTCAGGCAAAGCTTCTCGAATTGCGTCGGGATCACTTTCATAGGAGACCACAAAAAACTCGCGGTCGATAAACCTGTATGGCCCCTTGGGATAAGCAGGAGAAGCAATCGGCATAGAAGCCTGTTCAAGAATATCGGCAATTTTCATGGACCACCTCGATCATGAAAGAGTGGGAACCGCGGCCAAATCACCAGCCAGCGCGCTCTCACCATAAGCACCGATATTTTAGATGTTGCCCCTTGGGTTTTAGGGTGACACTTTCAGAGCTCACCCCAAACACTTTTTTAATCAGCTTGTTACATCAATTTCTTTGAAAGTCGCCAGCGGCGCTTTTTCGCGGATAACCCAATTCAATGCACCCAGCTCCGTTTTCAATTTCGGGTGAACCAGCCCCAACACGCGCAGTTCACTCGCTCCGGTGCCTGAATGAGTTTGGTTTACACGACTTGCAATATTGAGTGTGGTCGTTGACTGATCAACGCTCCAACCAACGCGATCACCTGTAACAAAAGCAACTTTGCGCCCAGTGCGGGTGGTACCAATCGGAATCCCCTCAACCAGGTCAACAGAAGCAAGACGCTCCGTATCAATATGATAATCAGCGATCATCATCAGACCCAGTAGGTAATAATAACCCGCCTCTTGAGAAAGCCCCTGTCGACTAGCCTGATCAATCAGATCATTCTTTCCGCGAACACCCTTCAACGAGTGCAGGCTTGCAACGAAAATCATTTTTTCACCGCGCGTCATAGAAGTAGCGCTTAGGAATGCTCGTGTGCTGCGCTGGCGAATGGCCATATCACCAAGCATCTCGCGCATCGTCTCATCGGCAACGGTCGGGCTGGCCTTGAGAGCTTCGCTTAAATTGGTTGTCGCCAGAACTCCACTAACCGCCGTACCAACGCCACCCGGAATAAACACAGTTGCGAGATTGGTCAGACGGTTAGACGTTGCATAGGCCCAGGCGGCCTTATCAAGCGCGTCAGAGAGTGGAGGAAATGTCGTATACGGGTCAACATTCGCCGCAACAGCTATATAGCGTCGGGCTTTATCTCGGCCAACAACAGCTGCTGCAACACTCTCAACCGCAGAGGTCTTCTTTCCACTTTCCTTAGACGGGGCAGTCGCTCCGGAATTTCCGGTAATGGTGTTCACAGTACCATTCAGCAACAAGCCGACACCATCAGCCGTGGAACTCAGTGTCTCTTTGGGAGAGGTTACAAGGCTACCAAGAAACGTCAGAGGTTTGGCGACCGCAGTCACAACGCCCTCACCCGCCTGAGAAACCGTATCCAGTTCTTGAATGCCCTTCAGCGCATGAAGTTCATTAATGCGCTTCTTCAATGTCGCCGTACCGCGCACTTTATAGGTCTTGCCATGAACTTTGAGGCTGTAAACCAGCAATGTCCCGTTCCGCAAAACCGGCGGCACAGTCTCGTAATTACTGCCACGCGCAGCAACACCTTCTTCCTTCAGAATCTGGGAGAAACCAAGATCAGTCGAGGCAGAATGAGATGGCGATGAGACAACTGCAACCACAATGAAAATTGCAAGCAGTAAGGAACAGCGCAGAAGAACGCGAACAGTTTGCGCAGTAGACATATGATACCCGAACTCAGAACAACTCTTACTAAAGGCTCTATTCTTCAATAATGATCAGAAAAGGGCAGCGCCTCTGGCAAATCTCGGGGTTGAAACGAAAAATCGCAGAAGCACACAGCTCCTGCGATTCTCAAAACCTTAAAAACCTGAGGGTTTCTTAGATTGTCAGTACAGCTGTCACCACACAAGCAAACAGGAATACGATTCCCGGTACAATGTGCGACCTGTCACCAGATGCCATGCCAACGCCAACTGCAATCACTGTTGCGATTGTGGTGATGCTTGCCCAAACCGTCCCGGCAGTACCACCAAATCCAATCATTGCAATAACGAGTACAAATGTGAGAGCTGCAAGAATTCCAACCTTTGAGAAGTTGATGAAGTTCTTGTAAGTCTTCTCGTGTTCCTTATAGTCCATAACAGACGCGCTCCCGTCAGCCATGCTTCCCCCTCGAAACAAGTAGTTTTCCTAATATCAGTCTTTAACACCACATGGTCCGGTGACGCAACTTCCCTAAAGAACCACTCAGGAGATAACCCAGGTTCCGGGGAAAATTCCAACGGCCCGAGTATGTGCCTCAATCCTCACTAGACAAACCACATAAGTCCAGTTGGTGCTTTTGATGGGCGTTCAACGTATCCAGCTCAAACCCATCAATCTGCTCATTAAACAGTTGATGGAAGTTAAGCTCAGCTCGCAAGTGAAGGAAAACAGATCCAAGCCCAATTGCTGCCCGGTCCATAAAAACAAAGTACCGAGGTATTTTCACTGGCCCCAGCTCTTTGAGAGACTGATGCACCCGAAACGCTTCCTGCCGTCCATAAGCTGCTGGAGAAACCCCATCAGCAATCGAGCGCACCCGATCACTGAGCAACGGGCCAAAAATGAAACTCGCCCAAATATTCAAGGTCTCAATAAGCTCGGTCGTCAGCCCATCAAAACCCCAAGTCTCATAAGCAGCGACAACACGATCCTGATCATCTTCGAGCAGACCATGATACAGATCCACCACGCCTTGCACAAAATCAGGCGGGAAGATACGCACACACCCGTAATCCAGCAAATTCACACCAGCTGGCTCCGCGCCATCCTCAAAGATCGTGTAGTTCCCAAGATGGGGATCGCCATGGATCACACCATAATGCGCAAACGGATGCCACCACGCCTTAAACATCACTTGCGCAATCTTGTTACGCGCCTCCAGCTTTTCTTGTCGATAGGCCAGAAGCGGACGCCCTTCCAGCCAACTCATGGAAAGCAAGCGCCGTGTTGACAGACTTTCAAACACGTCTGGGATCCGGATCTGCTCATCTGCAGCAAAAACATTGGCGTAAAGCTTGGAATGCCGAGCTTCCCGGCGATAATCCAGCTCTTCCCGCAGTCGGTCACCAACTTCCTTTGCAATCTCAGAAGTCTCAATCGCAGGCCTGAAACGCCGATGCAGAGCAAGCAGCATGTCAAATTGGTTCAGGTCAGCTTCAACCGCACTATCCATATCCGGATATTGCAGCTTACAGGCCAGCATTGCCCCATCCTGATCATAAGCTCTGTGAACCTGACCAAGAGAAGCCGCTGCTGCAGGCTCCTTCTCAAACTTATCAAACTTGCCTTGCCAACCTGGACCAAGCTCAGCCCGCATGCGCCGCTTCACAAAAGCCCACCCCATAGGAGGTGCATTCGCCTGAAGGCTTGCCAGTTCTGCTGCATATTCGGGAGGCACAGCATCAGGAATCGTCGAAAGAAGTTGCGCCACCTTCATCAGTGGCCCTTTGAGTTCACCAAGAGATTCTGCGATGGAAGCCGCATTCTTCGCAGGGTCTTGATCCCAACCAAACAGCTTACCTGCTGCAAGCTTGGCTGCGATGCCACTCATATTTCCACCAACCTTGGCATAGCGGCCAAGACGGGCGGTCATTCTGTTTGCTTCCCGATCACGAGATGAAGGCATATGGGGTTCCTGCGTCTCACACTCTTATTGCAATATATAGTGCACTGCAAAACCTAGCAGAAAACGCAGAGAACCCAAGGGCACTTTTAGAAATTACCTAATCACATATTTGCTCAGGCTTGCTCAACTCTCTCCACAAACTCCAATTCAAGCAGGCTTTCAACAGCATTGCCATGCGAAGCAACATACTCGCCCCGACCAAAAACACTCTCAAATCCTCCAGTCCCGGAGCCGGGCACCACAGTCATCGAAGAGCGAACAGTCTCCGCATCAAACACCCCGCTCTCCTCAACAAGGAACGTGCCTTCACGCAATCCATATCGACCTGAAATCTGCGTGTATCCCGAGTATTTGCCCTCTTTCTCAGTTACATAGGCCAAAAGATAAAACATGTTTACCTGCCCAACGATTTCTCCGCTGAGGGGTCCATGAGCGCGAACTGATGCAAACTTGCTCGTCATAGAAAGCGCTTCTGCAATCTCCTCTTTCCATTCTTCAACTTTGTAGGTGCATTTAATCTTTGCCATTATCAGCTCCTTGCTTTGGGAGCCGAACACCTACTGCGTCACAACCAGAAGGGCTTGTAAAAGCGCGACAGCTGCTATCTTTTATGCCTATGCCAAATCAGGATGACACCTCAAACCAGATCAGCGGCTTGCTAGACCAGCAGCGCAGCCTCAAACACTTCAATCTGGACTGGCTCACTCCAGCTGAACCATTACAGGAAGCCATCGAGTTCTATTGGCTGATCACATGGGATCTTCGCGGCAAGCCTCCATATAAGCAAGCTAACCTGCCCCACCCATCCCAACACATTGTCATCGACACATTGCAGACGACAGGCGTGTTCGGCATTAACACAGGCGTTTTCCATTACACCTTGCAACAGAGAGGCCGCGTATTTGGGGTAAAGTTTCGCCCAGGAGCCTTTGCAGATTTCTTCCGATACAACCCATCCTCGCTCCTCAACACTCACGAAAATATTGAACCGTTCCTCAGTATTTCCGAGCAGCAACTGGTAGCTAAGCTAAAATCTGCTGATGACACAGCAGCATTCGCGATCCAGATGGACGCCCTTCTGATTTCACATAAACATCCCTCAACTTCTAAGGCGAAGGATGCCGGTGCACTCGTAGACCTCATCGCGACAACAGACGAAATTAGCAATCTGAAAGATCTTTCCGGGATCTCAGGTTTCCAGCCAAGAACAATCCAACGCCTCTTTCAAAGCCACGTCGGCGTTAATCCCAAATGGGTGATCGAACGCTACCGCATGCTGGCCGCGGTTGATGCGATCAACAACGGACAAGACCTCAACCTAACAGACTTGGCCCACTCCCTCGGCTACTTCGACCAATCCCATTTCAACAACGCCTTCAAGAAACTAACAGGCCACACACCAAGTCATTACCTACCAGCGTCTCAGCCTTCCTAAACACGTTCCTCAGCAATCATATCAAGCGCTCGCGCGATAGTTGATGCGTGCGCTTTGATGCCTTTGTAGTCCAACTGCTCATCAGTTAACTCAAGCAACTGTGTCTTTAGGCCTTGGGCTAGTTGATCACCATCCGGATGCTCTAACAAGCCATGAACGGGATCATGATGAACCCTGATAGTGAAGAGGATATCTCCACTGTTTGGCAGACGTCGCAATGTCTGCTTCTCAACGCGAACATAAAGCTGCTCAAATGCCTGATCAGCCTCACAAAGAACATCACCGCACAAACCCGAAATCGGATGATGAAGCTCAGCGTCCGTATACAGAGACCAATTCAGTCGCCAAACGGGCTTATCTGCCTCCAACCTTTCAAAAATCCGCTGAACCATGTGTCCCATGCGATGTCCATTGAAATCCGGTACCCCTTCATGGATTGCACTCATTGAGCCGCCGAACTTTTCCACCAAAGACCAACTGGAAGGGAAACAAAGGCTTGCTGCAACAAGCCTATACCCGTCATCGCCTTTACGCATCAGCACCAGATCTTCCTGAACAACACGGGAGATAGTTAGTAGTGGCGGTTCAGCACAAAACGATAGCTCAACACGCTTCCCCGCATTCTTCACGCGAAGAGAGTTATCCGAGTGAAGCTCATACATACTGGGAAATTGATCAGGCAGATGGACAGCAAGAAGATCTGCTACTTCGCGCTGAGCTGCTTCAGTATCCGCTTCTGCCGCAAACACAAACCTCTTAGGATCTGCAATCAGTCGCTCTTTTTCATCAAGATGGGCAATTAAAAACTCATCGGGCTCAATCCACTCTCTCAAATCAAGACGCTCAAGCCCAACGGTAAACGGTCTCTTAGAGCCATCATAAGGTGTATGTGCAAATCGCGACATAAAACGCCCTCCCCATACAAAACATGCACCGGAAGGAGGACGTTCTTCAACCTATACGGATTACCCGAGCTCTTTCATGAAATGAGCAAAAGAAATAATGCCTTCTGGCCACGGCCCCTGACCGCTCTCAGAATTGATATGGCCACTTTCACCAGCATCCTGCAAACGTGCATTCCAGAGCTTGGCAAGCTGCTCAGCACGCTCGAAGGTGCAATAAGGATCATTGCGGCTCGCCACAACCTTAGCATGGAACGGCAGTGGGGAAGTTGGAAACGGACCAAAGCTATGCAATTCCGACGGAACACATGAGGTATCATCCACATCTGCAGGCGCAACCAGATAAGCACCCTTCACCCAATTCTTGATACGAGGTGCAGCGTGAATCACTGCAGCAACACCAGCAGAGTGCGCAACAAGCACCACCGGACGCGTGGCTTCTTCGACCGCCTTCACAACGGCATTCACCCATTCCTCAAGGTCTGGCTTGCTCCAACTGCTCTGCTCAACACGCCGACCAGTGGAGAATTTTGTTTCCCAACGGCTTTGCCAGTGGTTTGCGTCGGAGCCATGTAGGCCGGGGACAATGAGAATGTCCGCCTCAGAAATCTTCATAAGGTTCCTCAATACGTGGTCGTGCTAAAAAGTCTGGCAGCTTAATAGGACGAAAATACCCAGTTTTCAAAGCGCCAGCCCAATCTCCACGCTGATTACGCGCAGCTTTTCTACTGGCATGGTCCCAATCGTAGTTCACCATTCGCTCTTCAAAGGACCACCGTGTCCCAACCCGGGTCACAATCATGTACCGCGCATGAGGACTTCCAACTTCCATCGTATGTGCATGAGGCTTGTCATCATCATAGGCTGGCAGCCCAACACTGCCTGCATTCATCACGATTTGTCCGGTTGTCTCTAACCAGATGACCCGGGGAATGTGGGAGTGCCCACAAACGACCAGCGGTGACGAGACATCGCCAATATGCTCTAACGCATACTCCGGTGATGCAATTCTGGTGTGATCCCCACAAAGCTCTTCAGTGAGATAAACATGATCCGCTGATGGCGTACCATGGCACAGAAACACATTCTCTACATGTTCCATTTGCGTTGGCAGTTGCTTCAACCATGCCTTGGATTCATCAGAAAGCAGAGAATAAGCATGTGCATCGCTAGGACCCATCTTGGATTGGACATGGTCCACCAAATGCCGGTCATGGTTCCCACGTACAGTGAGCCAGTTTTCTGCGATGAGGTACTGAGCTGTTTCTTCTGGCCACAACGGCCCCGAAACACAATCACCCAGATTAAATACCAGATCCGGTGACTTCCGCTTTATGTCGCGATGAACAGCTTCCAGAGCAGGCAGGTTACCGTGAATGTCCGAGATAACCGCAATTCTCATAGCAATGACTCCTGATCGACATCAGCCCTATTAAAACTAAGAAGGACCATGTTGTCAGCGAGGTTCGCCCAGCAGTGTCAAAACATTGCCAAACGGATCATGAAAATGTGCAAGAACTCCGCCCCACACCTGCTTTTCAGGCGGACTGGTAAAGGCAACGCCTTTCTCACAAAGGCGCTCATAAGTATCGACAATGTCATCAACCTGAAGGGATGCTCCGAGAAAGCGACCAATGTATTCTTGGTCTTCCTCGTTATGCGCTTGCTCAATAATGAGCTCTGCGTTGTCGAGCTTGGCACCAAACGCGCCAAGCTCTGGCATATCCCAGCTAAGAGGAAGACCGAGCGTTTCGGCATAAAACTCCCTGGCCTTTTCGATATCACTCACGAAAATCCGTAGACCATAAAGCTTCATCTTCCCCTCCACTGCTGTGTACGGGTTGCTTAGGCTTCGCCAAACACCCGCTTAAAGATCACATCTACATTCTTGGTGTGGTAACCAAGGTCAAAGCGTTCACGAATTTGCTCTTCAGAAAGATGCTTGCGAACGTCTTCATCCGCTAGCAGTTCCGTCAGGAAGTCCACCTTCGCATCACCAGAAACCTGGTAGCTGTCCCAAACCTTCATCGCATTACGCTGAACAAGGCGGTAGCTATCTTCGCGAGATGCACCAGCCTGTGTCAGTGCCAGCAAAATACGCTGAGAGTGCACCAGACCACCAAGGCGATCCATGTTACCCATCATACGCTCTGGGTAAACCACTAGATTTTCCATCACGTTGGTCAAACGAGCCAGCGCAAAGTCCAGTGTTACAGTCGCATCAGGACCGATCATACGCTCAACGGAAGAGTGCGAGATATCGCGCTCATGCCACAGTGCAACGTTCTCCATCGCAGGCAATGCATAAGAACGAACCATACGAGCAAGACCGGTCAGATTCTCAGTCAGCACAGGGTTCCGCTTATGCGGCATCGCAGAAGAGCCCTTCTGGCCTTTGGAGAAGAACTCCTCAGCTTCCAGAACTTCCGTGCGCTGCAGATGACGTACTTCTGTAGAAAGACGTTCGATAGAGGATGCAATCACACCCAAAACCGCGAAGAACATGGCATGACGGTCACGTGGAATAACCTGAGTGGAAACAGGCTCAGCACCCAACCCCAACTTCTCAGCAACATGCTCTTCAACACGCGGGTCGATGTTTGCAAAGGTACCAACAGCACCGGAGATCGCACAGGTTGCGATCTCTTCGCGAGCCAGCTCAAGACGCTTCTTACAGCGATCAAACTCAGCATAAGCCTGTGCCATTTTCAGACCAAAGGTCACTGGCTCAGCATGAATGCCGTGGGAACGACCGATGGTCACTGTGTCTTTGTGCTCGTAAGCACGGCGCTTCAAAGCAGCCAGCAGCTTGTCCATATCAGCCAGCAGAAGGTCTGCAGCGCGAACCAGCTGAACGTTGAAACAGGTGTCCAGAACGTCAGAAGAGGTCATGCCCTGGTGCACGAAGCGTGCTTCCGGACCAACAATTTCAGCAAGATGCGTCAGGAACGCAATCACATCGTGCTTGGTTTCACGCTCGATCTCATCAATCCGCGCAATGTCGAAGGTAGCTGGACCACCCTTCTCCCAGATCTTCTCAGCAGATTCTTTTGGGATTACACCCAGTTCTGCCAATGCATCACAGGCATGAGCTTCAATCTCAAACCAGATGCGGAATTTCGTTTCAGGAGACCAAATAGCGACCATGTCAGGACGCGAATAGCGCGGGATCATGCCAGTCCTCGTATGCGTTACAATTCTGTCGCAGGATGTAGCAGGACAGGCTCTCTAGAACAATGCCAGAAAGCTCCGGTAATGCCGAAAAAACGCGTTTTTTAGAGAATTCAACGTTGCTATGCGCACTATGAATATTTCTTCATCACCCGAAAAAAGAACCTGCACTTTTCAGTCAACTTGTCTGCAACCAAACACAATCAAATCCAAGCCGGAAATCCCCCTTGGTAGTATCTGTTGCATCGTGGTTCATGACCAACTTGAGCTCTGCAAAACTTCCCTTATGCTGAGCATCCAAGACGTTTCAAAGTGGTTCTTGAGGGGGAAGTCACATGCAATTGGGTGCATTTTCAATCAGCCTGACGGTTAAGGACATCAAAGCATCAATCTCGTTCTATCAAAAGCTCGGCTTCGCATGCGATCCTGGTTGTGATGGCACAGATGGCTGGGCGATCATGAAGAATGGCGTGACTATCATCGGGTTGTTTCAGGGAATGTTTGAAAAGAACATGCTCACCTTCAATCCAGGATGGGATCAGGAAGCACTAGCCCTTGATAAGTTCATCGATGTGAGAGAGCTCCAAAAGCGCTTGAAAACTGATGGTATTGAAGTTCACGGACAAGAAGCAGACGAGACCACATCAGGTCCGGCAAGCTTCACTGTAATTGATCCGGATGGAAACCCTATTCTGATAGACCAACACCGCTAGTGGGCAAAGGACCAGCAGCAAACAAGAGAGCCAGCAAAGTCATATTATAACTCCGACAAACGTTGAGCTTCAGTAAGCTACTCAGTTCCCTCTACACTCCTCTCAGTAATCCAGTGAGATTTGTGAGTGACTGTGCCTTCAAGTGAATTAGCCAATACCAAAGCCTGTTACCTGGAGTTCAACACCCCGAACAGGCAAACGCATTTCATTGAAAGTACATTCTTCCTCCGCGACGATGGAACGCTCTCGGCCCAAAGCAAAGGCAACTTCGCCTCCCCCTATGCTTCGTTGCGGTTCGAACATCACGCAGACCATTCAGACACCCCATTCAAGCCGAAATACATGCCTCCCAAACTGACAGCTTCACCTAAGAAACATCCGGTCATCGGCACCATATGGGGGATGAGGTTTAAGCACTTGCCACCCAAAACCATTCAGCATCCATCATACCGTATGCAAGAGCAAATCGCAGCCGTTCTCCAGCAACATACTCTGGCTCGGTTAAGTATCGAGGGCATCCATCAAACCCTTATCGAAATATGCGACCTCTTGATCTCGTCCGTACCCGATAACAGTTTGCCACAATATGCTGATGATCGGCCTGACAAGAGGTCAGAACGGACAGCGCGCCGACATTTCAAGGCGCATATGGGGCTATCCCCCAAGCCGTTCGCGGGGCTCAATCGGTTTCACGAGGCTCTCTCTGATATCACCAGAACCAACACCTCACTCACTGATATTGCCTACGATCACAAGTTTGCTGATCAGGCTCATCTCAGTCGGGACTTCCGCGAAATGACCGGCCATACACCAGCCCAGTTCCGACAAACCTGGCGCAAGACTGAAACTGTCCGTTTCCTTCAAGACTATAAGAGCCATCCCGCACTAAGACTTGGCATAGTTGCCACCTAACAGATTCAGATAGACATTTTCGGAGATAATATGAGTGAGTTTACGCCTCGATTTGCAGGTTATGAGAAGAAAGTACGAGACAGCTTTGCCCGTCAGCCAGCCATGGCTTCATTGGGTATTAAAATCGCCAAAGTAGAACCCGGTATCGTCGAGCTGACCATGCCGTACAACAAGGATTTTACCCAGCAACACGGTTTTCTCCACGCCGGCATCGTCACCACTGCCCTCGACAGCGCAGCCGGATACGCAGCCTTCTCACTGATGGACGAAGACGCTGCTGTACTTACTATCGAACTCAAAACCAACCTGATGAACCCAGCTGCGGGAGACCATTTCATCTTCAGAGCAAAAGTAGAAAAACCAGGCCGCACAATCACCTTCGTCAACGCCACCGCCTATGCAATTAAGGACGGCAGTGAAAAGAAAGTTGCCACCCTATCTGGCACCATGATGTCCGTCCGCGGCAGAGCCGACGTTCAACAGTAGATCAATGTTGCGAGAGTCGCGCGCTCTCGCCAAACAATTTCAAGTACACTCAGTTACTTATTCACGCGCAAAACAAGTGAAGGTGCCAATTTCCCATGGTCGCCAGAAATAAAGCTCACTCCAGCGACATCAAATGATTGCTTTCCATCGGAGGCTGTTTCTAACTCATTGATCCAGCTGGTGCGCTTGACACCTCCGGAAATCCTCACACTCTTTGAGAAAGAACCCGCATCTTTTTTGTAACCATCAAAGACATAGCTTTTAATTTTATCGTCGAAAAACTTGGCAGATCCGTATTTCATACTCGTAGCAAAATAACATGTTGGAGAAGCCTCAGTTGCATCTGCTGACTTATACTCTCCAAGAACAAGCACACTATCGCCATTTCGAGAGCGATACGCTTTCGTAGTCTTGTGACTAAAATTCCGGCTCTCAGCAATCGAGACCAACGGGAGATCACGCCCTGAAGAGGAAACCACTTTCCATCCTTCAGCCTTGAGATACTTATCTCGTCCCTTCGCGCTTGACGAAATACAGGCCTTTTCGAAAACCGCCCAGTTCCGCAAGTCGGTCTCCGAAGCCACGTCTTCAGCATCAAAGCCGCCGCCGCAAGCACCTAGAGGCATAATCACCGTCAGAAGTAATGGTATCCTTTTAAGTCTCATAAAGCCTCCCCAAGCAACGAACGATCAGATCGCAAAAATCACTTCAACTTGCACTTGGTTTCAGTCCCCTCCCAGAAACCACTACTAGTTTCGGTACAATCGATTGGAACTTTGCGAGCAACCTGCACATCAAGCCCACTCGCTCTTTCGCCGAAAGCTTGTTTCAAGCTCGCTTCGACAGCGCGTTTCAGGTCAGATGCGCTCCGCCGATGCTCCCACCCGTAGGGAATAACTGTCACGGTGCCAGGTTTGAAATTGCTTACAAATGTCGCGTCACCAACCTTGAAAATACGACTTCGTTGACCAGAGTCTCCAGTGACAAACGCATATTTGCCAGAGCGCGCAGACACGGCGTAAGTCATCAAGAAGTATTCGTCATCATGCTTGAAAGTGACCCGATAAGACCCAAATAGTCCTTCAAACGCCTCAAAGGTCAGCCTATTTTTGTTGCTTGCTTCTTTGTCTTCACAATCGTCAACCTCACCCGAAGCGTTCACCTTGCAGAAAACCGAAGTCAGATCTGATTCAACACTGCCATAGCGCCAAATCAAATAATTCTTAGTCTTATCTATCGGGAACTTATCTAGATGCGATTGATTACTGGTGGGTTTATACGACCCACAAGCACTCAGGGTGAATGCAGCTACCAGCATTGCAATATTTATGCGCATGATCCCGCTCCACTCACCCATATTAAAGCATCAGTCTAAAACCAAACATTGAGCGACAGCGCCTATGAGATCTGACTGAATACCTAAGTAAGCTTGGGGAAACTCGTGCACCGACACACAACAAAAAAGGCGAGAGCAAACGCCCCCGCCTCTTAAAAACATCAAAGTCAGTTTAGCTTACGCCTAATCCATCTCTTCCAGCTCATCAATGAACCGCTCAATCACAGCCAAGCCTTTCTGCCAGAAGGCAGGGTCGGTTGCGTCCAGACCAAATGGAGCGAGCAGCTCGCTATGGTGCTTGGTACCGCCCGCTTTCAGCAGGTCGAAATACTTCTGCTGGAAGCCATCCTCAGCTTCTTCGTAAACCGCATAGAGCGAGTTCACGAGGCAATCACCGAACGCATAGGCGTAAACATAGAATGGCGAATGGATGAAGTGCGGAATGTAGGTCCAGAAGTTCTCATAGCCGCCTTCCAGGTCAATCGCCTCACCGAGGCTTTCTTCCTGAACGCCCATCCAGATTGCCGAAATCTGCTCAGCAGTCAGCTCTCCTTCCTTACGCAGCTCATGTACCTGACGCTCGAAAGTATAAAAGGCGATCTGACGCACAACAGTGTTCAGCATATCTTCCACTTTGGCAGCCAGCATGATCTGACGCTTTTCAGGCGTCTCTGCCTTCGCAAGCAGATCCTTGAAGGTCAGCATCTCACCAAACACAGAGGCGGTTTCAGCCAAGGTCAGCGGTGTCGGTGCCATCAGCGCGCCGTTTGGTGCAGCAAGAACCTGATGCACGCCATGACCAAGCTCATGCGCCAGCGTCATCACATCGCGGATTTTGCCCTGATAATTGATCAACACAAACGGATGGGCACTTGGCACAGTTGGGTGAGAGAAAGCACCCGGTGACTTACCTGGGCGAGCAGCAGCATCGATCCAATTCTTATCGAAGAACTGCTCTGCAATTCCAGAAAGCTCTGGCGAGAATTTCGCATAAGCATCCAGAACGGTGCCTTTTGCTTCATTCCACGGAATATCGCGCGTATCAGCCTGTGGCAGCGGGGCGTTACGATCCCAGAAATTCATCTTCTCAACGCCAAGCCACTTGGCTTTCATCGCATAATAACGGTGCGACAAACGCGGATAAGCAGCACGGACCGCATCAACCAGCGCATCAACAACCTCGCGTTCAACACGGTTGGCGAGATGACGGCTGTCAGCAATATCATCAAAGTTATGCCAGCGGTCGTAAGTATCTTTATCTTTCGCCAGTGTGTTCATGATCAGCGTAAAGATGCTCAGATTTTTACCGAAGGTTTTCGCAAGCGATTCAGCAGCCTTCTTGCGCATGTCCCCATCAGGTCCTTGCAGCAAGTTCAATGTCTGCTCAATGGAAAGCTCTTCACCATCAATCTCATAACGAGAACCAGAGATTGTCTCATCAAACAACCTGTTCCATGCTGCAGCGCCGGTCACGTGCTTCTCATGAAACAGCTGTTCAATTTCCTCGCTGCGTTCATGCGGGCGTTCTTTGCGCAGGTCTTCCAGCCAAGGGCGGTAATACGCCAGCTTTTCGGAGTTCAGCGCTTTTTCCAGAACCTCATCTTCAATCTTGTTCATCTCAAGTGAGAAGAACAGCATGTGAAGACTAGCAGTCGTCAGCTTTTCCTGCACATCGCCATAAAACTTCTGACGAGCTGGATCTGTTGTGATGCTGGTGTAAGCCAGACCGGCAAAAGAGCCGATACGCCCCATCAGATCTTCAAGTTCCTCATAACGACGCACAATTTCAGCGAGCTCATCGCCAGAGCGTGCTGCAATTTCAGCAAGCTTGCCTTTGCAGTCTGCTTCAAACTGCTCTGCCAGTTCTTTTGCACGCACCATATCCTGATCAATCGCAGGATCATCAATAGAGCTGTAAAAAACTGAAAGGTCCCACTCCGGCAGTTCACCAAGGGCAGAACCTGCCGTGGCTGCATCAGCGCTTTGATAGGTGATGGAAAATGGAGTGACGTGCTTGAGTGTCATATGAGCGTCCGATTATGGGATGGCATTGCGCCAGAAAAGAAACCTGAGGTCTGCAAAACAAGTTCTGCAGTACACTGTTTTAATATGCGTCCAATCCTTACACATGCAATGGCGTCTTTTAACAAGATCCCCAAAATGAAGTGGGCAATTTGTTTACCAAATTAGGTGCAGGATGACCTGAATTGGCACACTATGCATTACTGCCCAATCGATTTGAAGGGATTTCCCATGGCACAGCGCATTTTGATCGTAGATGACGATCCGGTACAACGACGCTTGCTGGAAGAAGCCGTAAAGCGTTTCGGGTACCGCTCTAAAAGCTGTGTCGATGGTCGCCAAGCGCTGGAAATCCTTACAGGAACTGCCCAAACAGAAATCGATCTGGTCATCCTTGATCTGATGATGCCAAAAGTAGACGGCTTTCAGGTCCTGAAAGAAACACGCGCCGCCAAAAATGCAGTACCTGTCATTGTTCAGACGGCTAATGGCAGCATCGAAACTGTTATCGAAGCAATGCGCGCTGGTGCACAGGATTTCGTTGTAAAGCCAAGCCGCCCTGAGCGCTTGCAGGTGTCCATCACCAACCTTCTCAAAGTTGCTACGCTGGAAGGTGAACTCACCCGCATCCGCAAGCACACAGAAGGCACTCTAACCTTCGATAATATCGTCACACGGTCCGAGCCGATGAATCGTGTCCTGCGGTTGGGCGAAAGAGCTGCCTCCTCCAACATTCCGATCCTCATAGAAGGCGAGTCTGGAGTTGGTAAAGAACTGATCGCGCGCGCTATTCAAGGCTCCAGCGAGCGCCGGTCCAAGCCATTTGTCACCGTAAACTGCGGCGCTATTCCGGACCATCTGGTGGAATCTATTCTCTTTGGTCACGAGAAAGGTGCATTCACCGGCGCTGTCGATAAACACATGGGCAAGTTTCAGGAAGCCAGCGGCGGGACTCTTTTCTTAGACGAAGTCGGCGAGCTCCCACTGGAAGTACAGGTAAAACTCCTGCGCGCTTTGCAAGAGGGTGAAGTCGACCCAGTTGGTGCACGCAAGCCGATAAAAGTAGATTTCCGCCTGATCTCGGCAACCAACCGTCGTCTGATCGATCAGGTGAAAGAAGGTAAGTTCCGGGAAGATCTATATTATCGCCTCAACGTCTTCCCAATCTGGATCCCACCGCTACGAGATCGTAGTGAGGATATTCCTGAGCTTACTCGCCATTTCCTAGCGCGTTTTGCTGCAGAAGAAAGCAAACCTCAAGTCACGGGCATCACTTCTAACACGGTCAATATGCTTAAGAGTTATGACTGGCCTGGCAACATTCGCCAACTTGAAAACGCAGTATTCCGCGCCGTTGTCCTGTGCGATGGTCCAAGCCTGACATGCGATGACTTCCCGCAAATAGCTCAAGCGACTGATACGCCAATGAGTTACGCGGCAGCACCGCCTGCCGGAAACAAAGAACCGCAAGCTGACGTCTATTCTTCATCCCTAAGTGTAGCGAGTAAATGGGAGGAACAGCAGGACGAACGATTTCTTCAGGTCGAGGCCGTTTCAGCCTTCGACGCGGAGCAACCTCCCTTTGGATATATGCGATCACTCGATGGCGAAGGCCACGTGCGTACGCTCATCAGTGTTGAAGAGGAAATGATCCGGACAGCGATCTCCCATTACGGAGGCCGCATGACCGAGGTTGCCAAGCGTTTGGGCATCGGGCGCTCTACGCTATATCGCAAGCTGAAGGAATATGGTCTGGAAGAAACTCCGGAAAGCAAAACTGCGCACTAAAGCTCAGTTTGCAGGATGGTTGGAAGCGAGTGAGTAAGCCTCGCGCAAGCCACAGGCACGCGTGCATCTCAATAAATCGATAAAGCATAGCGACTAACAAAAAACCGTGGGTTTAAGTTCATATCACTGATCCTTGAATTTAAAACATCACGCTGTCGTGCTATCTCAAAACGCATTAGTGTATATGCGTAATAAATATAAGTTTGGGCAAAACAATACTCTTAATTCTTAGGGCATTCTTCTTGTGTCCATAAATATCAAAGAGTTATCAGGTGGGTAGTCATAAATGTTTGGTAGAACGAGCACATCATCATTGCTCGCAGGGGCAGTTATTGCGCTTTCGTCAACTATGTATTCTGCGCAAGCCGCAATTCCTGACAATTTTGACGAGCAGCTCGAGCAAGTAAACCTCGCTCAGTCAAATCCTGTTGCGCAGGAAATTCAGCAGGCACTTAGCAAAAAGCACCGCCGCCAGAACTTCCATGCAAAACGCGAAGCAGCAGCCGCAAAACTGTTCTACGAAAACAGAAGCTTCCAGCCCGCCTGGATCCTGAAAGGCAAGCTCTCCACCAGCGCATTGTCCGTTATGGAAACGTTGCAATCAGCCGAAAAAGAAGGCCTGCACGTCGCCGACTACCCGGTGCCAGCAGCAGGCTTTAATGCAGATGGCAAAGCAACCCCAGAGCAAATTGCAGCAGCAGAGCTTGAGCTGACCCATTCTATCCTCAAGTACGCAGAGGATGCCCAGGCAGGCCGCGTCAGCCCCTATGCAATTTCAGAGGACATTACCCTTCGCCCAGAAAGGCCAGACCCGATTGAAGCGCTGACATCCATAGCGCACTCGGTTGCTCCAGCCAAAACTCTAGCGGCTTTCAATCCTCCGCATGCAGAATACAAAGCGCTGAAGAAGCAGCTTGCTGAACTAAGAGAACATACTGAAAATGGCAGCCTCGAAGAGCAGGTTGTCATTCCAGCCGGCAAAGTCCTGAAAGTTGGAGTAAAAAGCTCCCGCGTTGCCGTTCTTCGTGGGCGCCTGAGTGTTCCAGCAGTTGAATCTCAGATGAACGTCTACACGCAGGATCTGGCCTATGCTGTTGAGGCATTTCAGGCTGCAAACGGCCTGCATCCAGATGGCGCAGTTGGCCCACGCACATTGCTTGCCCTCAATGGGCGCGTTAGCGGTGACCCAATCAATGACGTGATTGCAAACATGGAACGCTGGCGCTGGATGCCGCGAGAGCTGGGCGAAACCCATCTGCGCGTAAATATTCCAGAGTTCATGGTTCGTTTGAACATGGATGGCTTTGTTCTTTATGAAACCCGCGTCGTTGTTGGCAAACGCTCCAACAAGACACCGGTCTTTTCAGACAAGATGCAGCATGTGATCGTAAATCCATACTGGAATGTCCCATATTCCATCGCATCAAAAGAGCTTTTGCCGGAACTGCGCGCAAGCAACCCACAAAGCTACCTGCAAAAGGGCAACTACGAGATCGTATACGGCGGCAAGATCGTTGATCCTCGCCGTGTGAACTGGGATGCTGTAACCTTCAAGCAGATCCGCATTCGTCAGCGTCCGGGCCGCGGCAATGCACTTGGCAAAATCAAGTTCATGTTCCCGAACAAACACAACGTATACTTGCACGACACACCGTCCAAATCGCTATTCAATCGGTCTGAGCGCGCCTTTTCACACGGCTGTGTCCGCGTGCAAAACCCGTTTGAATTTGCCGACGCCTTGATGGCCACGCAAAACACGATGACGGGTAATTACATCCGCTCACTTGTCGGCAAGAAGCAGACCCAAGTGAATCTGCAGAGGGATATCCCGGTGCATATCTCCTACTTCACCGCATTTGTGGATGAAGCTGGAAAGCTGCAAAGACGTCCGGATATTTACGGACATAATCAGGCAACGATCGACGCTCTGAATCTTTAAAATTGTCACTATCCACATGTATCCACAATAACATGACGACTTATGCGTGCGGATTCGCGCGCATTTGTCGCATGTAAATAGCGGATTCTGGCAAAAAACTTGGATTGTTGCCGTGAAGTCACTAGTTCGCGTTAATTGTAACTAAAGTAAAGGCTCATTAACCTTGTCCGCACTAGATAAAGAGGTGGGGCTCTGGGGTAAGGTTTTAGCCGATAACGCGAAAGCGAGATTCAATTGCGTGACATGATTGCATTCGGGCGCTCGGACTTTGGTAAACGTCTGCCTGGCATTTCAATGCTGGTCGCAGCGGTTCTTTGTGCGTTCTTCCTCACCTCAATTGCTTCGGCCAGTGCGAGCACACGCACGCTCAAGCTGTACTTCACCCACACGAAAGAGCGGGCGGAAATCACCTTCAAGCGGAATGGCCGCTACGACAAAGAAGGCCTTCGCAAGCTCAACAATTTCCTTCGGGATTGGCGCCAAAAAGAGCCAACGAAAATGGATCCTGAACTGTTTGACCTCATCTGGGAAGTTTACCAGAAAGCAGGCACAAGCAAGTACATCCATGTTGTCTCCGCTTATCGGTCGCCTAAAACCAACAACATGCTCCGTAAGCGCTCCAGCGGTGTGGCTAAAAACAGCCAGCACACCAGAGGCCGCGCAATGGACTTCTTCATTCCCGGTGTAAGCACAGCCAAACTGCGCGCGCTTGGTCTGCGCCAGCATGTTGGCGGCGTTGGCTACTATCCTCGCTCAAACACGCCGTTTGTTCACATGGACACCGGCTCTGTACGCCATTGGCCACGCATGAGCCGCTCTCAATTGGCAAAGGTATTTCCAAAAGGTGACACCATTCACGTCCCTTCCGATGGAAAACCAATGGCGCGTTACAAGCAGACGCTTGCTGCTGTAAAACGGAAAGATTCAGGCCGCTCAACCAGTGTCGCAAGTCGTTCCACCTCATCATCAAAAGCAAGTGCCCGGGCAAGCTCGTCCAACAGTGGTGGAAGCTTCTTCTCCCGCCTGTTTAGCAATTCAGGCAACAACGAAGGAAGCAAACCGGCACCAACTCCGGCAACAAAAGCACCAAAAGCACCAAAAGTGCGTGAGCCAGATCCAAGTCGCCGGGTAGAAACCGAGTTTAACGCTATTCCGCAGCCAAAAGTGGCGTTGCTGGCAACTCAGCCAGCAGCGAGCCCGGTTCCTGGGGCGGCATCGCCATCGATTTTGGCTTCAGCAAAACCATATGCAAAGCCGCAAGAAGAGAGCGAAGCAACGCCTGCACCAGCCGAACAGAATCTCAATCTGTTTGCCTCCGCTCGCCCGCGCATAAAACCACAACAAATCCTTCAGGTCGCCGCTTTGCCGGCGGCCACCCCTGCAACGCCGAAGCGCGCTCAAGTCATTCCGCAAAAAGTGGAAACACCAAAGGACGGCATTGCAGCGATCATTGCAGCAACTGGCGAGCAAACACCTGACAGCCTGCGTCCGCTTGTAGGCACACAGCTTGCCTACGCCTCTCCTGCCGCGACTGCAGATCTACAAAAGAGCAAGTTCAACAAAAAAACTGCGCTCACTGCACAGGCTCTCTTCTCAGAGCAGCGCCTGCCAGACTTAATGCCGAAATCACAACCAGCTCAACAGACTGTTGTGACAAAGGCCCCAGTCTATGGATCTCCGTTGGTAGGTTTCCATTCTGCACCAGAAGCAAACGCAGTGCTGATGCTTGATCCAACATGGACAGCAAGCAACCGCCGCACCATCACCATGCAGCACCCTGACCAGAACCAACTGGCAGTTCTGATGAGCCCTGTAACAACGGTGTTAAAGGATGCTCTGACCCAAACGCCATACCGCTCAATTCGCAAACGGATCAACCGCGGATCAGCAATTGCATGGCTGGACTCGATCTATACAGGCGAGATGAAAGTCTCCTCCAGATAGACCACCCACTATAATAAATGCTCGCCAGCACGGCATCAAATGCCGTGGAAGCACTCTCCTGCCCTCAGCCAGCCCAGCCAATACCAACAAAGCCAATCACCACTGCCTGTTCAGGCACCTCTCAGCACTCCACAAACACAAAAAAGGCCCCTCACCGCAGTAAGGAGCCTCTTTCAGAACTCGTGCTAAGAGCCAGCTCGCGCATACATATAACACGCGGTGCTCTCACCAGTTGGAGCGCTTATGCGTCTTCCATTACTGGGCCTGCCATGCCGAGAGCATGCAGGTAAAGATCGAGGATTGCCTCTTCTTCTTCACGCTCATGCGGCTTGCGTTTACGCAAGGAAACGATTTTGCGCATTACCTTCACGTCAAAGCCGTTACCCTTAGATTCCGCATAAACATCCTTGATGTCGTCCGCGATAACTTTTTTCTCTTCTTCAAGACGTTCAATACGTTCAATAAATGCGCGCAGCTGATCTGCTGCTACACCACCGGCATCTGACATATGAAATCCACCTTACGTTCGTGCGAAACACCATTAACCTTGTTGTCTTGCTGCCAGAACTGAGCACACGGGTCAACCGTTCACGACCTCTTTTCAGCAACCTTTACAGGTTCTGGGGGATGAACTGAATTTCAATGGGAATATAAAACAGTTGCCTCAATTGCCGCACAATCTATTGGCACTCACCTGACGGAAATTCACCTAAGCATTGTGGCCTGTTTTCTCTATCTGACATTCATTGTCAGGTGGCCCCTGCAGGTTGTCATAAAAATAAGTGCCGCTACGTACGCATTGATACCGCAGTCAAAACATACTCACAATTGTCCAAAGATAAATCTGCGCGACAAATGCGCCATCTAAATATATCAGTGAACCAGCCTGCTAACTAAAAGTCTTCACTCGAAAATTTAAGATAACAAATTCGAGATTTCCATTCAGCGGAACATTTGCCTCAATCAAAACCCGACAAAGTGTCGCAGCATCAAGAAACAACTTTCGGCTCCGCTACGTAATACGAGTTTTGCTAATCTCCTGATGCTCATTATTGAGCGGTCCAAACCGGACAATTGTCCGAAATGATGTTTATCTCTTTGTCTTATCTTTCAAAAAATCACAGCCAAAAAAGGGAGGAACTGTGGGAGGTAACACTGTTTTTTGGCTTTTCGCTTGATTCCGTGTAGAACTCAGGCCAATAAAGATATTCAGATTCCTAGAGGTAAGGTCCGACTTTTGGATCATATTTCAAATGTTGACGGGGGTCGTCCACACTCATCCAGAGTAAGGGTGGCGCAACCAAAGCATGACATGTCGGGTTTAAGCCAATTCATCATCCTGCCGTTTTTGCATGGTCAATGGTGAGCTGGGGCAACGTTCTTTACTCAGAACAACCTGTATTACCCTTTAGTCGTGCTCGAAATCACGTCGGCCATGGGCTGAACCACGTTGACAAGGGCATCAACTGAACGCATTAAACTGCCGTTTGTAGCTGTACATATGACTGTTATGAGAACATCCAGAAACGACTTCGCATCTGCTGTAATAAACCGTTTTCGGAAAAATTCACTGGCTCTTGCCTGTGTTGCTTTTGGAGTTCTGAGCTTTCAGCAGATCCCCTCTGCTAAAGCGGACTTTCGTGCATGCAATAAGACCGAAAGCACAGTTAACATCGCAATAGGCTACCGCGATGGCGCCGATTGGATCACCGAAGGATGGTGGACCATCGACAAAAACACCTGCGACACACTAGTGTCCGGGGATTTGGCGTCACGCTACTATTACTTGTACGCAGTACAAACGGATCAAAATGGCGAATGGGATGGCAAGGCGTATATGTGTGTACGTCAAAAAAAGTTCACCATTCGCGGTATAGAAGACTGTGTCGCTCGCGGTTATGAGCGAACAGGTTTCTTTGAAATAGATACAGGCGAGCAAAGCAGCTGGACGGTCCAGCTGACGGAGCCGGTAGAGCAAGGAACAGGTGGACGATGAAGCGTAATAGACGGGTCAAAATTCTAGCAACTCTCGGCCCGGCGTCTTCCGAAAAAGAAGCAATCAAAAAGCTATGGCTTGCAGGTGCAGATGTTTTCCGCATCAACATGAGCCATTCCTCCCACGAAGTTCTCAACAATTTGGTTGGTCGCATCCGCGAAGTAGAAGCAGAAGTAGGCCGTCCAATCGGCATTCTCGCTGACTTGCAGGGTCCTAAACTGCGCGTAGGCACTTTCGCAGATGACGCAAAGCCAGTTCTAGAAAATGGCGCAACCTTTGTTGTAGACGCAAACGACGCTCCAGGTGACGCATCCCGCGTATACCTCCCACACCCAGAAATTCTTGGCAGCCTCGAAGTTGGCCATCGCCTTCTTGTAGATGATGGCAAAGTTTGCCTGCGTGTAACTGAAGCGTCTCCACAGCGCTGCGTGACCACTGTTGAAGTGGGCGGTAAGATCTCCAACCGTAAAGGCGTTTCTGTTCCAGATACAGAGATCCCTGTTGGTGCATTGACCGAAAAAGACCGCGCAGATCTTCTTGCAGCTCTCGATGCAAAAGTTGACTGGGTCGCACTGTCCTTCGTACAGCGTCCAGAAGACCTCATCGAAGTTCGCAACACCACTCAGGGCCGCGTTGGCGTTCTGGCAAAAATCGAGAAGCCTCAGGCAATTGATCGTCTCTCTGAGATCATCGAGCTGTCCGATGCAATCATGGTTGCCCGTGGTGACCTTGGCGTTGAAATGCCACTTGAGCAGGTTCCAGGCCTTCAGAAGCGCATGATCCGCGCATGCCGCAAAGCTGGTAAGCCAGTAGTTGTTGCAACGCAGATGCTTGAAAGCATGATCACGTCTCCTGTGCCAACCCGCGCAGAAGTTTCTGACGTGGCAAATGCAGTGTTTGAAGGTGCGGACGCAGTGATGCTTTCCGCTGAATCAGCTGCAGGTGACTTCCCGACAGAAGCCGTTACAACCATGGACAAAATCGCCGTGGAAGTTGAGCAGGACGAGAACTACCGTTCCATCATCCACGCTCAACGTACAGAACCAGAAGCAACCGGCGCTGACGCAATCACTGCTGCAGCTCACCAGGTCGCTGAAACTCTGGATCTGGCAGCGATTATTTCCTACACCGCATCTGGTGGTACAGCACTGCGCGCATCCCGCGAGCGCCCTGCAACACCAATCATTGCGTTCTCTCCTGAAATCTCCACAGTTCGTCGTCTGACCATCGGTTGGGGTCTGCACTGTGTGGCCAATCAGGATGCTGCGACTGAGGAAGACCTCATCGACCGCGCATGCTGTCTTGCAAACACCGAAGGTTTTGCAAAGCCAGGTCAGCGCGTTTTGGTTTCCGCTGGTGTTCCATTCGGCACCCCGGGTTCCACAAACATGCTGCGTATCGCATTCGTGGGTTCCAAAGACGCTTAAGTCGTCAAAGAACACATCTTAAAGCAATAAAAAGCCCGTGATTTCGTATCACGGGCTTTTTTCTTTCAATCGATTAAATGAGCTTGCTCCAACGCAACGAACTCCACAAAACACAGCCTTGCTTTAAAACGCCCATTTGAAGTCTGTGAGCCATTCACTCTCACTCCAAAGACGACGAGCAACCTCTGGGTTCAGCGCATGGCTAGCGATCTGCGCTTTTCCAACCGGTCCAACAGTCTCCATGCGCTTTGTTGGGCCATAGTAGCCATTCGGCTCAACTTCCACTCCAGCCGCAGCAAGCACCGTTGGCAATGCACCTCGCTCAGCAGACTGCGCGAACATGCTATTCATCCACTTGTACGCCATGTTCATCCAACCCGTCGGACCTGTACTCTGCAAATTAGTAGCTGAATAACCAGGATGCCCCATAGCTACAAACGAAGCACTCCCCGCATCCGACAGACGTCGCTGAAGCTCCAGTCCAAACATCAAAGTGGCCAGCTTACTTTGCGAATAAGCTTTCATAGGCGCATAACTTTCACGCATCATCAGGTCGTTAAAGTTGATCTTGCCCATCTTGTGCACAAGACTAGCGACCACAACAAACCTTCCGTTTGCAGCTTAGACATTAGCTTTGAGCAAGCCAGACCATAGAAAATGTCCCAGATGATTGGTCGCAAACTGCAACTCATACCCATCAACACTCTTCAACTCTGGTGTCTGCATAATGCCAGCGTTATTGATGAGAGCATCAATCTTGGTGTATCGTGAAGCGACGATTTCCGCTGCATGGCGAACAGACGAGAGATCACTCAAGTCCATCTGGACTAGATCAATTTTTCCCTTCGCTTGGATTTGTAATGCGTGTTGGGCAATTGAACCTTTTTCAGCATTCCGGCAGGCAATAACAACGTCACCACCCGCTTTCGCAAGCATCCTTGCCGCTTCAAGGCCAATACCGGAGTTACCGCCTGTTATGATATAAGTTTTACCCTCAAGAGAAGGCAGTTTATCCGCAGTCCAGTTGGATACTGCGCTGCTCTTGTTCACTGTGCTCATTAAATTCTCCAATGCGCAGCACCTGTTCGTGCTGCATAATAAAGTTGACAACAATTACTAAAATTGTCAACTGGGTAAACATGAAAACAAACTTTGATAAAAAGAAGGCATTAGGCGTTTTTGCTCAATATGGCTTCCGAAAGACCTCAGTCGGTGACGTAGCAAGCGCGGTCGGCCTCTCACGCCAATCGCTCTACAAAAAGTTTGGAAGTAAGGAAGAGTTGTTCCAGACCATAATCGAGGAGTATTCTGAAGAGGTTGGGCTCCAGGCACTGGATATTCTTGAAGAAAAGACCAATGACTCCAAATCTCGCATCCTACGCGCTTTGGACACGATCATAGGTCAGCATGTCGATCTGATGAGAAATTCTGTCCATGGCGCTGAGCTGGTTCAGATGGGTGAGCAAGTCATGTCTGCCGTTGGTAAAGGCATCATGCCTCGGGTCATGCTCAAAATTGCGGATGTGATCCTGGAGACCCATGAGAACCGAAGCAAAGAGCAGGCAGAAGACGACGCCTTCATCCTCTACACCCTCGCCAAGGGGCTCTCTCTTACGGTCTCAAACTACGCAGAATATAAATCAGGCATCACCAGAGCTGCAAACCGCCTGCTAGACTAAAAACCAGTAGTCTTTGAAAGCTTAGTGATACTGCCCCCACAGCTCCTCACGTAAGCTTTTAACAGAGTCCTGAGCATTCTCCAGCAACGGATAGATGCTCAGCACATGCTGAAACACTTCAAGTGCCTTATCGTTCTTTCCAGTTTTCCGAAGGATCATGGCAAAACCTGAGAGCGCAGGATAATGGCGCGGCTCGATCCGAAGCACTTGCTCAATGTCAGCAAGTGAACGCCCCAGATCCTCTTTCAAGAAATATACGGTCGCCCGGCGGTTCCACCCTTCCACATACCCGGGATCTAAACGAACAACCGCATCCAGCAAATCGAGCGCTAAACCGTATTCTTTCCCCTCAATGGCTTTAGCAGAACGCATCATAAGCAGATCAAGCGTATGACTCCCAGACTGCATGAACAGGCTGTGTATGCGCCGTGAGATCGACTGCGCATTACCCAATGTATCCGCATCCCTCAACTCAAGGAACAAGGCATCCAGAAGCTGCCCGCGCGTGTAGTGAGCGGGTACACCATGCCCGGGTGCAGACCGCCCTATCTGAGCAGGACCTCCGGCAGGACCATTAAGAGCAGCCTCAGGGCCGGTATTGAGCTTAGGATGCCCCTTTGGCAGTCCACGAGTGACCTGAACCTCTACGGGACCCACAACAGCCACAACACGCTCAGAAGCACCTAAACGCTCCACTCCCACCACAAGCAGCAGGAAACACGCAAGCGCGACAGCACCACAAGCGCCAACACAACACCTCAACCTGTCAGATTGTCGTGAAAAAGAGCCCCCTACCGAGAAACCGGAGAGCTGAAGTTGTGGAAACGTCGATGCTCCTTTGACGGAGCTGTTTGGGCGAGCAAACAAAAAAAACCGCATGGCAAAAGCATCTCACTTTTGCCATGCGGCTCGCAACTCTTAGAACCAAGGGTTTTTCGCGCTGTTTTAGTTTAAATCAGCGCAGAAAACTTAACCCTGACGTGCTTTAAAGCGTGGGTTCTTTTTGTTGATGATGTAAACACGACCCTTGCGGCGTACCATCTGGTTATCACGATGGCGGCCCATGAGTGCCTTAAGAGAATTCTTAATCTTCATTATCCTACCCCCGGTTAGGGTCAATTTTATAGGGATCCTGAAGTACCACGATCCGCCAGTGAAAAGAGGCGCTAAGCGCCTCATTAGTACAACCTCTGATCTCGCCGCGCTGCATTCTTACGAAGCGGCGCAGGACCAAGATCGAGGTCCGCTCCGCCGGATATACATCAAGGATGTTAACCGACGAAAAATGGTGGGCGTGACAAGGATCGAACTTGTGACCCCTACGATGTCAACGTAGTGCTCTCCCGCTGAGCTACACGCCCGAAACTTTCAAAGAAGCTCGTCCGTCAGCGCTTAAACGCTGCGGTGGAGAGGCGTATAAGAGGAATTTTGAGAACGTGCAAGTCCAAAAATGGAAATTTGCTATCTCTTTCCACATTCACCCCTCAAAACTAACTAAACGAGCATTTTTTCCACTTCGCGCACCAAATCTTTTAGGTGAAAAGGCTTGGAAAGAACCTTTGCATCCTGTGGCGCCTTGGAATCAGGATTCAGCGCAACAGCAGCAAATCCAGTGATGAACATAACCTTCAGGTCTGGATCAAGTTGAGTAGCTTTTCGAGCTAACTCAATACCATCCATCTCTGGCATCACAATGTCAGTCAGCAATAGGGCAAAGGGCTCTTCGCAAATACGTTCATATGCGCTCTTTCCATTATCAAAGGAAACAACAGTGTGCCCAGCCTTCTCAAGTGCCTTGGACAAGAACTGGCGCATGTCATTATCGTCTTCCGCGAGCAGAATTCGAGACATGTTCGACAACCTTAAAACTCCAGGTGCAGCGACGAGGTTCTCTTTTCAGAGCCGCCCCGTAAATAAATAGAATATGTCAGACGCACTCACCCCCCGCAATCCGACAGATTCCGAATACCGTACGCTGTTAGGAACAGGAAACTACTCGGGAACACCTGTCAAAACAATAGGGACAAATGAAACAGGTTCACTTCTAAAGAGACTTCTGCGTCAACTGAGGGTCCAGAGCCACACCGCCCTCTCAAACTACGCAAAAACTCGCGCATCTCTTGCCTATTTCATAAGCAAACTGTCTAATGTCTGGCCCATACGCTGATCTCGCTCTATACTAGGAAGAATTGCGGCGATTAAGGAATGTAGGCTCTGTGACAGTTTTGGAAGATCATCAGATTAAGGCAATAGCAAACTACAGCAGTGCGCTAGACGCCGCAGATCAGGTACCCGCATTTGAGGTGCTCTCCCCAGATGAACATTCTGTCCCTTTCATTTTTAACAGCCCCCACTCCGGGCGCGCGTACCTTTCGTCGTTCCTTCAAGCCTCTCGGTTGGACACAACTCAGATCAGACAAAGTGAAGATGCATTTGTTGATCTTCTCATCAAGGATGTCGAGCAACTAGGTGCACCGGTTTTAAAAGCCAACTTTCCGCGTGCTTACCTAGATGTGAATAGAGAGGCCTACGAGCTAGATCCAAAGATGTTCCACGGCAAACTCCCTAAGCACATCAATTCGCGCTCTCTGCGCGTTGCAGGGGGTCTTGGAACCATCGCCCGCATTGTGGGTGAGCGGAGAGAAATTTACCACACACGCATCCCGGCAGAAGAAGCGCTGGATCGCATCGAGCAAGTCTACAAGCCCTACCACAACACACTGCGTGGCCTGTTGAGCAACGTACAGGACAAATTTGGTCTCGCAGTCCTTGTTGACTGCCATTCAATGCCGTCTGCCAACTCAAACAAGAACCACGACCCTAAAGCAGATTTCGTCATTGGGGATAGGTTCGGTACCAGTTGCTCTGCCTGGCTTTCATCCTGTGCAGTCGGGCTATTACAAAACATGGGCTACAACGTAGCTCTCAACCGCCCCTATGCTGGCGGCTACATCACAGAAAACTACGGCAAGCCAGAACGCGGCGTGCACGCGCTTCAAGTTGAAATCAACCGCGCACTCTACATGGACGAGCACACCCACCAGCCACACTCTGGGTTCCATGACCTGCGCAAAGATTTGATGGAGTTCATCACTGCCTTGGTCGAGATGGTTACAGAAAGCTTCACCAGAGAAACTTTGGCTGCAGAATAACCTGCAGCCCTAATTTATACTGCATTAAAAACCAAGCCAGTAGTCGTAAAGTCTCTCAATATCAGAAGAACACATAAGAGGCATGGCACCTTTCAGGACTTCCTCTGTCCAATCCCACCATTTCATCTCCAATAGCATCTGAACCTGCTCTTCAGAAAAGCGGGAACGCACAACTGTAGCTGGATTACCGACCACGACGGCATAGGCCGGTACATTCTCCGTCACGACCGCACGGCTGCCAATCAATGCACCATTACCAATCTGCACACCCGGCATAATCATCGCTTCGGAGCCAATCCAGACGTCATTGCCAACACATGTAGAGCCTGCTGGCTTAAAACCGTCCTGTGCTCCTTCAAAAGCAGGCTCATCAAAATAGTGAAATGGAAACGTTGTGGCACAGTCATCAAAGCTGTGGCCGTGATAATAACCAGAATAGTAGGAATGCTTTCCAACAATGATGTTGGGATTAGTCACCTGCCCCTGAAGCGGGATCCCCTTAAACGGACTCTCAAAGAAATTCGGCACTTTATTCTCCCCCTGCCTGCCCCTCCCTACGGCGGAGAACATTAACAACCAGACAAAAAAAAGGCCGCGCTCATCTGGAGGCGGCCCTTAGTCTAGGGAGGAAACGCCCTTCGCGAAGGGCGGCGCAGACACTGAATGTCGCGCTGCAACAAGACTCGCATCGCATCGCAAACACGTCAAGCATTCAGCACGGTAATAGAGCTGTTCCTATACGAATTGGCCAGTTTGTATCCTTGAGACAACACCCTGATTTTTCAGGGATCATAGCCGTTGGTATGAGTTTCACGCGATAGTTTAGCAGTAAGTCGTAGACACCAACGCGTGGCTTCAACAAGAGCATTCGCAAACTAAAACCGGCCCTCAGAGCCATAGGCATTTGCACTTTTCCAAATCCTGACTATGGTGCGCATGCAATTGACTGCTCCTACCGGATAAATTGATATGACCTCTTCCAGTCCTGATTACGCCTTTCTTCACAAACTTGCTGACGCGGCAGATGCTAAAACCATGCAGCACTTCCGCAGCGGCTACGAAGTAGACAACAAACTGGAAGCAGGCTTTGATCCAGTCACCATTGCAGATCGTTCTGCAGAAGAAGCAATCCGCGCGGTTCTGGAAGCCGAGCGTCCAGATCACGGCATCATCGGCGAGGAATACGGCCAGGTCCGCGAAGATGCGGAGAATGTTTGGGTTCTTGATCCAGTCGACGGCACACGCTCATTCATTTGCGGCACACCGTTGTGGGGCACACTGATTGGCCTCAGAACCAACGGCAAAGCCTCTCAAGGCATTATGAGCCAGCCGTATAACAGCGAGCGCTTTTGGGGTGATTGCAACGAAGCTTTCATGACTGGTCCACTCGGCAAACGCACCCTGAAAACCCGCAGCTGCGCATCCTTGTCAGAGGCAATCATCACTACAACCGAGCCAGCCCTGTTCAATGAAGCCGAGCGTCCTGTATGGGACACGATCTGCGCAGAAGCTCGCCTCACCCGCTACAGCACAGATTGTTACGGCTACGCTATGGTGGCAGCAGCAGGCTTTGATGCAGTCATTGAGACCGGCATGAACACCTACGACATCCTTGCCCTCATCCCAATCATCGAAGGCGCTGGTGGTTTCGTCACCAACTGGACCGGAGGCAATGCAGCAGACGGCGGACAGGTGCTTGCCACAGGCGACAAGCGCCTCCACGATGAGCTACTCACCAAACTGGCAAAAGCAGCTGTTTAGTCCACGCTACCCGGAATAAACGCATCAAATGCAGCCCAGAATTGCTCACGATAAGGATCTCGCTCCATCAGAATCTCATGGCGAGATCCTCGAATTTCCAGAAAGCTCATACCTGGGCAAGAGCGGCAGACTTCCTCAGCATCGTCTGTCGAGACGATCTGATCCCTTCCCGCGCCGATGACTAAAGATGGTACGCCGAATTCAATCTGGAATTCAGGTTCTCTGAAGCGCTCTGTCGCCAATCCCATCGCACGGAACCAGCTCACAGTCGGAGAACCCAGCCCCAATTGAGGCGCTTCTTCGAGAATAGCATTCATGCGCTTGAAGCGATCCGGATCAGACGTGAGCGTATTGCCGTCATAGTCGACAAGGATTTTGTCATTGCCGCCGGGAACAAAAGCGTTCCCCATGCCAACCCAGACAAGCGTCTTGGCAAGCGCACCTGCCATCTTGACCATACGCCCCTTCATCGCAAGGCCGACGAGGGGAGCTGTTAGCACCGCGCGATCAATCTTGGTCTTCAGCCGCCGGTTAGCATGCATAACCACAGCACCACCAGTTGAGTGCGCCAGCAGGAAGTGCGGCCCAGGACAATCAGAAAGCGAGACATTGTCCAAAACAGCGTGCAAATCCAGAGCGAACTCATCGAAGCTCTCAACGTGGCCACGTCGCTCGTTCTTCAACAAACGCTCAGAACCACCCTGCCCACGCAGATCAAAAGCCACCACATAGAACCCACGCGCCCGCAGTTCCTCAACAACCTCAAAGTATTTCTCAATAAACTCGGTACGGCCTTGGACAACAGTCACAGTCCCCTTGAGCGGAGACCCGGTCGGAGCCCAACGAGCCCAACGGATTTTCACATTGTCTTCTGTCTGGGTAAAACCAGACTCCGTTCCCGCAGGAACCCGATTGAAATCCGTATTGACCAGTACCATCAGCGCGTAACCTCTAGTTCTCTCACTCTCAATTTGATAGCCTTTCCAAGCAACAGGCCGCAACCGCAATTTCTGGAAGTTTTTTCCATCTCAGTACGCGGTAACAAGGATATTTACATGCAAGATACAGACCCAACATCTGTTTCCCACGAGATTACCAGCCTCGCTCAGCTCGAAGAACTCTATGGAAGTCCGAAACAAATCTCTATCGATAAAGAAGTCGGCTATATTTCTCCGCACTACAAAACCTTTATCGAAGCCTCCCCTTTCTTCACGCTCACAACTGTATCTGAAGAAGGAACCGACTGCTCTCCACGTGGGGACCCTGCAGGCTTTGTAAAGGTCATTGATGAAAAAACCATCGAGTTTCCAGACCGACGCGGCAACAACCGCATCGATAGTTTGCGTAACATCGTCCAGGATCCACGCGTCTCTTTGCTGTTTATGATCCCCGGTGTCGGCGAAACCATCCGCATCAACGGAAAAGCCAAGATCTCTGTAGATCCGGCTCGGCTAGAAGCTCATAAGATAGAAGGCAAGCTGCCAAAATCCATCATGGTCGTCACGGTCGAAACCATCTACTACCAGTGCCAGAAAGCGATCTATCGCTCAGGCCTTTGGACAGAGGAAGCAAAGGTAGACCGTAAGACAATTCCGACTGCCGGACAAATGGCACAGGCACTGTCAAAAGTTGAGTTTGACGGTGATGCCTATGACAAAGCTTATCCGGGGCGCATCAAAGAAACAGCATATTAGAGCCCAAACGCCGAAAGACCTGCCTTGATCGCAAAGAGGCAGGTCAGACGGATAAACAGATTAAGATCTTGGGAATGCCCTTTAGTACCCCAGGTAACGATATTTGATGATCCAGCCGCTATAGGCATCAACAACCAAACGAGCTCGATGTTGGCCCTGCCAGCTGGCCTTCACAACGTAAACATCGCCCTTGCGCTTCACTTTCTTGAAATTCCGGTAGCCCCAGGCACGCAAACGCCGTTTGATCTGCTTCTTGTTCAGTGCATGGTGTTGTCCGTGTCCCCAATGACGGTTCTTCTTATAGTGAGCCTGCGTGACCTGAACGCTTACGTTTGGTCCATCATAGGTGAATTTAGCGCCTGCATTTGCCGGAGCCGCCGCACCAGAAACTCCAAGAGCAACAACAGCTGCAGCGGCCAGTCCGGTTACTTTTTTCTTCAAAGCATTCATCTGTTCTCTCCTTGTCGGCAATAGGGTTTGCCTGAATACAAGGAGAACGTAACAAGGCGCGGATGTACGAGATCAGAAGCGCCTGTTCAGGTTCTGTTAATCTGAAAATGCGGGCATCATTCCAGCAAAAACACCTATTTTGAAAAAAACTCTTGAAACTTATTCGCCCCGTCCCCATCTCAAAATCACAGGCGCCACAGAGTGGGTCTGACACCGCTTAGAACCTTCGCCACGAATGGGAAGGCACTGTAAGCAAAAGGAAATTTCATCGTCCGCGCGCTTTGCGGCGAATGGTGAACGTTGCTCAGATGACCAGTTGGTCACACAAAAGAGGACACATAAAATGCGTCATTTCGATCTTACCCCCCTCTACCGTTCCACTGTTGGTTTCGACCGTCTTTTCTCCATGCTGGATTCAGGAACGGAACAACAGGGATCAGCTTATCCCCCTTATAACATTGAGCGCACAGGAGAGAGCGCATACCGCATCTCCATGGCAGTCGCCGGTTTTAAGGAAGATGAACTGACGATTGAAGCTAAAGAACATGTCTTGACTGTTTCCGGCGAGAAAAAGCCTGAAAGCGACGAAAAAGAAGTTCTCTACCGGGGTATCGCCTCCCGCGCTTTTGAACGCCGCTTCCAGATCGCCGAGTATGTGAAAGTGATTGGCGCAAGTCTGGAGCACGGATTGCTCCACATTGACCTCATCAGAGAAATTCCTGAGGCAAAAAAACCGCGCAAAATCAACATCACCGCTGGAGACAAAAAAGAACACAAACAAATTGAAGGCGAAACAGTAGCTCACTAAAGCAGCCCCAAGCCCTCGCGAGGACCTTCCTCCCAAACTCCCACCCTCGCGAGTGGCCACCCTTGTAACATTCTAGATTTTCTGATGTCTCTCCAAGATTGATTGGCGCGCCCCTGCCAATCAATCTCACTCAAATCAACAGGTTCCTCCTCCGCAATCCTCCTATGAAGATTTGTCTGGCTGCCTCTCCCCCCAGTAAGGGCCAGACACAATCAACGCCCCGCTTGCCCCAGCGGGGCGTTCTTTTATGCGCGCTTCAGCAAGCACAAAGATACTCTCTCTGCATCTGTTTCTATTTTCTGGAATTTCTGCGTTCCCTACGACCACTCAGCCACTTAAGAATTATCGAGTGGTAAGTTACACGCAAAATAAGAAGGGTAGGCTAGTTCACTTAAGGCCTTGCCTTGAACCCACTGGACTGACACCGCAAGGGTTGGCCTCTAACACCCTTGCTAACCCCTTGCAGGTGCCCCGCTGGTCTGCGGATTTATATCCCTCCGCAGACCAGCATTCTATGCTGCATTTCTCGACACTGCAATCATAAGATGTAATCGCGAATTGAGCAGTCTGACGCAATTACCCGCGCAGATGCTCCAAAAACTCGTCAACCATCTCTGGAGTGGTCGCAAAGCAGGTCACCAAACGTAGGAACACTTCATCTTCTGAGACGAAATCCGCTGGAATATCATAAAACTTCGCACCGGCAGCTTCCAGACGTGCCGCCTGTGCTTTGGTGAACACAGGGAACAGTTCATTGGCCTGTGGTTCGATCGGCAATCGCACGCCTTCAATATCACGCATACCATTGGCAAGACGCATGCACATCGCGTTAGCGTGACGCGCTGAAGCCAGCCAGTCATCGTCCTTCAGGTAACCTTCAAATTGCGCAGAAATAAAGCGCGCCTTTGAGAAGACCTGAGCAGCCCGCTTGCGCAAATATTCAAAGCCCTCAGATTCTTCAGGGTTGAAGAACACAACAGCTTCTGCACACCAACAACCGTTCTTGGTACCGCCAAAGGACAGAACATCCACGCCGGCTTTCCAAGTCATCTCCGCAGGAGAGACATCCAAAGACACCAACGCATTCGCAAAACGGGCGCCATCCATATGCAACGGCACGTTCCGGGAATGGGCCACATCTGCAAGTGCCTGAATTTCATCAAGTTGGTAGATGGTCCCAAACTCTGTCACCTGAGAGATGGATACCGCAGCAGGACGGCCATGCATCGGATTATTATCCGGCACCTTGTCCATCGCGGAACGCAGCGCATCAGGCGTAAGTTTGCCATGCTCGCCACCAATACCAATCAGCTTGTTACCAGCTGTAAAGAACTCTGGAGCGTGACACTCATCAACATTGATGTGTGCATCTTCATGACAAAACACTGCCCCACCCGGCTTCGCATAAGTTGCAAGCGCCAGAGAATTGGCTGCTGTTCCTGTAGAAACCAGAAACACGGCAACTTCTTTTTCAAAGAGATCATTGAACTGTTGCTCAATAGAGCGGCTCAATGGATCAACCCCATAAGCGGTGGCAAAGCCGCTTGTATGGTTCGCAAGTGCAGTCATAACTGCACTCGTCGCACCTGCCCAGTTGTCACTCGCAAAAATCATAGGGTTTGAATAACAACAAACCGAGGGAACTCAAGCCATTTTTGACCCGTAGGGCGGTGCTCTCCGCCATAAGCTCTCTAGGTCAACAACACTTGTACAGAGTCTTTGCGCAGTTGATCCTTCTGAGCATCAGTTTTCAGTGTCAAAACAAGCGGACAATGATCAGAAACCTCAGGCTTTTGAAGCACCTGAAAATCCATAACCTTGTCAATCTGATCGATCAGCATGTAATCGGCAAATTTTCCCGGTTTTTTGTAGTGGGAGTTCCGCGTGGTTTCGACCCCATAATGATTGACCAACTCAACAAGACCATCTTTTTCCAACAAACGAATGGTCTCACTGCCAGGTTCTACATTAAAATCTCCACACACCACTCTTAGATCACCGGGCTCAGAAACCGCCTGCGAAATATTGAGCAACCGCTCCGCTTGTTCAAAGCGTTCTGGCGTGTCTTTCTTACCATTTAAGTCACGCAGGCCATGCATATGGGTGATGCTCACGGCACGATCTGTTGCATAGTCATAAACACGAATTCCATGCGCACTGCGAGAGCGTGGATGGTCTCCATAACCTTCCGCAGCATAACCTTTGTGCACAAATCCTTGCACCTGACCAACAATGGGAAAGGAACGATGCACAAACGTGGCCAGACCCCATTGAGATGAGATAGACTGCTCTTCATCCCAGAGCACACCCTGAGCAGCAGGACAAAAGACGGCAACATGTTCAGGCAGTGCCGCACACACATCACGGAAGAAATTTGCCCGCTGAGGTAAGACGTGATCGCCATCCCTATAAGTCAGCCAGTCCTTATCGCTTTCCGGTGTATGAACTACCTCTTGCAGACAAAGGACATCAGGCACAGCCTGAGATAAATACGGCAGCAAGTCAGAGTAGAGCGTCCCTCCCCAACCATTCAGGCACATGATCTGCAACACGATCTCCCATAGTTCTGAATGCGCATGCTCCAGTCATATACGCAAACGAAAAAGAGCGTATCACTTCAACAGTGATACGCTCTAATATCTATACGCAAACCCGCAGGTTTGTCAGGCTCTCGGTGTAGCCTTATGCGTGGCTCTTTGTGTCTGAAACACCAGTTTCGTGGTGAATGCCAAACCATTTGCCCAGCACCCAGTCCAACGAGAACACGCCAGGACCACGGATCACAAGCACAGTTGCCAGGAAGATCCACAGTGCGCGCTGATCAAAGATCAAAGCAGATGGATGACGATCAAACAGTGCACCAATTGTTGGCATATCAACGCCATGACCAACCACGTCCACAATGGACATAACAATCACGAAGCCAATGAAACCAATGCTTGCAGCACGAGTAAACAAGCCGACAACAATCAGTACCGGAATGATAACTTCACCCCAAGTTCCCAAAAGCACAATCAGGCCATATGGGAAAAACGGGATCTGAGAGATATCGTATCCAGCCGCCTCGGTAATATGCGGCAAGATCTGCGCATATGCACCGGTTGAAGGAAACAAGAACCCGAGCGCACCATCACCAAACTTGGTCAGCGCCGAATTCCAGAAGTACATAAACAGGACGCCTGCGAAAAGAAAGCGCGCAGACAAGCCGAGAAACCAGCCTTCAGTTACGCGCTCCAGCCAGCCAAACACGCCCTGGTATAAATTTACAAGCATTCTCATCGGATTCCTCCTCTGGTGCTTTCCACCACTCGGGGGCCTTACCGCCCGGCCCCTCGCAATCAATATTAAGCTTTGACGTCCACGCTCGCGAACACGCGTGCGCTCAGCAGGCAGCCCAATGCCTGCGACAGATCAAAGAATTTGTAAGAGGATGAAACCGCTTCTGCAGCTTCTCCCAATGTCTTGCCAAAGAACAGTAAATCAGCGAATGCCGCTACGTCCTGAGCCAATCCGGTCAGTGTCACGTCCATATCTGGTCGGCAAATCAAAATCACTTGATCAGCCTCTGGAGTGATGCCTTCCACATCTTCCGAGCGGTTCTGTTTCCAGATCTCGCTAAGCGGAAAACGGGAGTAAATCAGTCTATGTGCAGGGATAGGGGTAAACACCGCATCCCCCAGTTTTGCTGGATCAATCCTGGATAACACATCCGGCGCAACAGGCGTCGCATTTGGCCCGTGGTAAACACGCAGCCATGCCCATTCCAGCGCAGCAACATCTTTCAGATAGGGATAGTCTGCAAGTGGAGGAAACGCGCCAATGAACTCAGAGAACTTGCCCCCAAACTCACTCAGTACCGGCTGCTCTGGCGGATGCTTACGAACGAACTCCGCAGCAAGTGCCCGGAAGTAATCACGCCCGACCAAATCATGTACTGCTGGAAAGTTGGCAGCCATCGCATCAATCAAGCTCGCCATTACGTTATTGCGGTAAACGCCATAACGCTTCTCAGAGGGATGGCCATCACGCCCTACAACCCCATCGGGCACAGGGACAGCTGGATTCATCAGCCCATCCGAAAACATGTCAAAACCTTGCATGTTCGACTGCAAATCCTGCAAAGGAACGCCAAAACCTTTCAACGCAATCTTTTCCTTAGTGCTATCAGGCGCTTGGGACATGATCACCCCGCTTCTCAGCGGCTTGAGCCTGCGTCTCAATGTGAGATTGTATCACCACATCCGCCTGTTCAGCTTCATAAGCGAGAATTTCCCAGGTCGGAATATTCGCATCCCACTCAATAAGAGTTGGTTGAGGACCAGTCCGGTCAATTGTCCGCGCATAAAGCGCCCACACAGGATCAGCAACTTTACGATCATGTGCATCGATTAGAAGAGGATAGCCCAGCTCGTCTGTTTCTGGTGCATGCCCGCCAAGGTGAATTTCCTGAACGTGCTCAACCGGGAATCGGTCCACATAATCTTCAGGAGAGCCACCAGAGTTCGTCGCAGAAACAAAGACATTGTTCACATCCAGCAGCAATCCGCAGCCAGTTCGTTTTACAATCTCGCGAAGAAACTCAGTTTCTTCATAGGTACTCTCCTTGAAGATCACATAAGCACTTGGGTTTTCAAGCAACATCTGACGACCAAGGAAGGTCTGCACTTCATCAATATGGTCAACGACCTGCTGCAATGTCACCTCAGTGTAAGGCAGAGGCAGAAGATCATTGAAATACTCGGTGTCGTGCGTTGACCAGGCCAGGTGCTCACTGAAAAGGCCCGGATCATAACGATCAGCGACATCTTTCACGCGAGAAAGGTGCTCTTTATTCAGCGGATCAGCTCCACCAATAGACAACCCGACACCATGAAGAGAGATAGGATAATCACGACGGATCGCTTCAAGGTAACCGTGTGGAGGACCACCGGCCCCCATATAGTTTTCCGCGTGAATTTCGAAGAAGCCCATATCAGGTTTGTCATTGAGAATACGATGATAATGATCAGCTTTTAAGCCCACGCCACCTCGTGCAGGTAGTTTTGCATTGACTCTTTGCGCGCACATATCAGTACCTCGTTCTATATTATGACTTCTTCTTAAAGAAACACCGGAGGGGAAAAACCCGCCCCGGTGCAACGCAGTATATTGTAAAGTAAAGCGATTAGTGAGGCAGATCGCGGGAAAGTTCAGTCAAAGAACCTTTACGGTCACCTGGGACTTCAATGGATTCACATGTACCGGTTGGTACGAGGGTCCAAGCATTGCCCTGATAGTCAACAGTGGAAGTACCTGCACAAGTGGTGCCAGCGCCCGCTTTACAGTCGTTTTCACCAGCAAGGGAAACGCCGTAACATTTTTCTTTAGAAGCAGCTTCAGCAACAGTAATGTTTGCACCAGCGACAGCAGCAGTAACAGCGGTTGCAAGTACAGCAGCGGACAACGTTTTTTTGGACATTTCAAAACTCCTCAAATTGAAATTCGGCGATGTGTTCAACAGGTTTGGTTCGCCTCTGAAGACAGTTCTGACAAAAAACTCGATCAATGGGAAATCAAACACATGTTATTTTCACGCGATTAAATCAATAAAATGAGATCATCGTCCTCACAGGTTCGTGAATAGTTGAAATATTATTGCATCTAACTTGAGTTTTAGATGCCAATGCGACAATCGGCCTAATAAAATTAAAAGAATAGAAATAAAGACTTTCTGAAACGCTCTTGCTCTACCCTCTGAAATCTGGCATGTTCGCGACGCGGAAAAGGACAGGAGTGCTGTCCTTATTATCCCGCATGCGTTGATGACAATCTGGAAGACAGCTTCCAAGCGATCCACCTAAGAGATCCACACAACGCAAAAGAGAAGGATGTAGGCGCGTTCCCAACGCCGCGGCATTCTCCCCCAAATGTGTGCCATGCGGACATATCGCAATGCACTCGCCAAAGGGGTAAGATAGATCGGAGGAAACTCCGAATGGGCGGCCCTATGTATAAAGAGGCCGTGCTTCATTCGACAGATCCGGGGCAAGCCGTGCCGGGGCTTCGAACGAGCCGCGAGGAAGACCTCCCCGCGACCCGAACGAGGAAGTGACCTTAACCGGTCACATTGAGATGAGCGAAAGTGAGGCCAAAAATGGCAGAAAAAGGAGGAAACACGATGCATATGAGTGGGGGGGAACCTATGAAAACCCGAGCTACCACCACAGGCACCGTTACGGAAAAACTCCGCACTGCTGCCACTGAGGGGCTTTACAATCCAGCCAAAGAGCACGATGCCTGTGGCGTCGGCTTTATAGCTAACCTCAAAGGCGCACAATCTCACCACGTGGTACAAAGCGGCCTTCAGATCGTTGAAAACCTGACACACCGCGGCGCAGTTGGCGCTGACCCATTGATGGGCGACGGTGCAGGTATGTTGACCCAGGTCCCACACGAGTTTTTCAAAGAAGAATGCTCGAAGATCGGATTCGATCTTCCAGAAGCTGGCGAATACGGCGTTGCGTTCTTCTTTCTTCCACAAGATAAAAAGCTCCGCGAGCAATGCGAAAGCATCGTCGCGGAATGTGTTTCTGATGAAGGTCTTGAAGTATTAGGCTGGCGCGATGTTCCGGTCGACAATTCTTCTTTGTCCAAAGCACCGGATATTGCAGCAACTGAACCTTTATCCCGCCAATTGTTTGTAACACTACCAGACAATACTGATGGTGATATTCTGGAGCGCCGCCTCTTTATCCTGCGCAAAGTAATCTCCAACGTCGTACGCGAGAAATCCGAGGGCGTAGAAAAAGGCTTCTACGTCGTTTCCTTCTCCAGCCGCACCATCGTCTACAAAGGCATGTTCCTCGCGTACCAGCTTGGCGCTTACTATGACGATCTGCGTGATGAGCGCTTTATCTCTGCGCTGGCGTTGGTTCACCAGCGCTTCTCAACCAACACTTTCCCGTCATGGGATCTGGCTCACCCATACCGCATGGTTGCGCACAACGGTGAAATCAACACCTTGCGCGGCAACGTAAACTGGATGGCAGCCCGTCAGGCATCTGTGTCCTCTCCTGCATTTGGTGACGACATCAACAAACTATGGCCGATCTCTTACGAAGGTCAGTCTGACACAGCATGCTTCGATAACGCCTTGGAATTCCTCACTACTGGCGGCTATTCCCTTGCGCATGCAGCTATGATGCTGATCCCGGAAGCGTGGGCCGGCAACCCGCTGATGGACGAAAACCGTCGCTCTTTCTACCAATACCATGCCTCTATCATGGAACCATGGGATGGACCTGCAGCGGTAGCCTTCACAGATGGTCGTCAGATTGGCGCAACGCTTGATCGTAATGGTCTGCGCCCTGCCCGTTACATCGTCACTGATGATGACTTCGTGGTTATGTCTTCTGAAGTTGGTGTTCTCGACATTCCAGAAGAGAAGATCATTCAGAAATGGCGTCTCCAGCCGGGTAAAATGCTTCTGATCGATTTGGAAGAAGGTCGTATTGTTTCTGACGAAGAAATCAAGCGCCAACTCTCCACGGCAAACCCTTATAAAGACTGGCTGCATCGCACGCAGATGGTTCTTGAAGACCTTCCATCCGTACGTGAACGCGCGCCGGTTGCAGGTGAAACCCTTCTCGATCGTCAGCAAGCCTTTGGTTACACGCAGGAAGACATCAAGCTTCTCATGCAGCCAATGGCAACCGTTGGTCAGGAAGCACTGGGGTCTATGGGTACTGACACACCTGTGTCCGTCCTCTCAGACAAATCCAAGCTTCTGTACACCTACTTCAAGCAGAACTTTGCACAGGTAACCAACCCACCGATCGATCCGATCCGTGAAGAATTGGTGATGAGCCTCGTGTCCTTCATTGGACCACGTCCGAACCTGTTTGATCTGAAAGGTCTTTCTACCTCCAAGCGTCTGGAAGTACGTCAGCCGATCCTCACCAATGCTGATCTGGAAAAGATCCGCGCTATTGGTGACATCGAAGACAATCAGTTCCAAACAAAAACCCTCGACATCACCTACTCTGCTGAGAAGGGGACCGAGGGCATGGAAGATGCTCTGGAGCGCTTGTGTGCTCGCGCTGAAAAGGCTGTTCATGGTGGTTACAACATCATCATCCTGTCTGACCGCGTAATCTCACGTGCCCGTATTGCAATTCCTGCACTATTGGCGACAGCTGCTGTTCATAACTATCTGATCCGCAAAGGTCTTCGTACCTCAGTGGGTCTTGTAGTTGAAACGGGAGAAGCACGCGAAGTTCATCACTTCTGCGTTCTGGCCGGTTATGGTGCAGAGGCAATCAACCCCTATCTCGCATTCGAAACAATCCGTTCAATGCACTCTGAAGGGTCTTTCCCTGAGGAAGTGGATGAGCATGAAGTTGTCTCTCGCTACATCAAAGCCATCAACAAAGGCATGCTCAAAGTCATGTCCAAGATGGGCATCTCCACCTATCAGTCTTACTGCGGTGCGCAGATCTTTGATGCGGTTGGCCTGAATTCAGAATTTGTAGAAAAATTCTTCTTCGGTACAGCAACAACCATCGAAGGCATCGGCCTGAAAGAAGTTGCTGAAGAGACTGTTGTTCGTCACCACGATGCATTTGAGGACATTCCTGTTCTGCGTCGCTCGCTGGACGTTGGTGGTGAGTATGCGTACCGGACCCGTGGCGAAAATCACATGTGGACCCCGGACAGCATCGCCACACTTCAGCATGCAGTACGCAACAACCTGCCTGAAAAGTATCTGGAGTTCGCCAAGGAAGTGAACGAAGCCTCTGGCCGTTACACAATCCGTGGCATGTTCCGCATCAAATCAGCAGAAGAGTTGGGACGCCGTCCAGTCAACATTGATGAAGTTGAGTCCGCAGAAGACATCGTCAAGCGCTTCTCAACGGGTGCAATGTCTTTCGGCTCAATCTCTCGCGAAGCTCATACATCACTTGCGATTGCCATGAACAAGATTGGCGGTAAATCCAATACCGGTGAAGGTGGCGAAGAAGCCGAGCGCTTCAACCCACTGCCGGACGGATCTCCTAACCCAATGCGTTCTGCGATCAAGCAAGTTGCATCAGGCCGCTTTGGCGTGACAACCGAATATCTGGTCAACTCTGACATGATCCAGATTAAGGTCGCTCAAGGTGCAAAGCCGGGTGAAGGCGGACAGCTGCCGGGCCATAAAGTGGATGCAGTGATCGCAAAGACACGTCACTCCACACAAGGCGTAGGCTTGATTTCACCTCCTCCGCACCACGACATCTACTCAATCGAAGATCTGGCACAGCTGATCTACGATCTGAAGAACGTGAATCCAGAGGCAGATATCTCCGTCAAGCTGGTGTCTGAAGTTGGTGTTGGAACAGTTGCAGCAGGTGTTGCCAAAGCGCGTGCAGACCACATCACGGTCTCTGGCTTTGACGGTGGCACAGGTGCATCTCCGCTCACCTCTTTGAAGCACGCTGGCTCTCCATGGGAGATGGGTCTTGCTGAAACCCAGCAAACACTCGTTCTCAATGGTTTGCGCTCTCGTATCGCTTTGCAGGTGGATGGGGGTCTTCGTACAGGTCGTGACGTGCTCGTTGGCGCACTTCTCGGTGCTGATGAATACGGCTTCTCAACCGCTCCACTGATCGCAGCTGGTTGCTTGATGATGCGTAAGTGTCACCTCAACACCTGCCCGGTTGGTATTGCGACCCAGGACCCGGTTCTGCGGAAGCGCTTTAAAGGTACACCAGAACACGTCATCAACTATTTCTTCTATGTAGCGGAAGAACTTCGCTGTTTGATGGCAGAACTCGGCGTCAGAAAACTGGACGACATTATTGGTCGCTCCGACATGCTCGACAAAGAAACTGCAATCAACCACTGGAAGTCTGAAGGCCTTGATTTCTCAAGGATCTTCTATCGTCCAGATGCGACCCAGGAAGAAAGTCGCTGGTCACAGCTTCAAGAGCATCCAATCAACGATGTTCTGGACCGTGAGCTCATTCGCAATGCAATGCCAGCGCTGGAAAGCAAAGAAAAAATTGAGTTCCCAGCGAAGATCAAGTCTGTTGATCGGTCTGTTGGCGCAATGCTTTCTGGTCAGATTGCTAAACGCTACGGCGCAAAAGGTCTCAAAGACGACACCATCCATATCTCGATGACAGGTACGGCTGGTCAGGCGTTTGGTGCCTTTGTTGCCAAGGGCGTGACGATCGATCTTGAAGGCGATGCAAACGACTATGTAGGCAAAGGCCTCTCAGGTGGTCGCATTATCGTACGCCCACCAGAAAACACCCGCATTGTGCCGGAAAATTCCATCATTGTTGGAAATACCGTTCTTTACGGAGCAACCAGCGGTGAAGTGTACTTCCGCGGTGTCGGCGGTGAGCGTTTCGCGGTTCGTAACTCCGGAGCAACTGCAGTTGTTGAAGGTGTTGGTGACCACGGATGTGAATACATGACCGGCGGTGTTGTTGTCGTAATCGGTCAAACTGGCCGTAACTTCGCAGCAGGTATGTCCGGTGGTGTTGCTTACGTGTTGGACGAGGATGGTACCTTCGGCTCCCGTTGTAACCTTGCAATGGTAGACATTCAGCCCGTGCAAGAAGAAGATGACCTGCTCGAAAAGCTGCATCACCATGGTGGCGACATCGAGTACAAAGGACGTGTGGATCTGTCAGCTGACATGACACGCCACGACGACGAACGTCTGCGTCTCATTCTTGAAAACCACGTGAAGTATACTGGTTCCACCAAAGCTCAGAATATTCTGAATGACTGGGAGAACTGGCGTCCGAAGTTTGTGAAAGTTATGCCGGTTGAATACCGTCGCGCGCTTCAGGAAATGAAAGCAGCGCGTCTGGGCCTCGCGGCTGCGGAATAAGAGGGGAAGACATGGGTAAGGTAACTGGCTTTTTGGAGATCGACCGGCAGGAACAAAACTACCAGCCGGCATCAGATCGCATCCGCCATTTTCGCGAATTCACTGTCCCGCTCTCGCAGCCGGAAGTGGAGCGTCAGGCAGCTCGTTGTATGGATTGTGGCATTCCGTTTTGCCACGGTCCTGCCGGTTGTCCAGTAAATAACCAAATACCAGATTGGAATGATCTGGTATTTGCAGGGGACTGGGAAGAAGCTGCTCGTAATCTGCATTCAACCAACAACTTCCCAGAATTCACGGGCCGTATTTGCCCTGCTCCTTGCGAGGAAGCATGCACACTGAATCTGGAAGACATTCCGGTCGCGATTAAGACTGTTGAACAAGCAATCGCTGATCGCGCCTTTAAGGAAGGTTGGATCAAGCCGGAACCAGCAGCCACCAAGACAGGTAAAACTGTTGCGGTTATTGGGTCTGGCCCTGCAGGCATGGCGGCTGCTCAACAGTTGGCTCGCGCTGGTCACACAGTTCATGTTTATGAGCGTGAATCAAGTGCTGGCGGCTTGCTGCGCTATGGTATTCCTGACTTTAAGATGGAAAAACACTACATTGACCGCCGCGTAGAGCAGCTGGAAGGAGAAGGTGTAACCTTCCACTACGGTTGCGAGATCGGCAAAGATGTAGAGTTTGAAGAGATCCACACACGTCACGACGCAACACTGCTTTGCACTGGTGCAGAACGTCCGCGTGATCCGGGCATTCCGGGTATGGACCTCAAAGGTGCGATGTATGCGATGCCTTTCCTCGTACAGCAGAACCGCCGTGTTGGTGGTGAAGATGTATCGGGCGAAGAGCCATACTGGGCTGGCGGCAAACACATCGTTGTTGTCGGTGGTGGTGACACCGCATCTGACTGCGTTGGGACCTCCTTCCGTCAGGGTGCTCTGTCTGTAACCCAGATGGACATCCGTCCAATGCCGCCACTGAAGGAAGATAAGAACCAGTTCTGGCCATACTGGCCAACGAAGTTCCGTACCTCAACCTCTCAGGCTGAAGGCGCAGAACGTGAGTTTTCCGCGGCAACGCTCGAAATCGTAGGTGATGAGGACGGTCACGTAACAGGCGTAAAATGTGCTCGTGTGGATGAAAAACGTGTTCCGATTGAAGGAACTGAGTTCATTCTCAAAGCAGACCTTGTTCTTGCAGCCATTGGCTTCTCAGGCCCGAACATGGAAACTTACGTCAAAGAAGCTGGTGACGATCTGGAGCTGGACCCACGTACAAACGTGAAAGCCAACACCGAAGACTACAAGACCTCCATCAAAAAGGTCTTTGCAGCAGGTGACGTGCGCAAAGGCCAGTCCCTTGTGGTCTGGGCTATCCGCGAAGGTCGTCAGGCCGCTCGTTCAATCGACGAATTCCTGACAGGATCTTCCAATCTGCCAAGATAATCTTAGCCGACAATGAAGTACAAAAACCCCGGAAAGCCCCGCTTTCCGGGGTTTTTTGATGTTACTCCATTCTTTCTCACTCATACATTCTGAGTTGAACTTGCAAGCACTAAAAGCACCGCATGGCCTCCCATGCAGTGGTGAAACGAGATTTCCCGAAGGTCGGGATGAGCAAGGCAGCAGGCAACACCTGCGCTACTTGTTAGAAATGAGTCTTTGGCATTGGCTACGTGCCTTGCCCGGGCATTTTGATATGGACAACATCGCCTCTTATCCTAAAAGACACGATAGCCGGTTTCCCGGAAAGACAACGGCTTTGCTCGGATAAGTTTCCGCATCCAAACAGGTCCATTGCCTCTGACATGTACCGCTCTGACCAGCAAATGCCACTGCGTGATGCCCTTCAGGCTTGGGTCCTTCCTCTCAGACCATGCAGTCACGCCTGAAAATCGGTTCCACCGGACCACCAAAAGATGCGTTACCTCTTTTGAAAGCCCCACCCAGCCCACGACACGCTGATGGACGGTCCGCCAGCTGCCCGTCACGTGGGCATGAAGTTAGTATGGGGGCACATTTGCGTAAGGGGGATAAGTTTTTTGGAAAATGCCCTTTATCAATCACCCAACATTTCCAGGACAAAATTTAAACTCCCACAAATCCGGGACGAGTTCATAGATGGCAATGCCGCTCAGACAGGTCGACACTGGACCGCAATTCTGAAAGCAAGCAATCAAGGCCCTCAACGACAGAAACGCCCAGACATCGGATTTCCTCCGTTGGCTTCAATAAATCTGGCACCATGACCGTGACCATGCCTGCGTCGGTAGCCGCACGGATACCGGTATGGGAATCCTCCAAAGCAAGGCATTGTGAAGGACGGCCGCCCACTGCGGCAGCAGCCTTTAAGAAAGTCTCAGGATGCGGCTTGCCGAATTCGACATCCGTTCGGGTTACGACAGCATCAATTCGATCAATGATCCCCGCTTTGTCCAGATGATCTAGAGCCAGCGCTCGAGGGGTGGAGGTGGCTACGGCTCTCGGAATGTTAAACTCCTTCAACCAATCAAGTATTTCGCTTGCACCCGGGCGCAATGGAATATTCTTCGCGCACAAGACGCGAAACCGATCCCGACATTTTTCATGGTATTTATCGATCGCAAATTCATCACCAAAGTGCGCCTTCAGCTTCGCGTCCCCTATTTCTTTGGGAGAGCCGATCAAGCTGAGATGAAGAATATCATGCATGTTATGACCAAGGTCCTCACATGCACCGAAGATGGCCGACCGATAAAGCCTTTCAGTGTCTAGCAGCAACCCATCCATATCAAATATTACAGCATCCAATGGTACAGGAAACATCCACGGCTCCTTCGTCGTGTAGGCATTTTCGGTTAGAACTTCATTTCACAATGGAGCGGTAATCTACCTCGTGCAATTACCAACGGAAGCCGCCGCAAAATGTTCGAGAATTCACAGGCATGGAAGTTTCCCTTGTTACATCATCGGTTATGGCGGAAATGCGGTCCGAGCGACACACCGAGACTTTGAACTCTCGAACATGTCTCAGGCCATTTCAATTCCGTCTTTCTCCATGTCTTCCAGAGCTTGAACGTCACGAAGGCACACTTTGGCGTAACGGACTACAGCCAGCGTAATTACTGCAATCGATGAGAGAGCATTCGATGCTTGTCAGGGCGTTGTGTTTAAACGAAAAAGAAGGTCTCCAAACAGGAAGACCTGAGTGTAGCGCACCTCAACTGTTGGATGAAAATAAAGTGTCACTCTGAAGACTGGTGCGTTTTTGGAGACTTCGTCCGGCAAACATTACCGTGCTCGTGTTAGCCTGCGCGATTACCGGCAAGCCCCCTCTCCTTTTTTGAGTGATACTTTATTTTCATCTCACATCTGGCGCTTCGGCATAGAACTCAGAACCTTTGATTAGATCAGAAGATTCAAAAAGTGGCTTGATTTCCATAACAATTCACGACGCAATCTCTAATTGTCACTGTTTGACCGCTTCTCCCTTAGGAGTTGAAAGCTGCTTAGGCAGCTTTCACGTTCTCAAGGAAACTGGCAACTTCAGCCCGCAAGTTCTCGGAGAGATGGCCCAATTTTCCAGCAGCCTGATGCAGATCATTCGAAGCATCTTTTGTTCCCTGAAACTCACTGTCCAGATCCAGCATGTCTGTCGCGACCTGTGACACATTCAAGTGCGCGCTATTCAGGTCTCGGGAAATATCTTCAGTTGCCTGCTTCTGATCACCAACAGCTTCATTAATGCCAGTCGACAAGGAGTTGATCTGCTCAATCGTCTCACCGATTGAACGGATTGCTATCACAGCTTGCTCAGCAACCTTCTGCACCGACTCAACCTGCGTAGAAATCTCCTCAGTCGCTTTGGAGGTTTGACCAGCAAGGTTCTTCACCTCACTTGCGACCACAGCAAAGCCACGCCCAGCTTCCCCTGCACGCGCCGCTTCAATTGTCGCATTCAGCGCCAATAGGTTGGTCTGGTCAGCAATTTGATCAATCAGTTCGATCACCTCACCAATCGCCTTCCCACTTTCCACCAAACGCCCGACAATCTCATTGGTCTTATGCGCATGCACCGCAGCATCCTGCGCAAAGCGGGCAGCCTGCGTAGTGTTATCGCCAATCATCCCCGAAGAACGCGACACACCTTCTGCCGCTTCAGCCAATGCTTTCACGGAGGTTTGCGTGGTTTGCGCCACATCACTGGAAGATGTCATGGCACTGTGGGCGCCTTGCACACTTGCATCCAACTCTCTGGAGCGTGTCTCCACGGCCTGACTGATCTCCAGCAAATCATGCACCACATGACCAACAGAAGCCTCAAACTCCTGTGCAACGCTTGCTAAGGCATGCTTGCGTGCATCTGCAAGTTCCAGCTCCTGCTGAATCTTGGCTTTTGCATCAGCTTCAGCTTTATCTTTCAGCACAACACGGAACTGGGCAATAGAACGAGCAATTGCACCAATCTCATCCCCACGCTCTATGCACTTGATCTCAGTGTCCAACGCGCCTTCAGCCAGCGCGTCCAGACCACGTTGTAACGCAGCCATGTTGTTTCTCATGCCCCTTGCAATGACAACAGCCACAACAAAGAACAGAGCCCCCACAGGTGCACAGACCATCACAATGTACATAAGATTGTCGACAAGCAGCGTCTCCAGCGCACTTTGCCCATGATCAGACATAAGCTGCGACCTTAACGCCTCATCTCCCAGAGCAGACGTCAACACATCGTATATTGTAACAAAGGAAAATAGCGTACCGAGTGACATGATTGACATGGCCAGAAATACGACCAAGACAAACTTGCCCACCATCGATAGCTTAAAAACATGCGGTTGGGTAACCATCAATAGCCCCACTTCACCCATAAGTTTAATGTGAGTAATGTTACCCATGTATGTAAACAGAATACTACCATGAGGCTATGAATTGCATACATTTTCGAAAAAACAGCGATAAAATTTAATTTTCTGCAGACATTTCTGAATCTCAGCCAATATTCAAGGCATAACTGGCAAAGAATACTTCAAATATTAAAATCCGGTCCAACGCGTATCGTCAGCACGACCAGAAACCTCTGGCAATGCTTCTCCAGAGACAGTCAGTTTGAACAGATCACTCCCCGCTGCAGCTTTCCCGCCTTTATCGTCAGGTCCGATAAGCTTGGTTTCGGGAGAAGTTAAGCGTCCAGTCAGAACAATAAAGTTCGGATCATCTTTCACACCTTCAAAAATGAAGGCCGTCGCACTACCAAATATGCGCGCGATTTCTCGCTCCACAAAGTAAGCAACTTTCCGGTATCCAGCCCAAGTAAAGTAGACCCCGTCCGTCGCCCTCAATCGGCGGCGCTTACCGGTAATATCTGGTCCATGAGGCGTATACTCTCCCTCCTCACTTTGGAAGGCAGCCCAAATATCAACGAAGATCCCTCCAGCTGGTTCAACTTGCTCTTTGAACAAATCATTAAGATAGCTGAAGTTAGCACTCGTCAGATACTCGTCAGCCGGAGCAAGCCCCACCCAAATTAAAGGCAATTGCTCATTCCGGACGGCTGCAACCAGGGACGCTGTCCTGAAGCGGTATTCTTTCTTCCACTCTTCCCCTTGAAACTGCAGTTCTTCAGCGTAGCTGGCAAGCTGCCCATCAATAACGCCTTGTCCAACAACCTTGATGATCTGGTTATCGCGCGCGCCCAGAGAAACCACCACAAGACCTACGTCTTCACTCTTCAGCACAGCTGTCACATCTTCCGGCCAGTCCGGCTTTTTATCTGCAACAAGACCAATTCGGGGATAGACAAGCTTCTTGACCTTAATCGAAGGCGTTTCAGCATACACGGCCTTCAAACCATCAGCTAATCCCATCGCCAGATCATCACCAATGACCAGAAGGACCTTAGCGTCCTTACTCTTTTCTTTTTCAACGATCTTGGGAGTATTCACTGCGGCAACGCCAGCACTACGTTTTTTGCGCGTTGTGCTTCTGCGTCGCTTCTTTCTGGTAGGATTCGCCTGCTCAATTCTTTTATTCCCCCCACCAAACAACCAGCCAAAGAATGACTTGTTACCTTTTTTAGGGGCGCCTGTGCTGTTGGTTCGCACTTGAGCTACAACCTCAACGGGAATAACAGAAACACTGACAAAGCAAAGGCTTATCAGTGCCACAAACACAAAAGACAAAAAGGATCGTTGCATAATCGCGAGTCTCCAGCAGGAACCAACCACCAGCATTGGTTTCCTGCCATTAGGAAACCCGATTATGTTCTACCTTGCAACCTATTAAGAAGCTTTATTGAATCGTGACCATCTGGAACCAGTCCCGATGCTTTTTGATAAGCCTGAATAGCCTGACGGGTTCTTTGGCCAATCTTTCCATCTACAGCTCCAGGTTTATAACCCTTATCGGAAAGCCCCTTCTGCAACGCTTTTTTCTCGCTAAATGTCAAAGGGCGATCGCCGCGCGGCCATTCCACAGCAAACCCAGAAAGCCCGAGTAAACGATCAGAAAGGTGCCCAACCCCAAGCGCGTAAGCACTTGAGTTGTTGTAACGTTTGATCACGTAGAAGTTTTTGAGCAACAGGAACGCAGGGCCATTAGCTCCCGCAGGTGTATAAAGTCGCGCCATGTCAGCTCCACGTGGGAACTTCGAGCCATTTGCTCGCTTCACACCAAGTTTGCCCCAATTAGCAACAGACTGCTGCTTACGTTGGTTGCTCAAGCGGTAATTAAAGTTTTTTGGCAGAGTAACTTCATAGCCCCAGGTCTGCCCGGACTGCCAACCCATCTTATTGAGATAGGCTGCCGTTGAAGCCAATGCATCAGGAATGCTATTCCAGATATCCCTTTTACCATCGCCTGTAATATCAACTGCATAAGCTTGGTAAGTTGTTGGAATGAACTGGGTATGCCCCATGGCTCCCGCCCAAGACCCCCGCATCTGCGCAGGCGAAACATCACCATTTTGAAGGATCTTAAGAGCAGCAATCAGCTGTTTGCGCGCATACTTCCCGCGACGGCCACCATTATAGGCCAGTGTAGCTAGAGCACGGGGCGTTGAACGAACAATCGATGTATTGTCGAGAATACGCCCATATGAACTTTCCATTCCCCAAATCGCCAGCACCACATGGCGGTTTACGCCATATTTAGCCTCAATCCTATCAAGCCAGCCAGACCATTCATCCACCATACGGCGCCCATGGAGCACGCGGTCTTCTGAGACTGCACTATCCAGATACTGCCAGATAGCGCGCGTAAACTCAGGCTGGTTCTCTGCACTCTTCTTAATTCGCGGGTCAGGAGTCATCCCCTTGAAAACACGATCATAGAGTTGAGCATTAACGCCTTGAGCTACAGCAGTCCGCTTATAGCTTGCAATCCATTTTTGAAAATCACTCCCCTGAGCAAAGGCGTAGGAGTTACTGAAAAATAGAAACCCAGCGCACAAGACAGCTGGCAAAGAAGAAAATCGCATACTGCTTTCTCCGGTCACCCGAATGGGAGTTTGTTAGGCGCACTTTGCGCAGTCTTTTTGCTTAGCCCTCGGAGGCATTACTGCCATGACTGTCAACCATGGTAAAAAAAAGGCCGTTTTTAATCAAAACCCCTTTTTAAGCTTGTCAATTCTTACTAGTTGCGTCTTTGAAAAATTAACGCACTCTGAAACACTTCAAGATTTCAACGTCTTATCCGAAGACCAGCTTCAATGAGGCTGCTTGTGTAGTTGCTATTTGGCGTAGAGCTCTCAAACGCTCGGAACGTGTAGCGAGAAAGCAGTGCTGCGTCCTTGGAGAAAGCCCACACCAAACCGAAGGACCCAGATCCTTCCTGCTCAACAATATCTACCCCTTGATACGTCCTGTAGGTGTAGCCAAACTGAACATCACCAACCAAGTCCTGAGTAAACTGGTGCGCATACCGAACATCACCAGCATAAAGGATAGAACCGGAAGCACCGCTGATGTTCGTTCCGCTAAAGCTGGTTGCTCCACCAATAGTCACCGTATCCCGGCGTGTAGGAGACCAAACAAAAGCTCCATCAAAAATCAGTCCCTGCAAAGCATCAAGGCGATTGTCATCCAGATACTCAGCCCGATAACCGATACCCAATTGCCCCCGAAGCTTCGGTCCACGATCAATACGAACACCAGATTTTACAAAGTAACCACGTGATGTTCTGTCGAAGCAAGATGGATTACCGCTACAATCTTGATCATATTTCCGGACAAGAAACCCACCTTCCAAGTAGGGCTCAAACGCAGCTCCAGTATCAAATGATGTACGCAGAGTGACATCAAACACAGTATTATCGCGAGGCTGTGAACTGCTCATTTGTCCGCCGTAAACTGTGCGGTCCACACCAATGCCACCACGCAGCTGAACCAGAGAAACTTGTCTGCTGAGCGAGAACCGACCACCAATTTCCTGCACGGAGTTGGTACGCCCAGTTGATGACTCATTTTCAGCAGAGGAACGCTCCTCTCGCGAGAACGAATAAACACCATCAATATTGGCAGTTGTCAGATCGCCCAAGTCTAGGCGTACATTCCCACGACCGGTGACAACCGGTTGGTTATTGTCAGGTTCATCGAAGAAAGCACGAAGGCTACCTCGAAGCTCCAGCCCGAGTTCATGCCGCTCCCAATTAGAAACCACACCAACTGCCGCATCAACTTCATAAAACCCATCCGGTGTACCGCCATTTGCTTGCTCAGCATTGTCGGTCCAACCAAGTCCGGCATCAAACGATGGTGTCAGTCGCAATGATCCCAGTTGAATGCCAACAGGTCGGTCCTGAATGGTCTCACCATCAAAGATACCTTCATCAGCATTCCCGCCTCCACCAATCGGTCGTGAAAGACGTGAGGCAGCTGCGACTCTCTCCGAAAACTTGGCCGTCCTACTACTGCGACTAGCACCAGTGAGTTGCTGGCTAACAGTAGAAACGGAAGGCTGAGTTGCGGTGCGTGATCGCCCTTCTTCAATCAATTGTTCAAAGGGCGCTGCATCCGTTTCAGAGGGATTTTCGAAGTCCGCATTCGGTTCATTCTCAAAAGCGAGGCTATCCCTGAACTCCAGATCAATGGTTTGCGCGACTGCAGAACACCAAGGAAATGCGCCCAGCATCAAAACACAGGTCAAAATTAACCTGCTTTGAATGCTCTTCAAAACGTCAGGGCGCAACCACATAAAATATTCCAGCAATCCACCTTCAAATGAAGGAAATTCAACAAGCTCCACACTCGCCGAACATGGTTAACGTTTCCTTGCAAAGAGACGCTCTACCCTTGATTGTTTTCTCAATTTAGATTTGGTAGAGGGGAAACCAAGTCTTGCCCCAGAGTGTTCACAATGCACTCTTATCTAGTGCAGGAATCTTGCTGCAAAAGCGTCATTGTGCTCCTGAGAGCAAAGCCAAGAAGTAGTGCCAAATGCATATGCCATCATTTCTAACGCATGAAGACCGTCCTCTGCGCCCGGCTGATGAGTGGATACACTCCGCTGCAAAGACGATTGAAACTGAGATCGCTGCGCTCAACGCGTTACAGGCAAGTCTTTCCAACGGCTTGGCAGAACCTTTCACGAAAGCGGTAGAGACAATCGCTCATTCAAAAGGCCGCGTAATCGTCTCTGGTATTGGTAAGAGCGGGATCATTGGTACCAAACTGGCTGCGACGCTAGCATCCACCGGGACACCCGCTTTCTTCGTACACGCAAGCGAAGCAAGCCACGGTGACCTTGGCATGATCACCGAAGATGATGTGGTCATTGCACTGTCTTGGTCTGGCGAAACCCAGGAACTTGCAAGTCTGCTCGGCTTCACACGCCGCTTTAAAGTTCCGTTGATTGCTCTTACCCGCAACGCAGCTAGCGCACTTGGTCAAGCCTCTGATATCTGCCTGACATTACCTAAAGTACCAGAAGCCTGTCCTCATGGATTGGCTCCGACATCCAGCACGTTGATTCAGCTGGCCCTCGGAGATGCGCTCGCCATTGCTCTTTTGGAAGCAAAAGGCTTTACGGCTCAAGACTTTAAGGTATATCATCCGGGTGGCAAATTAGGTGCAAGCCTGATGCATGTAAAAGATGTCATGCACACGGGTGATCATTTGCCAGTTGCTCAAAACGGTATGCTCATGAAAGAAGCTCTCGTCTTGATGACCCAAAAAGGGTTTGGCGTTCTTGGCATCACCAATAATGACGGAGTACTCATTGGTGTCATCACGGATGGTGACTTACGCCGTCATATCAGCCCGAACTTTCTCGATATGAAAGTTGAGGATGTCATGACACATAATCCAAAAACAATCGAAGAAACGCTTTTGGCTCCGTCAGCACTGGAAGTGATGAACTCACTCAAGATCAGCTCACTCTTTATCGTCAGTAATGACAAGCCGGTTGGGATCATACGCACACTCGATCTTCTGAAAATCGGCGCGGCCTGATTCGTTCTTAGAACAAGCTCTTCAATGCCCGAGAGGTCTTCATCCTCGGGCATTTTGTTTCTCAAGGCCATCGTTGGTTCACATCTTCCAACAGCCCCATCCTATTTTTCCCATTTATTAGGATTTGGTTAGCCTTAATACCCCAAATTAACACTAGTTAAATTGCCTCATCAAAGGCGCACATTCGGGTAAGCTAAATGGATCTAGCCACGATAATCGGCGTTATCGCTGCTTGCGTAACTGTGCTGATAGCTATCTTTCTGGGTGGAAGCTTCAGTCAGTTCGTTGACCTTCCTTCCATATTGATCGTGGTTGGTGGCGGTCTCGCAGCCACACTCGTGAGATTCCCTCTAAATGGGTTGCTCAGTGCTTTTGGTATGGGAGCAAAACTCGCTTTCACCCATAAGAAGATCGAACCTCGCGAGCTTGTCGAGAACATCGCCCATCTTGCAGAAACGGCTCGCAAGGAAGGCCCACTCGGTCTGGAGAATGTCGAGATTGAGGAACCGACCCTCGCCAAAGGCATGCAATATGTGGCTGATGGTTACGACTACAATCTCATTCGCGACTCCATGGAGAAAGAGCGAGACCTCTACCTGACCCGCTTGAATGAAGGCGCTCGCGTATACCGCGCGCTTGGCGACTCAGCTCCTGCCTTTGGCATGATCGGGACACTTGTCGGTCTGGTACAGATGCTAGCGACTATGGATGATCCATCCACAATCGGCCCCTCCATGGCAATTGCGCTTCTGACAACGCTGTACGGCTCACTCATCGCAAACGTTGTGTGCATCCCGGTTGCCGATAAACTGGACTCCAAATTTGAGCAGGAAGAACTTAATCAAACCCTCGTCATCGACGGCGTTTTGCAGATTCGTGAAAGCAAAAGCCCATCGCTGATCCGCGAAATGTTGCTCGCTTACATCCCAGAAAAAGGCCGCAGCGATATGATCGAAGCGGCAGCTTAGTCTTTCGGGCAAGGGAGAAACACAATGGCAGGTAGAAAAAAATCAGCTCCCGCAGGCGCACCCGCATGGATGCTTACGTTTGCTGACTTGATGTCTCTTCTTGTGTGTTTCTTTGTTTTGATTATCTCGTTTTCCGTACAGGACAAGCAAAAACTTCAAGTCGTTGCAGGCTCCATCAAAGACGCATTCGGCATCAAACAGGTGACCAAACGCGCTGGTGTTCTTGAAATCGAAGGTGTGCCACTACGCGATTTCATGAAAGACATCACCTACGAGAAGCAAATTACAGACGCTGATTTTGCAACTGAGAGCCATCCAGAAAAGCGTAAACAAGGCCCGGAAGCAAACACCCACACCACCAAGAAGGCAGATATCGAGAAGCCGAGGCAGTTTGCAACCGCAGTCGTTTCGCTCCGGCAGGCATTTCAGGAAATGCCTGAGATCACGGAGATCTCCAACAACATCATTCTTGAAGAAACAGATGAAGGCCTTAACATCCTGATCGTGGATCAGGAAGGCCGTTCAATGTATCCGGAAGGGTCAAAGTACCCTTATGAGATAACAAGGCAGCTCCTCGCTAAAATGGCGCCTGTTCTGGCAAAAATGCCAAACCGTGTCCGCATTACCGGACACACGACGACAGGACAGCTCATCACAGCTCCAAGCGAAACTGGATGGGAACTATCAGCAGATCGCGCAAACACAGCGCGGCAGATCCTATCCGAGTATGGTCTGCCTTCGAACAATATTCATTCTGTAGTGGGAAAAGCTGATTCTGAACCTCTCTTCCCGAATGACCCATATCTTGCAGCAAACCGCCGCATTTCAATTCTGCTGATGGCAGAAGAACCGCCGCTGCCACCAGATTTCAATCCATACCAATAGGCCCCTAAGCCTCTTCACCTTCTGAAGCTGCTTCCACGATGAGCGTTGTGCCTTCTTGGCCAACGACTTTCACATGGGCTCCTGCTGGCAAATCAGGGCCATTTACACGCCATATAGAATCGCCGATCTCAAGCGTGCCTTTGCCATGAGCGAGTGCCTGCTTCAATACAAACACACGCCCTTGATATCGGCTCCCTCTTTTATTGAGATGCGGATCACCTTCTTTGTCATCGTCTTTAACAGTCAAACGACGACCAATAAGGAGGAAGCTGACGGACAAGACACCCCACAGCACAAGCTGCCAGCGCCAGTCCATATCAAAATATGCAACCAGAGCGCCAACAACGAGAGCAGCTGCCCCAAACCAGATCAGGAATGAGCCAGGAACAGCTAACTCAAGCCCAATAAGAACAAGCCCGGAGGCAAACCAAACCCAAGGTTCGACACTGTTTTGGAACAGCTCAATCAGCATATCGATCAGCCCTCTGAACTACCGGTGTTTGGAATACGGCTGGAACGACGGTGTTCGTTGTCCCTCAGTACTTCTTTGCTTATTTCAGCAATACCAGCAAGGCTTCCGATCATCCCAGTTGCTTCCATAGGCAGGATGAGAGTTTTCTGGTTTGGAGACTTCGCAAGTTCACCGAACGCTTCAACGTATTTGTTAGCAACAAAGTAGTTGATCGCGCCCATGTCACCTTTTGCAATTGCCTCAGAAACCATCATGGTAGCCTTAGCTTCAGCTTGTGCCAGACGCTCACGCGCTTCAGCATCACGCATAGCAGCTTGCTGGCGGCCTTCCGCTTCCAGAATGAGTGACTGCTTCACACCTTCTGCCTTAGCAATTTCAGCCTGCCGGGCACCCTCAGCTTCCAGGATCGAAGCACGCTTCTCACGCTCAGCTTTCATCTGACGACCCATCGCATTAACCAGATCGTTCGGAGGGTTGATGTCCTTGATCTCAATACGGGTGATCTTCACGCCCCATGGTTCACAGGCCGCATCAACGACACGCAGCAAACGAGCATTGATCTCATCACGATTGGAGAGCAGTTCATCAAGATCCATGGAACCCATAACACTACGAATGTTGGTCATGGTCAGATTTAGAATCGCATTCTGCAGGCCCAGCACTTCATAAGCTGCCTGAGAAGCGCTCAATACCTGATAGAAGGTCACACCATCAGCAGTAATCGTTGCATTGTCTTTGGTGATCACTTCCTGCGCAGGAACATCAAGCACCTGCTCCATCATATTCAACTTGTGACCAATCTGGTCAATAAAGGGGATGATGATGTTCAGGCCCGGGTGCAGTGTTTTCCGGTATTTTCCAAAACGTTCAACCGTGTAGTTGTAGCCTTGAGGAACCATCTTCGCGCCAGCAAATACAACAAAAATGATCACAGCCACTAAAATGAGGACAGTAATCGAACTACCTGTCAAAATATCCATATCTATTAGTCCTTTGGAGGAATTTGCCTAAACTATCGTAGCTTTGTCCCATTAAAACCAGAGAAAACTGCACGAATAAATGCCAAAGAGCACCGCTTCCCAAAAGAAACCAGTGCTCTTCTTTACATAGTAAATTAAAACTTAATTTCTAGATCCAGCCCTGAAGCTCACGACGAACCACATTCTCTAGCACGGCCATACCTTCAGGAGCGTCATTGAGACATGGAATATGCGTAAACTGCTCCCCTCCATGTTCCTCAAAGATCTCCGCTGCTTCACCAGCGATTTCTTCCAAGGTTTCAAGGCAGTCAGCAACGAAACCTGGGTTCAAAACAGCAATCCGTTTGACACCTTCTTTTGCCAGTTTCTCAACTGTCTTGTCCGTGTAAGGCTGTAACCATTCTTCCGGACCAAAACGAGATTGGAAGGTGATCTGAAGCTTCGTCTCATCCCACCCCAGCTTCTCACGCAACAAGCGAGTCGTTTTCTGACAGTGGCAGTGATACGGATCGCCCTTATCAAAGTAGCTCTGCGGAATGCCGTGGAAAGACGCGAGAACCATCTCTGGCTCTTCATCCAGCTCACTGAGCTTGTTCTTGATCGAAGCAGCAAGCGAGTCGATGTAAGTATCGTCATCATGATAAGGCGGCACAATACGAATGGTCGGCTGCCAGCGCATCTTCAAAAGTGTACGAAAGACCTCATCGTTTACGGTCGCCGTCGTCGAAGCTGAGTATTGCGGATACAACGGGAAGACGAGAATACGGTCGCAACCCTTTTCCTTCAGCGCATCAAGACGGCTCGCAATGGATGGATTGCCATAACGCATAGCCCAATCGACAACAACATTGTCACCCAGACCCGAAAGCATCTCAGAAAGCTTGTCAGATTGGCTCCGTGTAATGGTGCGTAACGGACTTTCATCCAGCTCGTTGTTCCAGATCTCTTTGTAGGCCTCACCGGACTTTTGCGGGCGCTTGCTCAAGACAATTCCATGCAAAATGGGCAACCAGAGAAAACGCGACCACTCAATGACGCGGCGATCTGAGAGAAACTCTGCCAGATAACGACGCATGGACCAGTAATCTGTCCCGTCTGGTGTCCCAAGATTTACAAGAAGCACACCCACTTTCCCAAAGGAGACCGGAGGGTGGTTTTCTTGCTTTGTTGCGTTACCGCTTATGCTCTGGTTCATGAGACCCCTATGCGCATCAGATCCAATCCAACTGCTAAATAGAGTTTCCCAATGCTCGCGCCAAGGTCAAACCCTATGATTTTCTGATTATTACCGTGAAACTACCCAAAATAGAAAAATGCCAGCCCACATACGCAGACTGGCATTCTCAAAATCGATCAAATCAAAAGCTGCTATGCAGTCACTTCACGTTCATCAGAAATCACTTTGCCATCGTTTGGCAAGGTATTGGGGGCAACCAGCTCCACATCACCATTGAGGCCAGTGTGCTCTTTCAGAGATTTTTTCAAAGCCGCAATGAATTCATCACTTGCAGCTTCAGTCTCGACCTTCAGGATCATATGGTCCTGCTCCCCCTGACGCACGACTGAGAGACGCGCACGCCCGGCCTCATCACCAGCGTTTTTGCGCAGACGCTCAATCTGTGCCGGGTCAACAAACATGCCCTTCACTTTGGTACGTTGATCTGCACGTCCCATCCACCCTTTCAGGCGCATGTTCGTACGACCACAAGGCGAGATGCCCGGTAGCACTGCAGATAAATCACCCGTTGCGAAACGAATAAGCGGATAGGTTGGCGAGAATGTCGTCACGACCAACTCACCAACCTCACCCGGCTCAACAGGCTCTCCTGTTCCCGGACGAACGATTTCAATGATGAAATCTTCGTTGGCAATCAGGCCTTCCATGGCTTCACTTTCATAAGCCACGATACCTAGATCAGCCGTCGCATAGGCTTGCAGAACCTTCACACCGCGATTTGCGTATTCCTCACGCAAGCTCGGATAAAGGGCACCACCAGAAACAAGACCATGCTTGATGGAGCTTACATCCGCCCCCAACTCGGCAGCACGGTCTAGAATAACCTTCAGATAGTCCGGAGTACCGGCATAAGCCGTTGGGCGCAGGCTCGAGATCGCAGAAACCTGCATATCCGTATTACCGATACCAGCAGGAAACACCACACAACCATATGCACGTGCACCCTGATCCAGAATGAACCCACCCGGTGTCATATGGTAGGACAGCGCATTGTGAACGATATCGCCCGGACGAATTCCAGTCGCATGGAACGCACGCGCTGATTTCCATGGATCAGCTTCAGATCCCTGCGGTTCCCAGATTGGTCCCGGAGACATAAAGATGCGTTTGTATGTAGAAAAATCGCCAGCAGCAAACCCACCAAGTGGGGGCTCTTCAGCCTGAGCAGCAAGAAGGTCCGACTTTCGGAGAACAGGGAGCTTAGCCAAAGCTTCACGGCTCGTGACTTCAGCTGGATCAACATCTGCCAGATGTTTCGCCCAACCAGATGCCTCACTCTTTGCCATGGCAATCTGCCCTGGCAACCGAGCCATCAAATCGGCTTCACGTTCCTCTGGAGACCGGATCTCCAACTCGTCAAAATATTGGTGTCCCATAGAAGCCCTCCCATGGCCTCAAACATTTTCCCAGCAGGAGAAGAAAGCCTCCCGCGAATTCATTGGACAGGTACTCTAGTTAAACCCGACAGGATCAACACGGCCCTGACAATCAGATTGCACTGGCTTCGCGGCCAACAGTAACTCACTCATCGGGGTATCCGGCTCAATTCGGCCCTTTAGATTGATAAAGAGCTCGGTAATTAAGCCACCCTTGCAACGCACCTGAACGCGGTTCCCTGCGCCCGCACCAAACGTTTCATCAAACGCCGCACGCACCTGCGCTGTGGTCAGAACCTCACCGATATTGGCAGCAAACAGATCACGGACAGCTGAGCTATTCAATTGCTCCATGAGCTCGAGAGATTCAGCGTAATACTCTTCTGGACTATCGCTGTAACAAGTGCCGTGTTTGACCCATTCATAACGATCCAGATAGGACTGCGCCCCTGGCATGACTTTGTTCAGTTCTGCTCTCGTCTGATCGCTTAAGCGGATTGAGTTCAACCGATGACGATTTTCACGGTCCGTCAGGTTTTTCTGGGCTTCAGTAACCCCACACCAGAAATTTCCCCGCGGCTGCGGCCACAGCCCGTGAAGAGCAAAATGGTCCGCGTCATAACGCTCACTGGTCTGGTTGATGCATTCCGGCAGATTTTGGTGTGTCTGACAAAAAGCAGGCTGCCAGCTCGCCGCAAGCAGGAACTCAGCATCACCTGATGGCCCCTGTACAGCTGGGCGAATAACTTTCGATCCTGAAGAATCGTCAGAGCCGTTGTCAGCACCTTGTCCGCTACCATCAGCTTCAACCAGATGCAGACCACAGGAAACATCCACCCAACGCTCAGCTGGATTTACGCCATTCATGCGAATGAAGTAATGAGATGCCTGCGATTTGTTCTTCCCAAGCAGTTCATAGGCACGCATGCGCTCCACATAAACACTTCCAGGATTTGTCTGCTTACGAATAGATTGAAATGCTGGACAGGCTTCCTCAGCAAGAAAGAAGCCCTCCAATTTCACTTGAGAAGCAGCAGGCAAAACAGAGGCCACGCTCAAAAGCGCAGCCCCGACAATCACTTTAGAAAGAAAATGCATGTGGTCCTCCAAAATACCTTTTGCAGCAATAAGCAGCATGCAGATTATTCAAAACCAGATACATTGACTTCCTGTGACAGTTCACCCCCATGATTTTAGGGACAAGTTCTCAATTAATGCAGATTACGCCAACCACCGCTTGCGGCGTTTGTAGTGTTTGCCATCACGGAAGGATTTTCGCCCTTCTCCGCCGACACCTAGATAGAACTCTTTCACGTCTTCGTTTTCGCGCAAAGAATCAGCATCACCATCCAGCACGATACGGCCAGCTTCCATGATGTACCCATAAGTCGCGTATTTAAGCGCAACGTTGGTATTCTGCTCAGCAAGAAGGAAGGACACACCTTCATTCTTGTTCAGCTTCTTCACAATCTCAAAGATTTCTTCCTGCAACTGTGGAGCAAGACCCATGCTTGGCTCATCCAGCAAAATCATGTCTGGACGGCTCATCAAGGCACGACCCACTGCACACATCTGCTGCTCACCACCAGAAGTATAACCCGCTTGAGATCCCCGACGCTCACGCAAACGCGGGAAGTAGTCATACACCATTTCCAGATCACGCTTGATCTCGGCATTACCATCTTTGCGGGTGTAAGCGCCCGTCATCAGGTTGTCTTCAATGGAAAGGTGACCAAAACAGCGACGGCCTTCCATGACCTGAATGCATCCGCGCTGAACCAGTTCGTTCGGAGAAAGCGCCTGAACTTGCTTTCCTTGAAAAACAATATTGCCCTTCGTCACTTCTCCACGTTCTGCTTGCAGCAGGTTGGAGATCGCTTTCAGGGTCGTTGTCTTGCCGGCACCGTTCGCACCCAGCAGAGCAACAATACCACCCTTAGGCACGGTCAAAGAAACACCTTTGAGAACCAGAACCACGTGGTCGTAAATGACTTCGATGTTGTTGATAGACAAAATGTCTTCGGCAACCTGCAGGTTAGCGGCTGGTGCCTTGGATTTTGATGTCTGTTCTGCAATTGCGTTCATGAGATCAGCCTTAACCTGCGAACATTCCGATTGTTTGAATTAGATAGATTGGTCGGGCACCACCGCGCCCGACCAAAAACAACAAGGCTTAGTTACAAGCAAGGTCGCCTCGACCTGGCCAAGGAGCATTGTTTTTCGCGTAGTCAGCAGCTTTTTCCAGCTCAAGCGGCTTGATCAGTTCACGGTTTGGAGTCAGTAGGTCACTTGCCTGTACAAACTCTTCGCCGTTCCACTCAAGCATCCATGCACCAGAGTGACCAGTGTGGTTGTCACAAGCCATCTTCAGTGGGGGTGTCATGCCCTTCATACCCAGCTCTTCAAGGCGAGCTGCAGTGATGTCCAGATTTTCAAGGCCCCAGCGCAGCTGTTCAGCATTGATGTTCTTCTCACCAAAATGATCTTGAGCAGTTTTCGCTGCTTCAGCAAGGATCATGGAGATGATAACACCACGCTGATAGAAGACTGTATCCATGTCAGCTTCAGATTTGATTTCTGAGTTGCCTTTGGAAACTATATGCTTACGGATGTCTTCAAGAACTGGATAGTTACCTGGAACGTTAAAGCTGACAGACTTGTAGCCCTTTGCTTTTACACCAACGTTCTGCAGGTCAGCATCAGAGCCAGACCACCAGATGCCAATGAAGTTTTCCATTGGGTAACGGGTCTTAACCGCTTCGGTGATCGCACCGGCGTTCATAGCACCCCAACCCCACATAACGACGTTGTCTGGACGCTCACGACGGATCTGCAGCCACTGTGCAGACTGGTTCTGCATTTCTTTCAGACCCACAGGGATCGGAACCAGCTTGAAGTCATGCATTTCAGCAAGCTTTTCCAGAAGCGGAATTGGCTCTTTTCCGAACGGGTGGTCAAGGTGAAGAAGAACGATCTTCTTACCCTTCAGCGAAGACATGTCACCACCAGCAATGTAGTCGAGGATCATGTACGCGCCATCCCAGTAGGACACTGGTGGGTTAAACGCCCACGCAAACGTATCACCGTCTGACATTGGCGAGAAACCGTAGCCAGGTGCCAGAATAGGAATACGGTCCACGTTGGTGCGAGGCATAACCTGCAAAGTGATACCGGTTGACCATGGCTGCGTTACGAGAGCTGCTCCCTTAGTCTTCTCGTAGCACTCAACGCCTTTGTTGGTGTTGTAACCGGTTTCACACTCGATATAATCGATTGGCACGCCGCCAATACCACCATCACGCTCGTTCAGCATGAGCATGTAGTCACGCTGGCCGTTCATGATTGGCGTACCTGTACCCGCAAATGGGCCAGTACGGTATGTCAGGTTTGGAAAGTTAAGGCCGTCTGCTGCCATTGCAGCAGTGCTCATGGCAACTGCAAGGGCACCAGCTGCAACAGCCTTACCTAAATTCGTAAAGTGTTTCATATTTTCCTCCGCGTTTGCGGCTCCCGCCGCGGACCATTTCCTCTATTCCCCAGCTGCTCCCGCAGTTCTTTATTAGTGAGGGAATGGCCAAATGATGAGCTTTTCACGAATAAGCGCCCAGAACCGCGCAAGACCGTGAGGCTCGACAATCAAGAACATGATAATGAGAGAACCAACCACCATAACGTTGACGTGTTCCATGGTGGCAGAACCAATGCTCAGACCAAGCATTTCTGGCAGCAGGTTCAGCACAACCGGCAGTGCCACAATCAGGATCGCTCCGAGGAAGTTCCCCATCACACTGCCAAGGCCACCAATGATCGCGATAAAGACGATCTGGAAACTCATTGGAATATCAAAGAGATTTGGCTCAGCAGCACCTTTCCAAAAAAACACCATCAGCGCGCCGGCAATACCCACGATATAGGAGCTGACAGCAAAGGCAGACAGCTTTGCACGCATCAAGTTGATGCCCACCAGTTCCGCAGCAATATCCATGTCACGAACAGCCTTCCACGTACGGCCATATCGGCCACGTGTCAGGTTGATCATCGCAAAGGTCACGACAGAAACAATGCCAAGAACAAAGTAGTACTGAACCATAGGCGACGCATTCGGGCCTGTTACAACAAGACCGAAGATGTCCATGGTGCGCACTTCAATCGCGCCGGATGCATTGTAGTTGTAAAGCCACGCCCACTTCTCAAAGAGCCACACTAGGAAGAACTGCGAAGCAAGCGTCGCAATCGCAAGGTAGAAACCTTTAATGCGCAGCGACGGCAAACCAAACGCGACCCCAACTGCAGCAGAGAAGAAGCCAGAAAGGAACAACGCAACAATGATGTTCATTTCTGGGAAGATCGTAGTGATCTTGTAGCAAGCATAAGCGCCAACGCCCATGAAACCCGCAGTACCCAGCGAAAGCTGCCCGGCATAACCGGTCAGAATATTCAGGCCAAGCGATGCCAGAGAATAAATCAGCACTGGCACAAGCAGAGCCTTGTAGGTGAACTCCGATGCGAACATCGGAAAGACCACATACATAGCGGCAAGGATCACAACCAGCAGGACCATATCCTGCTTGATTGGGAAGAGCGCCTGATCACTTTCATAGGTCGTTTTGAACTGACCAGAAGTTCTGTAAAACACGTCAGGCCTCCCTTACACGCGCTCGATGATTTTCTCACCGAACAGCCCTTGCGGACGGAACAGCAGAACAATCAAAGCAAAGATGAAGGCGAACCAAGTTTCGGTGTTGCCACCAAACAGAGGCTGACCCCAGTAAATTTCGAAGACTTTTTCCAGAAGGCCGATGGCAATACCGCCGATAATCGCGCCTGATACAGATTCCAGACCACCAAGCATCAGCACTGGCAAGGCCTTGTACGCAATCACTTCCAGAGCAAACGATACACCAGCACGAGCACCCCAGACGACACCGGTAGCAAGAGCAATCACACCTGCAATAAACCAAACCAGAACCCAGATAGTGCTGAGGGAGATACCAACAGACAACGCTGCAGTATGATCATCACCGAGCGCACGGATCGCCCGACCCATCGCAGATTTGTTCAGGAACACCAGCAGGCTGATAACCAGCACGATCGCCATAACAACCGCGAACACGTCTTTTTCTTCCAGAAGAAGGAAGCCGCCGAACGGTTCAAACTCAATAGCACCCGTTGGAATACCAAGCGCTTCGGTGATCATCACCTTGTTCTCACCACCGAACACAAACTCACCAAAACCGATGAGGAACATGGTGATACCAATGGTTGCCATGAACAGAATGATGTCTGGCTGACCTACAAGCGGACGAAGCACAACGCGCTCAACGCTCATTGCCAACGCATACATAATGCCAAGAGTAAGCGGCATCGCGATTGCAGCAGCAACAAACTCGTTGCCAACAAACGGAACCAGGAAGGTATGCAGGCCAACCAAAGACAGCGCAGCAAACACAACCATGATGCCTTGCGCAAAGTTGAAGATACGCGAGGACTTAAAGATGAGAACGAAACCAAGTGCAATCAGCGCGTAAAGAACACCAGAGACAAGACCTTCCCACAACACCTGCAGAAAGAAGTCCGGCATTCCGTACATCTGAACAAATGGATCAATTAGTACATTATAAAGTGTTTCCATGGGGTGCTCCCTAGTGTGACACGCCCAGATAGGCATCAATAACTTCTGGGTTGCTCTGTACTTCTTCTGGCACGCCATCTGCGATTTTGCGGCCATAGTCCAAAACAACGACACGGTCGGAAAGGTCCATCACAACACCCATGTCATGCTCGATCAGAGCAATCGTAGTGCCGAGCTGATCATTTACATCCAGAATGAAGCGGCTCATGTCCTCTTTCTCTTCCAGGTTCATCCCTGCCATCGGCTCATCGAGCAGCAGCAGTTCTGGCTCCATCGCCAAAGCACGAGCAAGCTCAACACGCTTCTGCAAGCCGTAAGGAAGCGTCCCTACGGGAGTACGACGGATATGCTGGATTTCGAGGAAATCAATGATCTCCTCGACCTTCTTACGGTGCTCGATTTCTTCCTGCTGAGCAGGGCCCCAATAGAGCATTTGCCAGAATATGTTCTGCTTCATGCGTGTTGCACGACCAGCCATGATGTTATCCAACGTGGACATACCCTTAAACAAAGCAACGTTCTGGAAAGTTCGAGCGATACCCTGACTAACCGCAAGATGCGGTTTCATGGATTTTCGGCGTTCACCGTTGAAGGTGATCACACCTTCCTGAGGCTGATAGAAACCATTGATCACGTTGAGCATGGACGTCTTGCCAGCACCATTGGGACCAATGATCGCGCGAATTTCCCCCTTCTTGATGTTGAAGGAGATATTCGTAATTGCTTTGACGCCGCCAAAGGAGAGAGAAACGTTCTCAAGATCCAGCAGAACCTCGCGCTCCTCGGCCCTTTTTTTGACCTCTTCGAGCGTTGGATCCATTACAGTCATTCTGCCGCCTCCCCAATCGCGGTCATTGCTTTAGCACTATGGGTGTCCAAGTCCCGGATCTCGACGGTGGCTTCAATGGAGCCTTGACGGCCATCTTCGAAGGTCACCTCGGTCACCACATGCTTGGAGGTCTCACCCGTATAGAATGCTTCAATCAGAGGCGCATAACGGTCAGCAACGAAGTTACGACGTACTTTCTGAGTACGTGTCAGCTCGCCATCATCCGGATCCAACTCTTTATGCAGAACAAGGAAGCGTTTGATCTGAGCACCAGCCATCATTGGCTCTTCAGAAAGATCCTTGTTCACCTGATCCACATGGCTTTGGATTGTCTTATAAACGTCAGGATGCGCGGCCAGTTCCTGATAGGAAGCATATGCAATATTGTTCCGCTCAGCCCAGTTACCAACCGCAACGAGATCAATATTCACAAAGGCACAAACGTAGTCGCGCTCATTCCCAAAGGTCACAGCTTCTTTGATGTTCGGGAAGAACTTCAGCTTGTTCTCAATGTACTTCGGCGCAAACATTGAGCCGTCAGTCAGCTTGCCCACGTCCTTCGCACGGTCAATGATCTTAAGGTGCCCATTTTCAAGGAACATGCCAGCATCACCAGTATGAACCCAGCCATCCTCAGTCTTGGTATCCTTCGTTGCCTCATCGTTCTTGTAATAACCAAGGAACGCGCCCGGTGAGCGATACATAACCTCACCACTCTCCGCGATCTTCACTTCAACATCTGGCATAGGAACACCAACCGTATCAGCATAAATCTGCCCATCCGGCTGCGAGGTGATGAACACGGAAGATTCCGTCTGGCCATAAAGCTGCTTCAGATTCAGGCCGATTGAGCGGTAGAACTTGAAGATCTCAGGACCAATCGCTTCACCTGCGGTGTAAGCCACACGAACACGAGAAAAACCCATCTCGTTCTTCAGCGGCCCGTACACGCAGAATTCACCGACAGCATACTTGATGCGCTCAAACAGAGAGACTTTCTCTCCATTCAAAATGCGCTCACCAACCTGGTTTGCGTAATTGAGGAAGTAGTCAAACAGCTTCTTCTTCATCTTGCCCGCATCTTCCATGCGAACTGTGATGTGCGTCAGCATACCCTCAAACACCCGCGGCGGTGCAAACATGTAAGTTGGGGCAATTTCCTTACGGTCAATCGAAACTGTTTCCGGACCTTCAGGACAGTTCACACAGTACCCGGCTGTAAGACACTGTGCGTAGGAGAACACATGGTCACCCACCCATGCCATCGGCAGGTACGCAACTGTGTCTGCATTCTCATCGAGATTATCAAACTTGTTCGCGTTCTGAACAGCAACAACCAAGTTATTGAAGGTCAACATCACCCCTTTCGGACGACCAGTCGTACCGGAGGTGTAAAGGATCACAGCAATGTCTTCACTCTTGCCAGCACTGACGGCATCAAACCAGTCATCAGCAAGCTTCTCATCGTTGTCGAGCAGAGTCTGCCCGGCTTCCTGAACGCTCAGGTAACGATGAAGGCTTGTGTGGTCGTAATCACGAAGGCCTTTAGGGTCTTCGTAAATGACGTGCTCGAGCAGCGGCAGCTTCTCAGACATCTCAAGCAGCTTATCAACCTGCTCCTGATCTTCAACAACCGCAAAGCGCACTTCTGCGTGGCCAAGAACGTAGGCGATCTCTTCTGCCACTGAGTCAGAATAGACTGGGATCGGAATACCACCCAACGCCTGCACTGCGGCAAAAACCCAATAAAGATGCGGACGGTTTGCACCAATCACCGCAACCTTGTCGCCCTCTTTGCACCCAAGGCTCTTGAGCCCCAGAGAAAGCTTGCACACTTCTCCAAGGACCTCACGCCAGGTCCAGCTCTGCCAGATCCCGAGGTCCTTTTCGCGATACGCGGGACGATCCCCCCATTCCCGCGCATTCCGAATAAGCAACTGCGGAAATGTGTCCATACCCGCTGACGGAGGCACCTGCATCTTTGAATCACCTCTCACCAAAGGTCACCTTGTGCCTTTGGTCTGCCTGTTTACTCTGAGGAAATACGAAAGACTAATAGCCCCGCCTCGCAAGTCCTCCACCTGCGAGCTCCTCCCTGGACTTATTCTTAGCAAGATACGAAAGCTTTTTTAATGGGTTTTATTCATTGCGCGTTGCAACCTTGAACACTTGTGCAATGCAAAACTGTGATATTTCAACGAGTTACATTCAAAAAAGTCTATACTAAGGTATACATGCATTATATTTGTCACGCATAAGCGAAATACTATAGGTAAATCAATGCCCAATACTTTTGATTAGGTTTCAATTCCTTTTTGTAGATCATTGGACTAAGTCAAAAAAGAATCACTACTTTGGGCTAGTGGCACTGCAACAAAAAAGGGGCGCGAATACTCGCGCCCCTTACATATACTAAGCGATTACTACTTTTAGCCGTAGATCACTTTCGGCAACCATGTTGCCATTTCCGGCAGGTACCACAGGATGATCAGCATCAGAACCTGAATGAGAACAAACGGGATGATACCGAAGTAAATGTCTGAGGTTTTCACTGACGGCGGCGCCACACCCCGCAGGTAGAACAACGCAAAGCCAAACGGAGGCGTCAGGAACGATGTCTGTAAGTTTACAGCCATCATCACACCCAGCCATGCAGGGCTCATCGGTTCACCATTAGGCATCTCAAGCTGCAGCAGAATTGGCGCAACAAGTGGAACAACCACGAACACGATTTCCAGGAAGTCCAGAAAGAAGCCCAGCACGAACATTACAGCCATAACCGCAATGATAGCACCCAGCGCACCACCCGGCAGACCGGTCAGCGCTTCCTTCACCAGTTCTTCGCCACCCAGATCACGAAAGATCAGGGAGAAGAACGTTGCGCCGATCAGGATCACAAACACCATACAGGTGATCTGTGTGGTCGACTGCATCACTGGCATAAGCACTTTCTTCGCCATCACACGGTAAAGCGAAACGAGCAACCCATAAGCGAGCACTGCACAGGAAAGCCCTGCAACCCAGATACCAATCATATCACCAGTCGGGATCACGGTACGTGCCACACGCAGGTCCATGAAGGATGTCAGAACCAACATCACAACAAGAGACAGCACAGCCAGATACACCGGCCAAGGCTTGTCTTCTTCCATGCGGTATCCAGCAAGCAACAACGCACCAACAGCCCCAACAGCAGCAGCTTCAGTTGGTGTCGCAATACCTACGAGAATTGAACCAAGCACCGCGATAATAAGCGCAATTGGCGGCACAAGAGCGTGAAGAACCTGACTGAGGGTTGGTCCCGCAGATCCGTCATCACGCATTGGAGGCGCTTTGTGCGGCTGTGTGAACGCAACAAACAGCTGGTACACAATGTAAAGGCCAACAAGTGCAAGACCAGGAATAAGCGCCCCTGCAAACAAATCTCCTACAGAGAACGGATCTGGAGCAAAATTACCCATCTCACGCTGAGCGATCTGGTATCCGTTGGAAAGCTGGTCAGCAAGGAACACAAGCACGATGGAAGGCGGAATAATCTGCCCCAGCGTACCCGAGGCCGCAATCGAACCGCAGGCAAGACGCGGGCTGTAACCGTTACGCAGCATGGTCGGCAGAGACAAAAGCCCCATGGTCACCACGGTGGCGCCCACAATACCGGTTGAAGCGGCAAGTAGAGCACCCACAATCGTGACAGAAAGCCCCAGACCGCCCGGCATACGCCCAAACAACCGGCCCATAGTTTCCAGCAGCTCTTCCGCAACCTTGGAACGCTCCAGCATCACACCCATGAAGATGAAGAGTGGAACCGCGATCAGGGTTTCGTTAGACATGGTGCCGAAAATTCGGCTCGGGATCGCACCAAGGGTCACGCTACCGCCAAAGAACGACGCGATCAGAGCGAAAATCAGTGCAACACCCGCAAGAGTAAATGCAACAGGGAAGCCCGCCAACAAACAAATACAGGCAACCGCAAACATCAAAATATCAAGAGTATGAAGAAGTCCATCCATCTCCGATTACTCCTGGATCTGACGAAATGAGTCGAGTGCCTTCTTGTCACCGCGAAGGGCAAGAACACTTCGAAGAATAATGGCGACACCCTGTAAGGAAACCAGAACGGCAAAGGCAATAATCGCGCTCTTCAGAAGATACCGTCCTTGAATGCCGGAGGCTTCCTGAGACCCTTCCCAGATTGCCCAGGAACTGAGCACATAGCCCCAGGACCAATAGACAATCACTGCACACATCGGAAGAAGGAAGAACACCGAACCAAGCAGATCAACCATCGCTTTGATACGTGGGCGAGCATCCCGGTAAAAGATATCGACCCGCACGTGCCCATCTACGCTTAGCGTATAAGCAGCAGCCGACATAAACAGGAAACCGTGCATGTAGGTGATGGATTCTTGCATCCAGATGGAACCGATACCGAAAACGTATCTCATCACCACCACTGTAAATTGGACAAGCACAATGCCCAAAGTCAGCCAGGCGCAGCTCTTGCCGATGCCACGATTGACTGAGGTAATCAGGTTCATTAGGGCGCGCATGCCCGCCTCTTCGTCTTGGTCTAAACCAAGCCTCTAGGATTATTATTGGGCCCCAAAGGCCAAGATAGAGCTCTTGAAAGAAAAGCTCCCCGCAAGGATTGCGGAGAGCTTGTGCAGCAATAAGTAAAATTAACCCAGGATACGATCGCGAGCTGTCAGGTAGTTACGCTCAGCAAGGCTGGACCATGCAGAGGTTTCCTTACGAGACTTAATGTAGCTTTCGTAGATGCGCTTGGAGATGTCATCTGTCTCAGCCACTTCAGCAACAACTTCTTCAGCTTTACGGCCAATTGCATCAAACACGTCGTCAGAGAAGTCACGAACCTGAACGTTGTGCTTGGTCAGGAGAGTTTCCAGAGCAGCACCGTTGTTGTGGTTGTACTCAGCGAACATGTAGTTGTTCTCTGCCATACATGCAGAACGGATCAGCTCTTGCTGACCAGGTGTGAAGCTTTCCCAAACATCTTTGTTCATGCCGAAGGACAGGCCAGCACCTGGCTCATGGAAGCCTTTAGTGTAGTAGTACTTAGCAACTTTGTAGAAACCGAATGCCATGTCGTTCCATGCACCAACCCACTCAGTCGCATCGATCGCGCCAGACTGCAGTGCAGGGAAGATTTCAGAGCCAGGCAGCGCAACAGCGGATGCACCCAGACGGCGAAGAACTTCACCACCCAGACCAGGCATACGCATTTTCAGGCCTTTGAGGTCTTCAAGAGAGTTAATCTCTTTGTTGAACCAGCCGCCTGCCTGCAGACCGGTGTTACCAGCCAGGAAGGATTTAACGTTGAACTGACCAGCAAGCTCATCCCAAAGCTGTTGACCGCCACCGAAATGCATCCATGCTTCCAGCTCAGCAGCTGTCATGCCCATTGGAACGGCAGTGAAGAAGCCAAATGCTTTGTGCTTGCCGAGCCAGTAGTAGTCAGCAGCGTGGTACATGTCAGCTGTACCATTGGAAACAGCGTCGAAGCTCTCAAATGCAGGAACAAGTTCACCGGCAGCAAACAGCTTTACAGTCAGCTGACCTTCACTGGCAGCAGTGATACGGTCAGCGATGCGCTGTGCGCCAGTACCGAGGCCCGGGAAGTTCTTAGGCCAGGTGGTGACCATTTTCAGTTCGCGCTTACCAGCTGCGAGTGCTGGAGCTGCAAGAGTAGCTGCGCCAGCGGTTGCACCTGCCAAACCAGCATTTTTCAGAAAACTACGGCGGTCCATAAAAACTCCTCCCAAGAGCTTCTTAAATCAAATCTCTTTATGCCTCCGCAGAATTGAACCTCTTCCATTGAGATCTCTGCGACAACATGACCAACTTCTTATAACCCTAAAACTACGTGAAAATACAAGGAAATCTGCACCCTATTGGACAAATTAATTATTCTTGGATCAACTGAGCGTACCTCATCTATGCGTTTTCAACCGAAACCAGCCGCAACGTAACTATCGAAACATTTTTAGGAATCTCCGCCCTTGAGGGCTAACAATCAACCTCCAAAATCGGAATTCATAGCCTTTTATTTCAATGTTAATAAGTCAGCCTACATGACCTAACTGGCTTGAGCATTGCTCCATTAATTTTCTGGGTGAATTAGGCCACGCAGGTGGTAGATGCTTTAAAATACAATAATTTAGAGGAAACTAATCTACAGTTTCAGCTGAAACTGAGCAGAAGTGCGCAGACACGATGCCACCCGATAAATCCGAGGCCTTAGACCTCAATCAGGTCGGCATTGCAAAGCGAAGACAGCTAACATTTAAAGATGCATTCCGATGCACAAACAACTATCCACACGAAGGTGTGGTTTTCTACAGGTTCGCGCATTAACGATAGCGCGAATTTCTTCGAAAACACCCATACGAAATTGCTTGAAAGCAAATTTCTCAGGCATTTCGAGAGCGATTCTTCCAAAAATTGCCGTAATCTAGAACAGACCTGCCGTTGCGCCACCATTCAGCCCAGCAATCAGCATCAACGTTCCCATCAGCAAAATAGTCAGAGCGCCAACCACCTCAAAACCGCGCAGAATAACCGTACCAGCCTGACTGTCGGCACCCCAGATCCGCAAGGCAACCTCACGCGAGAGCACTGCGAGACTCGCCAGAATAGAAACGGTAATACCTGTCCCCAATGCCATCACGAGCGTGGAGGCCACACCAGCCCAAATCATGCCCTGAGAAAACGCAAACGCAAGCACGATCAAAGCACCGGTGCATGGGCGAAGCCCCACTGCCAGAATGATCGACCAGATGCTTGTGAGTGTCATGGCTGAGTTCTGAACCATCTTCGGATCAGGCGCATGTGCATGCCCGCAACTGGAACAAACTTCACCATGCCCTGCGTGCTCATGGTCATGGTGGTGATGGTCGTGATCGTGGTCATGAGAATGCCCGCAGCTGGAAGCAGGTTTCTTGCCAAACCATGGTTTCAGAACACGTTGCCAAACAAGGTAGAGACCAAGCACGAAGACCAGCACATAAGAGCCAAGCTCAAACCAGCGCGCCGTCGCATTAATCGCAGTACTGGTCAGGTGCAAGAGAACCCCTGCTCCACCAACCAACACAATCGCTGTCACCGCCTGCGCGAACGCAGAGGCAAAGGACAGCGCGATCCCTTTCTTCAAGGTCTGCTCATCCGCAATGACATAAGATGAAATCACCGCCTTACCATGCCCCGGCCCTGCAGCATGAAACACACCATAGGCAAAGCTGATCAGCATCAGAAGCCAGCCAGCAGAAGGGTTGTTGCGGAAGTTTCTCAGCGCACTTGTCAGTTTTAGATAAAACTCATTCTGCAAACGGGTAATCGTCGCCATACCCTGCTGAAAGATATTCATATCCGGGCCGCGCAGGTCAGCATCAACAGCACCCACATTCTCACGCTCTGAGACGGATGACAACGCCATTGCATCACCACCTTGCGCAAGCACTGCCACCGCATCTTCTGCAGTTGCAGGAGCGCTCTCAACCGGCTGAGGCGTGATCTCAGAGATAAACTTGGTATTGCCTGTAGTCGCAGCTGCTGTCACAGCGCCATCGCAAGACACAATCACCTGATTGACAAGCACAGAGGTGTAACTTTGCAGAGCTTCAGGCACATTACGCTGGTCAGCCCCAATAGTTGCCAACTGAGCAGCAATTTGCCCATCCAGCTCGGGAGGATGAACCAGTTCAACGGAGCATTTGCCTGGAGCATTGCTCAGTGAAACAGCCGTATCCCCCTTAGGCCACTTAAAATCGATGTAATAAGTTGGATCATATACATCGAGCGTAATCGGCTTATCAGCTTTGATTTTCTTTTTAAGCGGCAAGGAAAAGCTCAGCTCCACCAAGGACACCGGGCTCGTGTCTGGTTGGCTCCGTCCAGCAGCAATCTCTTCCGCAATTGCCTGCTTGTCTTCTGCACTGATCAACCAATAATCATCAAAAGCCACTTTGATCATCTTCATCGAAGGTTCAAACGGCTGAGAAAAATCTATCTCTGTTTGACTGTCATCACCAAACGTGAAGTAACCATACTCGCTGAGACCTTGAATATTGATCTCGGCAAGCTCAGCCAGCTCATCTTTCTCGAAAAACCCATTCTGATTGACGTCCAACCCCTGCACTGCATAGGCCGTATACAGATCATCAAACAGCCACTTGTGCCGGATGTGAGTCAGATACCCGTCATCATCAAACACCAGCTCAGCGCGCACCTGCACAAACATGTGCGGATGTGCTGCAACCTGTTGAGAAGGCAATAGAAATACCAACAGCATGCAGAATGCGGTCAAAAACCGTAGGAGCTTATGAGACATGGTGCCTTAACAATATGTGAGAACCCAGTACGACAAGTGTAATAAAATAACGGCAAATTCAAGACCCATTTATTGAAGGTCGTGAGATACGTTTTTCCCGTAATTTAGAACCATTCGGATAATTCTTCCGAATTTGATGCCCATCACCTACGAAATAAACCGGATATTGCTTTAAGAATAAACCAATATCCCCACAACGCTTCTTGTTCAATTTCGTTTGGGAGGGCTGAATGAACGTGCCATTGCATAATAAAATAACGATCGATACCTACATGACCCCATTGGATCATCCAGAATTCGCTGGCCACGAGCAAATCGTATTTGCAACAGACAACGAAACGGGCTTGAAAGCGATCATCGCGGTTCACAATACCAACCGCGGTCCCGGTCTCGGTGGATGCCGCATGTGGAACTATGCAAGCGCGAATGAAGCTCTGACTGATGTTCTCCGCCTCTCGAAAGGCATGACCTATAAAAACGCGTTGGCTGACCTTGCTTTGGGAGGAGGAAAGTCAGTTATCATCGCAAACCCGCGCACGGATAAAACCCCTGAACTTCTCAGAGCGTTCGGCAGACACATCAACCGCCTGTCCGGCAGCTACATCACAGCAGAAGACGTGGGCATCAGCTCTGATGATATGGAAATCATTGGCAGCGAAACTCAGTTCGCTCGCGGGACTGACGCAACTGGTTTTGGCGATCCTTCGCCGTACACCGCATTGGGAACCTTCGTTGGCATCAAGGCTGCTGCTAAGCACAAGTTCGGTTCAGAAGATCTCTCAGGCATGACTGTATCACTCAAAGGTCTGGGCCATGTGGGATATGATGTAGCCCGTCAGCTGCATGAAGCAGGCGCTAACCTGATTGTCTCCGACATCTATGATCCGGCAGTAACACGCGCCATAGAAGAGCTCGGCGCATCCAGCGTATCTCCAGACGACGCACATCTCGTCAAAGCAGACATCTTTGCTCCGTGCGCGCTTGGCGGTGGCCTGAATGCTGCGACCATCCCAGAGCTGAAAGTAGCTGTGGTTGCAGGAGCTGCAAACAATCAGCTGGAAACACAGGAAGACGGCGCAGCTCTCATGAAACGCAGCATCCTCTACGCTCCAGATTATGCCATCAACGCAGGCGGCGTAATCTCTGTCGCTTTGGGCCAGCCTGGTGCATCAGACTCAATCGTGCGCCAGAAAACCCTCGCCATCGGCGGTACGCTTGCTCAGATCTTTGATCGAGCCGATGCAGAAAAGCGTCCAACCAACATCATCGCAGATGAGTTGGCTGAAGAGCGTTTCCAGCACCATCACAATCCGGCTTAAAACAGAGGGTCGCTCTAATCCTCTTTGGGTACAGGCCCATCAAGCATTTTGGGGCAGTCACCATGCTGCTCCAATTGCTTGTGCCAGTTGACCATGTAGTCAACAAAGGCGCGCACCTTCGCTGACAGATGCCTGCGATGCGGATAAACCGCGTACATCGCAGGCCCAGGCACTTCGTAGTCTTCCAATGCTGGTATCAGCGTGCCTGCCATCAACTCTTCCAGCACATAAAAGATCGGCAAACGCACAACGCCAAGGCCTGCCAGCGCCGCTGCAACCGCAGTCTTTGCACTGTTCACATGCATCGGTCCTTTAACGGGAACAGAAAATCGCTCCCCATTTGCCAGAAACATCCAGTTGGTCTTGTGCTTGTAGTTGGTATCAATAATGCACGGCATATTCGCCAGATCACTTGCCTTCTCAGGCATCCCATGCGCTTCCCAATACGCAGGAGAGGCACAAACCACGACACGAACGTCACGGATCTTCCGCGCAATCAGGCTGGAATCCTCAAGCTCGGCCACACGGATAGCAACATCATATCCTTCCTCGACAATATCGACGAAGCGATCTTCCATCTCAATATCCAGCTCAACACGCGGATGTTCTTGCAAAAACGAGGCAAGCACTCTGCCCAGCGTCGCTTCAGAGAACGAACGCGGAGCACTAAGCCGCAGCCGACCTCGCACTTCCCGGTGGTCCTGCTGAACAGCATCCTTCAGGTCATCAAACCGCTGCAACAGCTCACCAGCTTCACGAAAATAGGCTTCACCAACCTGTGTCAGAGAAATTTGACGGGTCGTCCTGTTCAACAAACGCACGCCCAGCTCATCTTCCAGCTCGCTCACATACTTGGAAATAAGCGCCTTCGAGCGCCCCATGTCACGTGCTGCAGCCGAAAACCCGCCGCTTTCTACCACCTGCAAAAAACATCTAATTCGTGTGATGGAATCCATCGATCAAACCTCTTACAGCGTATCTCCGGAAAGTGGACACCGGTTTCTGAATAAAGATACGCACAAACAAAGGCTAAAGCAGCTCATCTAGACTTGCTTGGATTGCAAACTGCTTTAGGTGGTCGTCGTCACTGTGTGCCAACCTGCTGCTGTCCCCGATGCTTTCTGCGGCGCCTTACACGTCCACCAAGCCCGGCCAGACGCAACATAAATAAACCGATCGCAAAACCAATCCCAGCCAAGACACCGCCTTCAACCGTCACAGGCACAGCAGGCTCAAAATCTTCCCAGGTTGCCTTTGAGATCTTGGTGTCCGGTTCTCTCAGAAAGATCCAGACCCGCTCAAAGGCCGCAGCACTCGTCATAGCCAACTGCTGCTCTTTCAAAGATCCTAGCCGGTCCAGTGATCGCTCAATGCTCATCCCGCGCAGCTGTACAAACTGGTCCGCACTTTGCGCCATATGCTCTAATGCGGCCGAAACGCTCTTGTTGGTCGCCGTCGCATCCGCAACAAAGTCGGCTTTCACTTCTTCCAGCGCATCAATGGCTCCACCAATGCGCTGGCGATATTGCTGAGCAAACTCAGGAAGCTGAGAGGTCACAGTGCCGCTTACAAGTGCAACGCCAAGCGTCAGAACCCTTGCAAACATCATAGTAAACCTCCCATACCCTAACTAATCCACCAGCGTGATCACTCCAGCAGCGCCCTCTTCCGTACCAAAGGCGAGCCGGTTCCCCGTCTTATCCCATGCAAGGGCAGAAACAGGGCCAGCACCAGGACGACGCAGCAGAACTTCGGCATTATCGTGGAAACGCACAGCCATCACCATGCCATCCTGATAGCCAATCGCCACCATCTCTTCAGTCGGATGACAGCAAACGGTCGTAACCATGCTGTCACCACGTACGCCAAGTTCCAACGGTGCCTGCCCCATAGGCCCACTCTTGCCCATAAACGGCCAGAGGATCGCAGCCTGAGCGCCAGAGGTCGCTAGATACTTGCCCTTGGCAGACCAACTCACAGACTTCACCTTGCCCGGATAACCGGTCATGCGCATGTCCTGACTATCCGCCAGACGCCACCCATGCAGAGCGTTCTCCTGCATCGTGGTCACAAGGTACTTCCCCTCAGGAGAATACGTGACAAGACTATGCGCGCCCTTCCAGCTCAGCTCTTGGGGATCACCAGCGGCATTCACCCAAAACAAAGTCACGCCATCATAACGAGAAGCAGCAAGACGCATGCCTTTCGGCGCAAAAGCCAGACCAGCAAAAGCACGCGGCAGCTGAAACTCTTTGATCTCGCTACTTTTCAAGCGAACCCAAGCCGTACGACCAGATGCATAGGCCACACTGTCCTGCGGGCCAGCAGCAATAATGTCGATCCATTTGCGCGGCTGCTCGGCAAGTTCTTCAACACGGCCATCACTGTGGACCTTGCAGATCCGGCCATCGCCACCGCCAGTAATCAAAGATTTGCCATCCAGAGATGGCGTTGCACAAAGCAAACCGTTTTTGTGAACCGGCGTTTGTGTTTCCGACCCACCAGCAAAAAAGACAGAACCTTCACCACTGGCAAAGGCAGCAACATCACCAAGAAAGCTTGCAGAAACAACAAAGCCATCAGTATCAAGAGGAGCAGTTACAGGCACCAGAACTTACTCCGCAACACAAGCTTCAAACGCAGTTTTCAGCGCAGCGCCATCCAGCTCACGACCGATGAAGACGATGCGGCTTTCACGCTTCTCATCATCCCGCCAATCTCGCTGATGGTTGCCCTCCACGATCATATGAATGCCCTGCACCACATAGCGCTGCGGATCATCCTTGAACGACAGGATTCCCTTCATGCGCAGAATGTTCGGCCCCTGAAGCTGTGTCACCTGATTGATCCAGTCAAAGAAGACTTTCGGATCCAGATCGCCGACAGTAAAGGAGAAAGACTTCACAGAATGCGTGTCTTCATGGTCGTGATCACAGTCAGGCCCGCATTCATGGTCAGCCTGGCCATGATCATGTCCATGATGGTGATGATCGTGATCATGGTCGCAATCCGGACCACACTCATGATCGTGCGCGAGTTCAGCTTTTTTCAGGAACTCTGGATCCAGATCGAGAATACGATCCAGTTCAAAGGCCCCACGATCCAGAACATCCGAAATCGCAATTTGACAACGCTCTGTATGATGGATCTTCGCATATGGGTTGATCTTACGGATCGCCGCTTCAACACCAGCCAGTTCTTCTGCTGAAACAAGATCGGTCTTGTTCAACAAAATCACATCAGAAAACGCAATCTGATCTTCAGCTTCTTTGGTATCCTTCAAACGCTGCTGAACATGGCGGGCATCAACAACCGCAACAACAGCATCCAACTTGGCGGCTTCACGTACGTCATCATCCATGAAGAAAGTCTGCGCAACAGGAGCCGGATCTGCAACACCAGTGGTCTCCACGATGATCGCATCAAACGCACCCTTGCGCTTCATCAGGTTCTCAACAGTACGGATCAAATCACCACGAACAGTACAGCAAATACAGCCGTTGTTCATTTCATAAACTTCCTCGTCAGACTCAACGAGAAGGTCATTGTCGATACCGATTTCGCCGAACTCATTGACGATCACAGCATAACGCGTGCCATGGTTTTCGCTCAAAATACGGTTCAACAAGGTGGTTTTACCTGCGCCCAGATATCCGGTCAGCACGGTAACAGGAATACGGCTATCAGCAGCCTCGGACATTTACGTCTCCTTGGATGGGTGCGCGCTTGCTTAGTGCCGGCGCATAAATCTCGTGCCCTCAATATAGACAGTTGCTCTGCCAGCAAAAGACCCTAGCTGCTGATTAGCTGTTATCGCCCCTTCTGTCCCCCAGGAATTGGCGAGTAACTCTCAACCAGCATCACAATCCAAGTTTGCGCCGAAGCTCCAGAACAAGCAGAAAACCGATACAAAAGATGATGAAGAACACCACAAAGCTAATGGCAACCGGCATACTGCTGTTCAGCAAGGGAGAAAAGAAAAACATATAAATCAAAATCATCATCGCCATTGTCACAACAATGCGCGCCGGGCTTCTCGTTACAAACTGAAAAACACCTATAGACCTGATCTTCTCAGGTACACGAAGACCACTCATAAAAATCTCCAATCAAAATACATAATGATCCTAGGCGCGTTATTTGACAGAAGCAAGAAGCCAACACCGATGGCTTAAACGGGACCACCCCACCTCCAGCACTCAACCCACTCAACTAATTTCCGTTTGCATTCAATCGTTTCCATCCCCTACCATCCAGCCAATTGTTTTGGGGGACTGGGAGGCCAACCATAATGCTGAAAACCTTAGAGGCGTTTGACCGCATCGGGGACGAGAACGCATTCGCCGTTTTGGCACGTGCAACTGAGCTTGCTCAGCAGGGCCGCGATATCATCAATCTCGGCATCGGCCAGCCAGACTTCAAAACGCCGGAACACATCGTAGAAGCAGCCATCAAAGCCTTGCGCGATGGCCACCACGGCTACACCGGTGCAACGGGTATTCTCCCACTCCGCGAAACCATCGCAGCAAGCCTACATGCTGAAACTGGAGCGAATGTCTCACCAGACAACGTGATGGTCGTTCCCGGTGGCAAGGTCACCATGTTCATGGCAATCCTGATGTTTGGTGAGCCCGGCAAGGAAATCCTCTACCCAGACCCCGGCTTCCCGATCTATCGCTCCATGATCGAGTTCACCGGCGCAACACCAATCCCGGTGCCAATCCGTGAAGAAAACGACTTTGCTTTCTCAGCCGAAGAAACCCTTAATCTGATCAATAAGCGCACAGCACTGCTTATTCTCAACTCCCCTGCCAACCCAACTGGCGGCGTGACACCGCGCTCTGAGATAGAGAAGCTGGTGAAGGGATTAGAAAACCATCCAAACCTGCCAGTGCTATCTGACGAGATTTATTCCCGAATGACCTATGACGGGCTCAAGCACACATCCTTGATGGAGTTCGAGCAGCTCAAAGACCAACTCATCCTGCTCAATGGCTGGTCCAAGACTTGGGCTATGACTGGCTGGCGCATGGGATATTCCGTCTGGCCAGCTTCTCTCATTGATAAAGCCCGCAAGCTTGCCGTGAACTGTTGGTCATGCGTCAACACACCCAGCCAATACGCAGGCATTGCCGCCATCGAAGGCCCGCAGGATGCAGTTGATCAGATGATGTTGGCTTTTGACCGCCGACGTAAGCTCGTAGTGGAGGGATTAAAAGCCCTGCCCGGCATCTCCTGCAATACACCCAAAGGCGCCTTCTACGCATTCCCGAATATCAAAGAAACAGGATGGCAAGCCAAACCCTTAGCTTCAGCACTCTTGGAGGAAGCCGGTGTTGCGCTCATCGGCGGACCTGATTTTGGTGTCTTGGGAGAAGGATATCTGCGTTTCTCCTACGCCAACTCAGAGGAGAACATCAGCCGTGCATTGAGCCGTGTGGGTGATTTCCTAAGCACCCACACCAAGTAGGAAAGCTCTAACGCTGCGCTGTCACCACAATGGCCTTTTCGATCAAATTGGAAAGGTCTGAGGCCTTACTGTCCTGATTCACAGGCTGCATGATGAGAAATAGAGAGGAAGGCCCAATTGAGGTCAATCCATCAAGCTCATCAATATCAAACTGAAGCACGACTTTCCCGTCTGCATCCATCAGCGACAAGCCATCATCATAGCTCCACTGCCATGCTGTGGCTTTGGAGATAGGCGCATAAAGCCCCTGACAGTTCTTTGTCTCAAACGCATTGCCATATCCGCTCGCAGCAGGCTCAGACCCGAGCTGCGCAGAGCAGGTTTTAGACGACAACACATCAGAAATTGACCAGTGACCAGAAATTACACTGGCTTGACCGGATAGGACGCCAAAGCTAGCTAACGCCAGGGTTGCGCCGGCAGCTACTACTGTTTTTCTCAAAATCCCATGCATACGAATAGCCTCCAGGATCTGTTTTATGTACAGATTCTGGGCGCAATCAGTTAACTCAAGGTTAACAGGAAATTAAATGAGAGATAACAGATCTAAAAACATAACTTATTCATGGATTTAACTCAAAAACAAATACACGCATTACTTGTTGAATACAGATACAATCTAAAATAAATCTAATTACATACTAGTTATTATTTACATTGAGTGCAAAACACATCTGCTTTAGGTGATTTGCTTCACAAATCACCGATCCCTTCGTCTTCTAAAGTCGGCGGCCCTTCCCGCAATCAAAACAACAACAAACAAGGAAGACGAAATGGCTCATACCTACATCATGAATGTAGCCTGCAATGATAGAGCGATCCGTGAGCAGGAATACGCAACATCGCGCGATCTAATGATCACGACAGGTTTGGACTCCTGCATCGGAGTCGCAGTCCGAGTAGACAGCTCTTTCACGCTGGCCCATCTGGTCTTTTGGGGGCAGTACGTCCCACCACTTCCATCTTCTGCATTCCCTGTTTTCAGAGAGGAAAATGCTCAGACGGTTTTCAATTATCTGGATATTCTACGTATCAAAGAAGGAAAAGATCAGTTTAGCGAAGTGCTCATTTTCGGAAACATTGACGATTGGAAAATGAACCAATCCTCAGACACGATCGCAGGATATGCAAAGCTGGTAGAACTCTTACAAAGCAAAGTTGATCCAGCAAAATTTACAGAAACTGATACGGGCAAAGGTACTTATGCAGTTCAGATCAACAGTGATGGCAACCTCATCCAATCGAAAATCTGAATCTATCAAGTTTATCTTGGAGCGCTCAATGATGAGCGTTCCATCCTGTTAAACAAACGAGTCGTGTGAGGTGCCTAGCCGACGAGAAGAACCATACATGTCATGGCGAGTGTAAAAAAACCAAACATCTTCAAGTCTTTATGATCTTCGATGCTTCCACGAGAACTGACCATGACGAAACTCCAAACGCAATACAAGACGCCGCTTAGATAAGCGCGGCATAGTAAACATAGAGTTTCAATGCGGCAGTTTCACGATCACCTAACTGCCACTTGGCTTCAAATGGCAGTTACTCACGGGTCGCGCACAGCCCGTCCACTGACACCAGCCGCTCACCCGGAGGCGGCGCACTCTCACGAATACGAAGCTTAGGCTCGATTAACGTCAGTTCGTTACTGAGCTTTTCGCCATTCATCTGCGAAAGCATGAGTTCTGCAGCATTCACACCGATGGTTCCGGCCCCATTGTCCACAGTGGTCAAGGCTGGAGTCCGATTTTCAGTGCCCTCGGTGTCATCATAACCAACAATTGCCAGGTCAGGCCCCGGCTCAACGCCAAGTCGGCGAACAGCACTCATCACGCCCAGCGCCACAAGATCGTTGAAGCACACCACAGCTGTTGGTCGAGGATCCGTCTGCACAATCTGCTTGGCAATGGATCGACCATCATCCTGTGTCATCAACTCAGGAATATCCAGCTGCTCATCCGCATTGATCCCCGCATCCTCGAGTGCAGACCGCCAACCACGGTTCCGGTCGCGCCCGGCAGAACTGCCACGCCGGCCACCAACCATGGCGATTTGAGTATGCCCTTGCTCAATCAGATGTTTTGTAATGCGGTAAGACCCAAGAAAGTCATCCCCACGCACACAAGGTGCATCTGCTCCAGCCACATCGCGACAAACCAGCGTAACCGGCACCCCTTGCCGCACAATGGAGTTGATGTCCTTGTCAGTCGTGCCAACCGAAGCGCACAGAATGAGCCCATCAACTCGGTGCTGCAGCAGCGTATCCGTGAAGTGTTTTTGCCGCTCTACAATATCGCGGTGATTACAAATCAGAATGGTCTTATTGTGCAGCGCCAGTGTTTCTTCCAGGCCGCGAAAGACCTCTGCAAAATATGGATTGAGAATATCGTGAACCGCCACCCCAATCATATTGGATTGAGATGTCCGCAAAGATGCAGCTGACCGATTATAGATATAACCCACTTCCTCAGCATAGGCTTTCACCCGTGCTTTCGTGGCTTTGGCGATCAAAGGGGAATCTCTCAAAGCCAAAGAAACCGTAGCCGTCGAAACGCCCAGTTTCTCGGCAAGATCGCCTAATCTCAATGGTTTACCTGTGCCGCTCAATGCCGATGTCCTCGCATATCCAGCCGGATCCAGTTTGTATTCTTAAGCACTTATGCACAGCAACATTAGCAAATAGCAATACTCCTCACAGCCAACAAAGAGAATTCATTATGAATTCTCAAGTTTTAGCACCTTGCTAAATTCATCAAACATGCTGATATATTTCATTTAAATACATAACCAGATATCAGGTTTCGAGAAAATGCATTCAGACTTCAAGTTATTAGCCCAATACAATACCTGGATGAATGCACGGCTTTACGAGTGCGCAGACCAGCTGAGCGATGCGCAGCTTAAAGAAGACCGCGGCGCATTCTTCAAGTCAGTCTCCGCGACCTTCAATCATATTGTGGTGGGAGATCTGGTTTGGCTACGCCGCTTCGCAAAGCATTCCCAAACCTATGAGAGCCTGCAGCAACTTGATCAGTTTCCAGTGCCAACAGCACTCACATCTATTCCATATGACAGCTGGTCAGACCTGAAAGCAGCCCGGCAAAAGCTGGACGCGATCATTGAAGAATTTGCAGGGGACATCACCACCGCCCAAGCGGAGGCCGCTCTCACCTATGCCAACATGAAAGGCATACCTGCAACGAAAAACTTTGGGGACTTGGTGCTGCATTTCTTCAATCACCAAACCCATCACAGAGGGCAGATAACAACCCTACTCACTCAGTTTGGGCTGGAAACACCAGACACAGATCTGTTGTTTCTCTGCCAGGACGCTTAGAGCATATTCCCCAAAAATTGGCTCCGGTTATCGGACAAGAATACGCAAGGAAATAAAAAATTTGAGCTTGGTGCGTGAATGTAAATGAACGCAACACGCTCTAAACTAATAAAAAATACAAAACCCTGTGTTCCACGCACAGGCTTTACGCCTTCAGCTTAATCAGCAGCTTCCAGCTCTGCTTTCCTCGTTGCCTGCTCTTGCGCAGTTTTGTCATCATTTTCCAGTTCATCTTCCAGATCCGGATCATCTTCAAAACTGGCAGACAGGTTTTTCTCAACCTGACGCAACAAACGACGAAGCTTCTTGCGGTCTTTGTCATCCATACCTGCAAGCGCTTCTTTCTCAAGACGCTTCCACGCACGGTCAACCAACAAAATCCGGTCACGGCCTTCTTCACTCAAAAACACACGGGCAAGCCGACCGTCAGTTTCAGAAATGCGGCGAAACACAAGTCCCTGAGCTGTCAGGCGTGTCACCATTTTTGTCACGGTTGGCGGCTGAACACCAAGCGCCAGAGCCAACTGGCTCATGGTCTTGCCATCAGTCTCGCTCAAAACTTTCAGAACAGCTTCCTGCCCCGGATGCAATCCAATGCGCGATAAGTGTGCCCCAGAACGCGCCCGTTGCGCCTTCGCGGCCTGAGCAAGACGAAAAGTCGTGCTTTTTTTAAAATTAAAACCCATGGTCTGGCTAATCTCGCTGCTGTCCCGATCAACGTAAAACGCCCGAAAAAAGGCGCCGCACAGCAGTGATAGCCGCCGAATATATAACTCAGATGACAGTTCGATAATTATTTAGTGACCTAATGAGATTTCTTAGGCGAATAAGCTCTTTAAGTTCTACTCAGTGGGATTTTGGGTGCATAGATCTGGAAAACTAATATTCGCTATTGAGGAGGGAAACGTGGCATGAGCTAAACTAATTAGCATTCTAGCGTTTAAAGTTGCTTTCAAACGCAAACTTTGAGGTGTTATGTAAGCATTGTCGGTTGTTTTTATTGGTGATTGAAATGCTTCGTGTTGTACTTTTATTTGCTTTGCTTTCCGGATCAGTTGCGCAGGCCGAAACTATCGATGTTCCTGTGCTAGCCGATGGCAAGGTTGACCTTGATGCTATCTATTCAACGTTCAAAGCAACCACCTATGCAGTAGAAACAGGACGTATGCCAGAATTCACGGGATCATTTCTCGAGCAGTCCTTCTCTGCAATCTATGACAACTCCGACTTCACAAAACCTTTCGATCTGATCATCAAGTCCACAGACCTGTCAGAAAATGCATACTTTATGTTAGCTGTTTTGCTAAACGACATTATTTGCTTGGAGCCCAAGCTCCCCCCCAACAAACTTCTTTGGCAAGAAACTGCTGTATCGTTTAGTGGTGGATGGAAAGTACAGCTCTCTTGTGCTGAAGCTGACTAATTGAAGCACATTTTAGTTGATCTTTCTACGCGGATACTTTTACCCGATGTCCCATAGCTCGCTCCAACGCATCCACCGCTTCACGGCAATACGACGCATACTGTGATTCCATACGGTAGTTCAGCGAGCGTGGGTAAGAAGCGTCCAGTGTCATATCGTGGGTAATACGTCCCGGTCCCGCCGCCATCACAACGATGCGGGAAGACAAAAACACACTCTCATAAACAGAGTGCGTCACGAACAGGATTGTCCAGTCATGGGCAGACTTCAGCTCAAGCAGATCATCATTCAGCTTATTGCGAGTGATCTCATCCAGAGCCGCAAACGGCTCATCCATCAGCAACAACTTCGGCTTGGTCACCAGGGCTCGTGCAATGGAAACCCGCATCTTCATGCCGCCAGAAAGTTCAGAGGGCATATGCGTCGCAAAGTTGGAAAGCCCAACCGTCTCCAACGCTTCTTCCACGCGATCCTTCGCATCACGCTTGGAAACACCCTTCACCTTCAACGGCCAACAGACATTCTCAAAAGTATTCGCCCACGGCAGCAGCGTTGGTTCCTGAAAAACAAACCCAACCTCTTCCTGTCCGGATCGGATAATCTCACCTGAGCTAGGCTCCTCCAACCCGGAAATGAGCCGCAGAATAGTAGACTTCCCACACCCTGACGGCCCAAGAATGCTCAAAAACTCCCCCGCCCGCACATCCAGATCAAACCCATCAACAGCAGTGGTGCCATTGTCAAAGGTCTTGGAGATGTCCTTTAGGGACAGGAGGGGGGAATTTTTCATCATTTAACCTTCTGGTTATCCAGATTTTGGCTGATCTTAGTCAGGGCAAGGGGCATGATCTGCACCGCAAACGTCAAACTCAGTGCCTTCATTGTTCCACTTAATCAGTAAGCCATAGTTATGACTGGTAGCAATATCGTCTGATTGAGCATCGACCATAAATTCTTGATAGACTGCATCATGAAACTCAGCAAGATCATCTGTATCTAATGGGTCAACATATGCCTCACAGGCAGCCTTCCAGGTCACCCCAGTATCTTTGTACTCACCAGTTCCAGACCAGACATCCATGATGTTGTCTGCAACGGTATTGAAGTCATCGTCGTCAGTATGAGACACACTGTAAAGGTTTTGTGCACTTGCAAGGTCAGCACTGCCATCACCAACCAAAGCACATGAGTTAAGTGGCCCATACAGCGAGCCAATAGCATTGCCATACTTTTCATTGGTTAGTTTGCGAACATCACCGGCTCCGGTGCTACAACTGCTAAAAAATATTAAGTCAGGTGTATTCGCATGGGCTGCCTTAAAAAAACTGGCAAAGTGGGCGTTTGTAATGCCCCCCACATTTGTCGGAGACCCGTGCGCTGAAACATACACATTAGCCAGATCATCAAAATCCGTTTCTGTATTGATTTTCTCTACCTCTCCCGTAGATTTCATAAAATATACGTCACTAGCCCCATGCTTCAGCTTAGCCCAATGCGACACAATGATATCAGCGGGATTGGTACAAATTTCCTTTGTAAGCAACACGGCTCCAGCAGCCCCAGCCTCGCCAGCCATCATCCCAGCCAGCGCCAGTGCAACACCGCCGAGCAATCCTTTTCGTGTCTTTCTGGAAAACATAATCGGCTTCTCCTTCTTGTTATTAGCCACCAAGAAGGACGGGGCACCACTCCCCGCGTGAGCCATTAGCCTCTGCCGCCCGCCAGCAAAGTAAACACCTTCCTACCCACTACCTCTGAAAAACCAGAGCATCCCACGCCTTCCCCCATGACGTCCACGCTTCAACACGCTACTCTGCATGCAAGACAACAAGCACCGGAAAACCACATGAGCGCCCTGCCCCGCCGTTTTTGGCATGAGATGACAACAACTGACTTCTCTGAGAGTGACACCAGCGACTGGATCGCGGTGTTGCCGATTGCAGCAATTGAGCAGCATGGCCCTCATCTTCCGGTCTACACGGACACCTGCATCGCAGAGGGGCAAGTCGCTCGCACGGTTGAGCTTTTGCCTGATGATCTGCCGGTCACATTCCTGCCTGTTCAGGCCGTCGGCAAGTCAGACGAGCATCATTCATTCCCCGGCACACTCAGCCTCACATGGGAAACCGCTGTCAAAGCCTGGATTGAGATCGGAGAATGCGTCGCCAGAGCAGGCATCCGCAAACTGGTGCTTGCCAACTCCCACGGCGGCAACTCACCGCTTATGGACATCATCACCCGCGATCTGCGCCTAAAACACAACATGCTCGCCGTGGAATCCAGCTGGCTCCGCTTTGGGCAGCCGGAAGGTCTCTACTCTGCGGAAGAGTTCACCTACGGCATTCATGGCGGCGATATCGAAACATCCATCATGCTGGCTCTGCGCCCGGACCTGGTGCGCATGGATCAGGCCACAGACTTCACCTCGACCCAAACTGACCACATCAACAACGATGCTTATCTGCGCGCCCATGGCCGCCATCAATATGGTTGGATGAGCGAGGATCTGAACAAGACCGGCGCTCTTGGCAACGCGGCTCTCGCTACAGCAAAAAAAGGCCAGACATCCCTCACACACGCCTCTCAGGAATTCATCAAACTCCTGCGCGATGTGCAAAGATTTGATGTCTCCTCCTTCAGCAGGACCTAAGCAGATCCTGAATTAATCACGCAATTTCAACGAGATAAATCCTCTTAAAAATTCCCCTTGCTATAAATTGTCATTTATGACAATTTATTCAAAACAAACACATGAGGTTGGCAATGAAGATCTGTCTCATCAAAGCTTCTGCTCCGAGCTATTTTAAAGATTACAAGAAAGCGCGTGGAGGCCCGCCTCAGTCCATCTTCTCAGCTGCGGCAGCAACCCCTCGCCATTTTCAGCTGGAGATGCATGACGAAACCATCAGGATGTTCGATCCCCGTAAGGTGACCGCCGACCTCGTGGTGCTTTTCTTCGCAACCCCGGATGCCAACCGAGGCTACGAGCTCGCCTCAGCTTTCTCGGAAAAGGGCAGTCAGGTTGTGATTGGCGGTCTCCACGCCACCTTCATGCCAGAAGAAGCCGGCGAATATGCAGATGCGGTGATGACAGGCGAATGTGAAAATGTCTGGGATGAGTTGCTGCAGGATGCGCAAAACCGAAGCCTCAAACCAAGATACACCGGCACCTACGCCGACATGTCCAAGCTTAACCCATATCCGCGCCACCTCATCACCGCAGAACAGTATGGCTGGGAATGGTCGGTGCTGGTCAGCCGTGGCTGCAAACACAATTGCAGCTTCTGCCTCATCCCCGGCATGCTCGGAAAAACCCGCTATCGTCCGATCCCAGACATAATCAATGAGATTTCCGAAATGGAAACCGATTGGGTCGAACTTCACGCCGATCACCTGACGGAGGATCGTGAGTACGCTTTGGAATTATTCAAAGCATTAGAAACGCTCAAGATTAGATGGGCGGGCGAAACCACTATTCGTATAGCAGATGATCCAGAACTTCTGGAAGCCGCAGCAAGGTCCGGTGCGAAGTACTTGCTCATTGGAATAGAAACCCCATCCAAGGCAGCACTCAAACGTGCTGGCAAGGGTTTTGTGAAACCTGAAAACTTAAAATCTCAAATTTCTAACATTCATACACATGGAATTATTGTCGACACCACAGCTATTTTTGGCTTCGACGAGCATACACCAGAAATTTTCATCGAAACCGCCAAGTTCTACCATGACATAGGGGTAGATATTACCGCACCCGCCATCGCCATCCCCTTCCCCGGCTCTCGCTTCTACAAACAGCTGGAAGAAGAGGACAGATTGCTCTCTGACAACTGGGGAGAATTTGATGGGGCCCACGCGGTCTATCAGCCAAAAAACATGACCTGTGAAGAGCTTGAGGCAGGTGCAGAAGAATTCTCGCAGCATTTTTACTCAATGTCGCGGTCAGCTTCGAGAAAACTTCGTCAGATAAAAGATTTCGGGTTGGCAACCACGCTTCAGATTACGTGATTGCCAGCGCCTCATACCATAGGAAGGATGGCTAAGCCTAAAGGATCCCAACCCTTAAACTTTACCGTCCAAAAAAGGAGAGCTTAGAACAGTTCTACTGTCCCTACAGCTCTCCTTTTTCCAAAATTTCACCCCACAAAGACGCATCAAATCCAAGCAAAAGTTGCTTTCCACCCGTAATAAGTGGCCTTTTAATTAATGAAGTTTCCTGTGCCATCAAGGCGATAGCGCTGGCCTGGTCCGTCACACCAGCCTTGGTTTCATCATCCAATTTGCGCCATGTGGTACCCCGTTTATTCAAAACAGCGTCCCAACCGAATCGCTCGCAGGCCTCTATCAGCGCATTTTCATCTGCACCATTTTTCTTGTAATCGTGAAAATTGTACTCGACTTCTGATTCATCCAGAAGTTTACGAGCTTTGCGAACACTGTCGCAATTGCGAATACCATACATAATCAACAAGATCAGAACCCTTCATTTCCTCATCATTAGATGAAATATACTCATCTTAACGTTGGTGTGTCTCTCAACTGACACGCATTAAACCGCAAGAAATACATCCCTTAGCGCCTGAATACGCTATGAAATTGCGCTGCGCCCACATTAATTCCTCGTTTCAACTACGCAATGCCCCCTAGACGCATTCATTCATATGGGTAATATCACTAAGATGCCAGAATCCGCCTAATAAGTGGTCGGCGAAACCAGAGGGGCCCTGCAGAACAATTAATTTTCTGCATGAGGGGAAAAGGGGAGTTAATTTAGAATGCGTTTAAAGATTGCATCCGCTGCATTGGCAATGACGCTTGCTGCTGGAACTCAGGTAAATGCTGAAACGCTGAAGTTCGCATTTCAAGGGACTTACAATCAGCTAGATCCATACAGCTTGAACGAAACATTCACCATGGCCATGCACGGCAATGTGTATGAAGGTCTCGTACGCCGTACAGCTGATCTCCAGATCGAACCTGCACTTGCAGAGAGCTGGGAAGTTATTGAACCAACCCGCTGGCGCTTCCACCTGCGCAAGGGCGTCAAGTTCCACAACGGCAACGACTTCAATGCTGACGACGTGGTTTTCTCTGCAAACCGTGTTCGCGCTGAAGGCTCTGACCTGACAACCCGCATCGCTGCGGACGTGAAGGTAGAGAAAGTAGACGACTACACCGTTGATTTCGTCCTGACAGGCGTAAACCCTATCCTGCACTCCGAGTGGTCCACTTGGTACATCATGGATAAGGAATGGACTGAAGCAAACAACGCTGTAAAAGTGACAAGCGCTTCTGACACCAATCCAAACTATGCATCTTTGAATACAAACGGCACCGGCCCGTTCAAGATTGCAACGCATGAGCCAGGCGTTAAAACCACTTTCACCGTAAACGACGGTTGGTGGGACCAGAAAGTACACAACCTGACTGGCGTTGAGTTCACTCCAATCGGATCTGATGCAACCCGCGTTGCAGCTCTTCTTTCCGGCGAGCTGGACATGGCGTTCCCAATCCCGGTACAGGACATCAAGCGTGTGGACAGCAATGCAGGTACATCTGCACTGACCGGTCCTGAGCTGCGCACCATCTTCCTCGGTTTCGACCAGAAGCGTGATGAGCTGACCTACTCCAACATCAAAGGCAAGAACCCATTCAAGGACGTTCGCGTTCGTAAGGCGTTCTACCAGGCAATTGACGTTGATGCGATCAAAGCGAAAATCATGCGTGGTCTGTCCGAGCCAGCTGCTCTGATGATCTCACCATTCCTGTTCGCAAACTCCGGTGACTTCTCCCGCTACCCGTACGATCCAGCAGCTGCGAAAGCACTTCTCGCAGAAGCAGGTTATGCAGACGGCTTTGAAGTTGGCATGGACTGCCCGAATGATCGCTACGTCAACGACGAAGCAATCTGTCAGGCAACTGCTGCATTCCTCGCGCGCGTAGGCATCAAAGTAAACCTGAATGCACAGCCTAAAGCGAAGTACTTCGCTAAGATCCTGGCATCTGGCGGCTTTGACACATCCTTCTACATGCTGGGCTGGACCCCAGGTTCATTCGACAGCTACAACATTTTGCTCAACCTCAACAACTGCCGTGATGACAAAGGTGCTGGTGGACCATTCAACCTCGGTGGTTACTGTAACCCACGTGTTGATGAGCTGACAAAAATGGTTCTCTCCGAAAACGACGAAGAGAAGCGTAACAGCATGATCTCCGAAGCCTACACAATCCTGAACAACGAAGTATCTCACATTCCACTGCACCAGCAGGGTCTGGCTTGGGGTGTATCCGACAAGGTTACTCTGAAGCAGCGTGCGGATAACGAGTTCCACTTCAAGTTTGTAGTGAAGAACTAAGTTGACGGCTTAGCCAACAAAATAATAGCCCGGCGCCCTAAGCGCCGGGCGCCTCTATTCTCAGGAACAACTATAAAACACCATGTTTGGCTTTATTTCCCGGCGTATCGCCATGGCTCTCGTGGTCATGTTTGTCGTAGCCTTAATCTCCTTCCTGCTCTTCCGCTTTGTTGGAGATCCTGTAAACCAGATGGTGGGCATTGAGACCACCCCGGAACAGCGTGAAGCCTTGCGCCAGCGCCTCGGTCTGAACGACCCTGTTCTCGTTCAGTTTTTCCGTTATGTCCTGGGCGCAATCCAGTTTGACTTCGGTAACTCCTACCAGTTCAAGCAGCCTGTGGCAGACCTGATTGGTCGCCGTCTGCCTGCAACTCTGGAACTGTCCTTCGCCTCTGCAATTTTTGCATTGCTGCTGGGCATTCCAATGGGCGTTTACACCGGTCTGAACCGCGATTCCTGGCTCTCAAAGATGTTCTTGTCGGTATCTCTAGTAGGTATCTCTCTGCCAACATTCTTTATCGGCATCCTGTTTATCTTCTTCTTCTCGGTCACACTGCAGTGGCTGCCAAGCTTTGGCCGCGGCGAGGTCGTTGCCCTGGGGTCTTTCTGGGACACAGGCTTCCTAACCATCAGCGGTCTGAAGGCCATCATCCTGCCGGCAATTACGCTTGGGCTGTACCAGATGACCCTCATCATGCGCCTGATCCGCGCTGAGATGCTGGAAGTGATGCGGACCGACCACATCAAGTTCGCCCGCGCTCGCGGTTTGCCGAACCGGTCTGTCTATTACATCCACGCTCTCAAAAACACGATGGTCCCTGTGATCACCATCACCGGTCTGCAGCTCGGCTCCATCATCGCCTTTGCGATTATCACCGAGACCGTGTTCCAGTGGCCGGGCATGGGCATCCTCTTCCTGCAAGCCGTGCAGAATGTGGATATTCCGATCATGGCAGCTTACCTGCTGCTCACCGCTTTCATCTTCGTGTTCATCAACCTCATCGTAGACATTCTCTACGTCGTGATTGATCCACGCCTGCGCACCGAACGCGGCCGCGCATAAGAAACGGTAAGGATAATAATCATGACAGATAACACACCAACCGTTTCCGGCAGTGAGGCTTCAGAAGCCCCGCGCTCCGCAATGGCCCGCTTCCTCGACAGCGACTTGCTGCACAGCTTCCTCAGCTCCAAGGTGACAGTCCTCGCGGCCTTCACCACGGTAGTGCTGATGCTCGCAGCCCTGTTTGCTCCGCTTGTCGCACCGTTCAACCCGTTCGATCTGGCTCAGATCAGCATCATGGACGCACGCATTCCACCGATTGGTATGGAATGGTCCGACCCACGCTACCTGTTGGGCACAGATGATCAGGGCCGCGATCTGCTCTCTGGCATCCTGTACGGCATGCGTATTTCTCTGGCAGTGGGCTTCCTGTCTGTGGCGTTTGCCGCAGTCCTCGGCATCTCCCTCGGCCTGATTTCCGGTTATGTCGGTGGCCGCACAGACGCGATCATCATGCGTATCGCAGAAGTCCAGCTCACCTTCCCGGCCATCCTGCTGGCACTGCTCATCGACGGCATTGCAAACGGCATCTTTGGCAACATCGATCGTGAGACCTGGGCAATCTGGATTCTAACGTTCTCCATCGGCCTGTCATTCTGGGTGCAGTACGCACGTACAGTTCGTGGCTCTACATTGGTGGAGAAGAACAAAGAGTATGTTCAGGCCGCCCGCGTCATTGGCATTCCGGCATGGATCATCATGATCCGCCACGTGCTGCCAAACGTGCTTGGTCCGGTTCTGGTTATTGCAACCATCAACCTTGCTCTGGCAATCATCACAGAAGCAACCCTCTCCTTCCTTGGCGTTGGTGTTCCATCAACACAGCCATCTCTGGGCACCCTGATCCGCATCGGCAACGACTTCCTGTTCTCAGGTGAGTGGTGGATCGCGATCTTCCCAGGTCTGGCGCTCGCGATCCTCGTGCTGGCAGTAAACCTGCTGGGCGACTGGCTCCGCGACGCTTTGAACCCGAAACTGCGCTAGGGAGGCCAGACCATGAGCATCTTAGATATTCGCGGCCTCACTGTTGAGTTTCCGAGCCGCAAAGACGTCTTCACAGCGTCCCGTAATGTCAATCTCTCCGTAGACGCCGGTAAAATCCTCGGCGTGGTCGGAGAAAGTGGCGCCGGCAAGTCCACCGTCGGCAACGCCGTCATCGGTCTTCTGGAAAATCCGGGCCGGATTGCCGAAGGTGAAATCCACCTCGACGGCAAACGTATCGACAACCTCGCAGCTGAAAGCATGCGCAAACTGCGCGGCAAGCGCATCGGCATGATCTTTCAGGATCCGCTGACCTCTTTGGATCCACTCCAGACCATCGAGTTCCAGCTGGTCGAAACCATCCGCCTGCACCTGCCGCTCTCCAAGGCAGAAGCTCGCGCACATGCGGTTGATCTGCTGGATCAGGTTGGCATTCCAAATCCGGAAGAACGCATTGCGCAATACCCGCACCAGTTCTCCGGCGGTATGCGCCAGCGTGTGGTGATCGCTCTCGCTCTTTGCGCAGACCCGGAAGTTGTCATCGCAGATGAGCCAACAACCGCGCTCGACGTTTCCATTCAGGCTCAGATCCTGAAGCTGATGAAGCGTCTGTGTGAAGAGAAGAACGTGGCGATGGTCGTCATCACCCACGACATGGGTGTGATCGCAGACCTCACCGACCACGTTGCGGTGATGTACCGTGGTGATCTGGTTGAATACGGCGAATCCAAGCAGGTACTGGGCGCTCCAAAGCACCCGTACACTCAAAGCCTGATCGCCGCCGTTCCGCGTCCGGATGTAAAAGTGCATCGCTTCCCGCAGGTCGATTACATTGAAGGCTCAGCAAAGCCCTTCAAGCAAATCGACATCGGCACCCACTGGCTGGGCAAGGCGCGTGACTACAAATCTGTCGATGGCCCACTGCTTGATGTAAAAGACATCACCATGAAGTTCCTCACCAAGGACGCATGGATTTCTAAAAACAGGCAGTACTTCACCGCTCTGGATAAAGTTAGCTTTGACATCCATGCAGGGGAAACCTTTGGCCTCGTGGGCGAAAGTGGTTCCGGTAAATCAACCATGGCCCGCGTCATCACTGGCCTTTACCACCCGGCAGGCGGCACCGCCCACTTTGCTGGGCAGGAGCTGACCAGCCTGAAAGACAAGAAGCAGGTTCTGGCAATGCGCCGCCAGATGCAGATGATCTTCCAGGATCCGTTCTCCTCCCTGAATTCCCGCATGCGTGTGCGTGATATTGTGGCTGAACCAATCAAGTTCCACAAACTCGCCAGCACCAACAGCGAAGTGAACCAGATCGTTGATGACCTTCTGGAGCACGTCGGCCTTGGCATCGCAGCAGCAGCCAAGTTCCCGCACGAGTTCTCCGGCGGTCAGCGCCAGCGCATCTCCATTGCCCGCGCCCTGGCGACACGCCCTCGCTTCTTGGTTTGTGATGAACCAACTTCCGCGCTGGACGTATCCATTCAGGCACAAATCCTCAACCTGCTCAAAGACCTGCAGGACGAGCTGGGCCTCACCATGCTGTTCATCAGCCACGACCTCGCGGTCATCCGGCAGATGTGTAACCGCACCGGTGTTATGCGCCATGGCCAGCTTCTGGAAGTTGCGGACACCGAAGACCTCTTCGACAAACCTCAACACGCTTACACCAAGGAACTCCTCTCCCTGATGCCAAGCATGGACGGCCTGTCCCGCCAAAATCTGGAAGAAGAACTGGCCTAACACCACTCACATTCCGAAGACCACAAAGGGCCCCCAGCGGGCCCTTTTCATTTGCCTGCACGCCAGATGATAAGTTAACGCAACAACACAACCACTAATTCAATAGCGCTTAAAGTCTCCTACAAGCACTTCAGCTTGCATTACCCTAGGATACACTTCCTCCCAACGCTTAGCATTTTCATTAAGACAGCCATCCCTAAGCTCTGCTCATCCGCAAGGATACAAAAGCGACTAATGCGAACCCATTTCGATCAGAGCAGGCTAAAAAATATGAAAAAGACAACTGCCGCCGTCGCAGGCCTTGGCCTCCTCGGCCTCGCGATCTCACCGGTCCTGGCTGACAATCACGACACGACTGGGAAAACCACCGTCGAATTTTCTGAACTGTCATTGGTCTCCGGCCAGCCTGATGACGGCACCTGTAAGACCCGCTATTCCGACGGTTACTCTGCCGTACATAAAGGCAAAAATGCTGATGGCCATCAGCAGGTTGAATCTGAAAAAGGCCACGACATTCTCATTACGGAAACCGACGGCACTGTAGGTGAAGGTATTTTCACCGTCACGAACACTTATGAAATCGTCTTCCCTGATAGCGAGGATAAAGCCCCCGTCGAAGTGACGATGTTCGCCTCAGGTGTGAGCGGCGAAAGTCCCGTTGTTGGCGTATTTTCTGACGGCACATGTCGCGGACACATCACCATTCACGACGCCACAGATAAATCCTGACAGACTTTAAAAGGAGACAATTATGAAAGACTTGAGCAAACTGCACGCAGCAGCCCAAAACCCTTTCGCACATAAAGCTGTTACACCAACTCAAAAAGCAGCATGCTATTTTTTCGGCGGCTTCCCACTCGATAAAATTGAGAACAAGTCTGACGTAAAAGAAGACGACAAAGACTAGAGAAAAACGAGCGCGTTGCACTTTAATTCCGGCGCGCTCTTCCAACTCAAACCTTTACCCCCTCTCCCACAAGAGCAACACAAATGGACTGGTATTCAGCAGAACGCACTAGCTGCACAGAAGGTCGCAACAAGATTGCTGCGTTAGATTTAGAATGCATCTTCAATCAGCTCGTTGGCTCCGTAGAAACTGGAGGTTATGAATGGCCGCAAAAAGAGGCGCGTGAAGCAGTCAATGCCTATCGCAGCTTCCTGGTTGATACACTCGAGTTAGAGATCAGGTACAAAGAAGACTACCCGCAGGACGCCCGCGCCTGGCCTTCCAAGGCCGTAGACATTGTCTGGCACACACACATCCTCTTCACCGAAAAGTACTTCGATGACTGCGACGCAATCTTTGGGCATTATCTCCACCACCGCCCGCAAGTCCCTCCACCCGTCTATGAATGATGTCTCCGGTCTCCCATCTCTTTCGCAACACGGGACCCCCATACTGTGCCCTTTTTTCTCTCAGATTTCTGTCAGGCTGCACAACACCAGAGAACCCCGTTCAATCTGGAAAAATTCATTGATTATCGAACCCCTCAACTTGAAGGGTCAGACACACGCCCAGAGGCTCTGATGCACATCGACAAGTGCATTCAACGCAATATCTCCAAGCTCAATCTGTCCAACTACAACATCAAAGCAATCACTGAGTTGGAGACAACACTCAGGGAAAAAAACAATCTGCCTGACAACTGCTCTGTCATGCTCGGCAGTGGTATCAATACCTTCCTGGAGGAACTCTCGCTCGCATTCGCGAAAGGTCGATCCGTCCTCCTGCCTGAGTTTGATTACTTCCTCTTTGACATCACGCTAGAAAAACTCGGCATCCAGTCCAACAAGTTCAAGCTCACAAATGGCGGACACTGGGACACTGCCGACGCTTTAGCAAAGCTGCAAGAACACGACCCGGCAATCACCCTGCTCAGCACGCCCAACAACCCCACATCCAGAACAGCCCCGGTGGAGTTCATCGAAACGCTCGCCACCCATACAAATGGTCTCGTCGTCATTGATGAAGTTTATCACTTGTTTGCAGATGATCCGCACGCCCTGTGTCGCTTGCTGGAGACACACGAAAACCTCGTCCTCATGCGCAGCATGTCAAAGGCAGGTTATGCGGCAACTGGTTTTGGCTATATCACGGGCAACACCAAGATCATCAGTTGCCTCAGGCAGTTCAAAGGCGGCACGACCATCTCTCCACTCAACGTGGCCGCTGGCAAAGCTTTGATTGAAAACCATGACCTGCTTGCAGCACACGTCAAATCCTGCTGCCAATGGCGCGATCATGTAAAGAACAGCGTCGAGCAGCACACCGCTCTCTCCTGCCTGCCCAGCGAAACAGATTTCTTGCTTATCGAAACACCAGCAGGACAAGCAGATGCATTCACCACCCATTTAATCGAAGCTGGCATTCCTTGCATCAGCTACGCACCAATGCCTCAGCTCACCAACTGCATTCGGGTCATGCCCTCCAGCATATCTGACGCAATCACTCTGTGTCACTTCCTTCAGAAACTTAATGATCTGGCAGAGGGAGTTTTGCAAAAAACCTAGGCTTTCTGCCAAATGATTGCGCTGTCAAATAATGAACATAGTTTCGATTATACATAGCAGGTTCGCGCCTTCTAACCCATGAACGAAGACTGTCATGTTCCTGCGCAACTCAATAATTGGAGTAACAAGTTTACTCCTCATATCTTTCCTGGGAATTATACATCCAATCGGCGACAGCTTGTCTGTTCTCCGGCTGCCTCTGGCCGTCTTGCTCGCAATTCTCACACTGTTTTCCTACCGCCAGCCCAAGTTGATGATCATCGGCTTTCTAGTCGCATCAATCAGCAGCGGAACGGTATTGTGGGCCGATCAGGGAGTGCGCGTCCCAGAGAATTATGATCTCGCGGTCTATCAAAAGAACCTGAGTTTCCGCGCCGGAGATCGCATGGATGTCCTCAATGACATCCTCATGCTACAACCAGAGGTGATCACGCTTCAGGAAGTGCACAAAAGGCATCTTCCCCTCATCAACTCACTCAAAAAGCAGTATCCCTACCACATCGTTTGTCCGTTTACCGCCGTCGGTGCAGTCGCTGTGCTCTCACGCCTCCCCCTTGCTTCTGATGCTTATCGCTGTGAGATCGGCCTCGGCATAGCAGCACTGCACATCCAAAGCTCAGAGGGACCGCTCTGGGTTGTGTCTATCCATCAGCACTGGCCATGGCCGTTTCCTCAAGAGACACAAGCTGGGAAAATCATCTCGATCTTATCAGAGCTGGATGGACTGAAGATGATTGCTGGCGATTTTAACATGGTCCCGTGGTCGCACAATCTGGATGAATATACCGACGCCACGGACACTCAACTGGCCGGCCCATTTGAAGCAAGCTTCCTCTTCAAAGGCACCTATGCCATGCGCATTGACCACGTCCTCGCACCAAAGGGCGGAAAGACCTTTCTCCGCCCTTACTACGGCTCCGACCACCACGGTTTGTTTGCCCGTGTAGACCTGTAATCGGCCTTACACCTTACGCGCAACTATGAAACGCCCCATGGGAGACGCCGGATAATTGCCAGTCTCAACAATCTTGAAGCCTGCCTGCTCAATCTGACGCCCCAACTCCACCTGCTTGAAGTAGGTCACATAGGGCGCATACCCAACAAGGCGCATCACATTGATCAGCCAGCGCCAGTAAAACGCGGAATCGCCCAAACATGGCGTCTTGGAAATGAGCAATCCCCCCGGCTTCACGAGTCGCTGTACCTGATTGATTGCATCAGCCGGACCTTTGATCAGATGAATCACGTTATACGCCATCACCACATCATAGGTCTTGCCATCAAGCACTGATCCACCTGCGGGAGCATGCACAAAACTCACATTCTCAACGCCGTCGTCCCACGCTTTTTCACGCCCGAACTCAATCATCTTTCCGGAAATATCGCTAGCGGTCACATGCTTGACATGCTTGGCCAAAAGCATCGCCGTCGCGCCACTGCCACACCCCAGCTCCAACACCTCTTGCTCCGGGGTGAGATAAGAACGCACACGGTCCATTGCCTTCTCATAGGAAGCAACATCTTTCATTGGTCGCGCCACATAACCCGGCGCATGTTTGTCCCAAAATCCTGCGGAATTCGCCATTGGAAACCCTCCATTTCCTGCAGTGTATCCATGCATATTCTCAAAACAAATTGCCAAAATTCGCAGTTGGGTTATACAAATATGCATGAATTGGCAGAGCGTCTCATTCGACTGGAATCAGGCCCGCGCTTTCCTCGTCACAGCGGAGGAAGGCTCCCTTTCGGCTGCGGCAAGAGCTCTCGGCCTCACCCAGCCCACATTGGGCAGACAAGTCTCCGCACTGGAAGAAGCCCTCGGCGTAACACTGTTTGAGCGTGTTGGCCGCTCTCTCGCCCTCACACAGGCAGGCTTTGAACTGCTGGAGCATGTGAAATCCATGGGAGAGGCTGCCAACCGCATCTCATTGGCAGCTTCCGGCCAGTCTCAGGAGATCGACGGAACCGTCTGCATCAGCGCAAGTGACACCGCTTCTGCCTTCCTCCTCACGCCAATCTTGAAGCAATTGCGCGAGATCGCACCCGGCATTCACGTGGAGATTATCGCCACCAACTCCGTCAGTGATTTGCAGCAACGCGAAGCAGACATCGCCATCCGCCATGTCCGCCCGGAGCAGCCAGACCTGACTGCAAGGCTTGTAAGAGAAACCACCGCACACTTCTACGCCAGTAAAACCTATCTGAACCGCAAGGGCCGTCCACAATCGGCCAATGACATGGCAAACCACGAATTCATCGCCTTCGATAGGCCAGACAAGTTCCTCAAGTACTTCACAGAGTCAGGCCTGCCACTCACAGAAAGCAATTTCAAACTAACAACCGCAAGCGGGCTGGTGGGGTGGCAACTGGTCAGAAACGATCTCGGCATCATCGTCATGATCAAGGAGATTGCAGAAATGTTCCCGGAAATCGAACAGGTACTGCCAAGCTTTGAGCCATTCGTCGTGCCCTTCTGGCTGGCAACCCACCGCGAACTGCACACCTCAAAACGCATCCGCCTGGTCTTCGACCTCCTGGCGGACACACTCTCAAGCAAACAGTTGTTGTGACTGTGTGACAAATTCTATAATGACAACAGCATTCAAAATACGATGTGTGCACCAACACCCTTAATCGTGAGTAGATGCCCTGAATGTCTGGTTATGGCCCGCACGACTTGAAAGCACTCATCTTCAGCTTGCTGCTAATATTTGGTCTTCATAAGATGTAAGAGCGGTTGCATTCCAAATGGGGATATTGAAATGAGCAAAATACGAAGAGCTGGTCCCCATGATTTGGAAGGACTCTACCGTATTTCGGTTCAAACAGGCCATTTGGGTGATGATGCCAGCCACTTGTATGCCGATCATCGAATGATGGGGCACATATATTCAGCCCCCTACCTAAAGTACTCACCTCAATTCGCTTACGTGATTGAGAGTCAAAACCAAGTCGTAGGTTATTGTGTAGGCACACATAATACCGTTGAATTTGAGGAGGTCCTAGAATCTCAATGGTGGCCGAGCTTAAGACGAAGGTACCCAAAACCTGACCAAGGAATGCGATCAGCTTGGACAGCGGAAGAACGCAGATGCCAGATGATACATCTTCCGGAGAGAACACCAGAACAGATTTCTACATGCTTTCCTGCACATCTACACATGAACCTTCTCCCAGTTATTCAAGGACAAGGCATGGGTGCCCTGCTTCTTGAGGAATGGATGCGAGACGCAAAACGACATGGGGTAACAGCTGTACATGTTGGTGCGAATGCAAAGAACGCTAGAGCCATTCGCTTTTGGCAGAAATATGGGTTTAGCGAGCTTGATGCTCCAGCTTCAAGAACAGTCTGGATGGGTCGCGTTGTGTGATGTCCCTGATGCCCGCCGCCTAAACCTAAGCAACTAAGAAGAACTCAACCCAGTAAACGCGACCTCATCATTGAACACTTTGTTATGCCGTAACAACTGCTAGGCTGACACCGGCTCTTCGGCTATCACATAATGCAGTTTCTTGAACTGCTGACGCCATGCAGATACCTCAGGCAGATACCGCTCGGGCTGGTCAGACCGTAACGCTGCAGCAATCAACCGCGCCATCTCATTCGCATGGCTGGTACCAATACCCCAGCGCACCAGCTCAGGCGTCCCGATACGCAGCCCGTTCATGTCTCCCTCAACCTCAGCAATCGGCAAGCCAATGCCACAGGCAAGGAATCCAGCCTTACGGAGTTTCTTGGAAGCCGCCTGCCCTCCCCCAAACGAAGCTGCTTCAACAGCAAACTGATGTGACTGAGTAAAGCCCTGCGCTTTGGCAAACACGGGAATGCCCTCTGCATCAAGGGCCTGTGCCAGAGCTTTTGAAAGAGCAATCATCTCAGCAGCATACGCTTGCCCGTAATCCCGCCAGTCCAGCATGGTCACAGCCAGCGCGGCAGACTTCGCTGCATCAAAGTTGGCAGTCATCCCCGGAAACGCGATAGCATCCATACGTTCAACCAACGCGGCGTCATTGGAGACGATCAATCCACCTGCTGGTCCACCAAGGCTCTTGTAGGTGCTCATGGTCATAAAATGAGCGCCTTCATCCAATGGGTTTGACCAGGCTTTGCCAGCAATGATCCCGCATTGATGCGCCGCATCAAACATCACCTTCGCACCCACCTCATCCGCAATCTCACGAATAGCCCGCACAGGATGCTCAAAGAGGTTGAGGCTGGACCCAACTGTGATCAGCTTCGGATTTTCCGCTTTAGCAAGCTCACGGAGCCCCTCCACATCAATGGTGTAGCCATCCGCATTCACCGGAGCAGGCACAGTCCGCAAACCATAAAGCCCCGCACATCCTGCAATGTGGTGGGTCACATGCCCTCCAATAGAGGCCGGTGGTGCGATAATCGTATCTCCCGGCTGACAAGTCGCCATAAACCCGTAAAGATTGGCGATGGCTCCGGACGGCACACGGATCTCCGCATACTGCGCATCAAACACTTCCGCGCTCAACTCAGCCGCGATCACCTCAATCTCTTCGATAGCTTCCAGCCCCATCTCATATTTATCACCGGGGTAGCCGAGAGATGGGCGAGAACCGATGCCAGAAGCCAGAAACGCTTCAGCCCTTGGGTTCATCACATTCGTAGCTGGGTTTAGGTTGAAGCACTGATCCTCATGAATTTCCCTGTTCTGAGATGCCAACGCATCCAACCGACCCAAAAGAACTGCAGAACTCTGAGCCTGCGTCCGCTGCGCAACCTCCTGCACCAGCCCTTCACATTCAGCCGGAACCCAATTTCGTTTCGCTAAAACCATCACAACCTCCCAATTGCTAAGAGGAGTGTGCGGACAGAACGCTTGAGAGCGCAAACCAGAATATGTAATTATTGGCCTAGAAAAACTAAGGCTAAGCCATGTCAGTCTCTCCATCCCGTCCTAAAGGACCACCTCTCAACGCTCTCCGCGCGTTCGAAGCAGCTGCCCGCCTCGGTGGTTTTGCCAATGCAGCAGAAGAACTGAGCGTCACACCCGGCGCCGTCTCGCAGCATATCAAAGCACTGGAAGAATGGGCTGGCGCAGACCTGTTTGAGCGCCGCTCTCAAGGTGTCCACCTGACAGAACTGGGATTGGAGGTTGCTCCGCATTTCTCTAAAGCCTTCGATGAACTGGGCAACGCAGTCCGGCAACTACGCGCCAAAACCAGCCGCAAAACCATTCACATCGCCGCCCTGCCAAGCGTCGCCCAGCTCTGGCTTTCCCCGCGTCTGCCTAAAATCAGAGAAGCTTTGCCAGAGACCAACATCTCCGTCATCGCACTGGAAACACCGCCCAATCTGGACCGCGAGATTTACGATCTCTCCATCTTCATCGGCAAACCCAAAGGCACGGCTCGCGAACGCATCATCGCAGAGGATCTCATCACCCCGGTCTGCTCATCAGCAACAGCAGAGAGTTTGAAAGAACCACAGGACCTTGAGACAAAAACCTTCCTCCACGATGTGATCTGGGCAGAAGACTGGCAGATCTGGGCCAGCACAAACGCACCAAGTCTGGACGGCTTAAGCGATGGCCCAAACTATTCCCTCTATGCCATCGCAATGGAAGAAGCGAAAAACGGTGCCGGCATTCTCATGGGTCACAAAGCCCTTGTCGAACCGTCTCTGAAGAAAGGTGACCTGCAAGCCCCTTTCACCCAATGGCAACCAACCGGAAAATCCCTCATCCTGGAATGCGCCAGCCTGCCAACCCCATCAAAAGAGATCACCCAGATCATCTCACTCCTGCTGGCATAGCCTTCAATCAGACGCCGCTCGTTCCCATTACGTGACTATCCACAGAGCGCCTTTCCGCACCAAAGGACCAGGGAGAGGCCAAACAGCGCAAAACCCTATGTGTTCTCTGCAAAAATGATCAGCCTGTGGTCTCGGCTGCGATCAGGATCACAACACGACTACATCACATAGGAGAGCTTGCGTATTTACCCTCTCTACAACCTCTTGACCCGCCCTCACCAATGGTAATAAGTCCTGAGGGTCTGAACTCGGCAACCGAAGATAGCTCTGATGAACGCACCCTCAGCCTCTGCAGCCCAAACCGTCAAACTCGACATCACCGGAATGACATGTGCAGGTTGCGCATCTCGCTTGGAAAAGACACTCCAGGCAACCGAAGGTGTGGTCAAAGCCACGGTCAATTTCGCACTTGAAATGGCAGAGGTGGAACACCTGCCTCAGGTCGCTGCGAATGATCTGGTGGATGTGGTCTCAACAGCTGGTTTTGAGGCAAAGGAGCGCCGGGACGAGGCAGAGGCAGCAAAGAAGGCTTTTGAAGAGCGCGAAGCACATAGCGACGCAGAAGAACGCAAAACCTTTCAACTTTTCGCGCTTTCAACGCTTCTTGCGATTCCACTAGTCATTCCAATGGTTTTGATGGCGTTTGGCGTGCAATTCGAGCTCTCTGGCGTGCTGCAGTTTGCATTAGCAACGCCAATCCAACTTTTCGTCGGAGCACGATTCTACAAGGGTGCGTTTGCAGCCCTGCGCCATGGCAGCGCTAACATGGATGTCCTCGTTTCGCTAGGCACATCTGCCGCTTATCTATACAGCGTTTACAACGTCTTCTTCGCAGCGCAGGCTCAGGCGACAGACCTCTATTTTGAAGCATCCGCTGTCATCCTCACCCTCATCTTGATGGGTAAGTATCTGGAAATACGGGCGAAACGCTCCACTTCCGCCGCTGTTCGTTCTCTGATTGCTCTGCGCCCAACCACAGCCAACAAAATCGTTGGCGATAAGATTATCTCCGTCAGCATCTCAGATCTGCGCCTCGGCGATTACATAGTTATCAAACCGGGCGAGTGCGTTCCAACCGATGGCTTGATTGAAGAGGGTGAAAGCGAGCTGGATGAATCTATGCTCACCGGTGAGAACCTCCCCGTGCACAAAAACAAGGGTGATCAGGTAACCGGTGGAACAATCAACGGAGCAGGTGCAATTTTTGTGCGCACCACCGCCCTTGGTGAATCAACACGCTTAGCTCAGATTATCCGCCTTGTTGAAGGCGCACAGGCCTCCAAGGCACCGCTACAAAAATTAGTCGACAAAGTCGCAGCTATTTTTGTTCCCGTTATTGTGCTGATCGCCCTCGCAACCTTCGCTGGCTGGATGCTTTACTCCGGCGACGTCACAACAGCCGTCAGCGCATCCGTCGCCGTCCTCGTCATCGCCTGCCCATGCGCACTGGGACTTGCTACCCCAACAGCACTTGTCGCAGGCACCGGCGCAGCTGCGAAGGCTGGCATACTTATCCGCGATATCGAAGCGCTGGAACGCGCCCACAAAGTCGATACAATCCTCTTTGATAAAACCGGTACGCTGACCGTCGGCAAGCCAGTTCTGACGGATGCTCAGGCGTTTGACCGCAATGACGACCGCCTGCTGACAATCGCAGCCAGCATCCAACTGGGCAGCGAACACCCACTCGCGAGCGCACTTATCCGCGCAGCAGAAGAGCGTAACCTCAAGCTCACCCGCCCACGCTCCATCAAGGCTATCCCCGGCAAGGGCCTGATTGCAGAGCTCACCGGACAGCAGGTCTCCATCGGAAATGCAGCCCTGATGAAAGACCTGAATGTCGCCCCATCCATGATGGGTGATGGCCTTGTAAAGACTTACGAATCCTCAGGTAAAACCGCAGTCACAGTCGCCCTTGGTGATCGTGCAATCGGTGTTCTAGCGTTTGTTGATCAGGCACGGGACTCCGCCCGTGAAGCTGTAGAATCCCTTAAGAAACAAGGCATTCGCACAGTCATGATTACGGGTGACACGGAACTCGCCGCCAAAAACATCGCAGATCAGGTCGGCGTTGACGAATTCCAGGCACGCGTTCAACCAGAAGGCAAGAACGAAGTCGTAAATGACTTGAAAGAACAAGGCTATAGAGTTGCAATGGTCGGCGACGGCATCAACGATGCCCCTGCTCTGGCAGCTGCTGACCTCGGCATCGCAATGGGCTCCGGTGCTGATGTTGCATTGGAAACCGCTGGTGTCACACTCATGCGTTCTGAGCCAAAAATGATCCCGGCAGCGCTGGACATCTCCAAGGCAACCCTCCGAAAAATCAGACAAAACCTGTTCTGGGCCTTCATCTACAACATCATCGGCATTCCACTGGCAGCACTGGGATTGCTCTCCCCTGTCATCGCAGGAGCTGCCATGGCCATGAGTTCTGTCTCCGTGGTTACCAACGCCATGCTGCTGCGGCGCTGGAAACCGAAAAACATGAGCTGATATCATCAATCCAGCCCCTGAATGACAAGTTCAGGGGCTTTTTTGTACCTTTTCGCCCTCTGGTTGACCAATACAACCATTTCTTAGAAGAACTCCGACCAATCATACGAGAGCAAAAGTGAAGAATAATGTTTCCATTCTCCTATCAAGCTGATCCATTATAAATAATTCAGTTAGACGGAAAACAAATATGCTCCTTATAAGGTCAACCAATATATAAAATGGTTTGACAACTCCTCGAATCCATCCAATTCTTTTCGTTACATATCGCAGCCTCAGCATTCTATAGTTTCATCTCACGAATACATTAGCTGCGATCATCCGGGGGGAAGCATATGTTTACGAGCAAGATTGCCAAAGCCACAGTTCTGTGCGCAGCTCTGCTTGCAACAACTTCATTCGGCTACGCGAAGACATTGAAACTCAGCCACAATCAGGGACCAGAGCACCCTCTGCACATTTCCATGCAGCACATGGCAGACAAAGTTGCTGAAGCCACCGACGGCTCTCTCAAAATCCGCATTTACGGCAATGGCGCACTGGGAACACAAAGAGAATCCATGGAGTTAGTGCAAGAAGGCACCCTCGCAATGGCCAAAACCAATGCCAGCGAATTGGAAGCCTTTGAAGAGTCCTACTCAGCACTGAACCTGCCTTACATCTTCGTAGACGAGAACCATTATTTCGATGTTCTCAGTGGCCCAATCGGTGATGACATCCTTGCAGCATCAGCAGACAAAGGCTTCATTGGTCTGACCTTTTACGTGGAAGGCGCCCGCTCCTTCTACTCCAACAAGGAAATCCACTCACCAGCTGATCTCAAAGGCATGAAGATCCGCGTCCAGCCATCCCCCTCAGCAATCCGCATGGTAGAACTGCTCGGCGGCAGCCCAACGCCGATATCCTGGGGCGAATTGTACAGCGCATTTCAGCAGGGCGTGGTTGATGGTGCAGAGAACAACCCGCTGGCGCTGACCACGGCCCGTCATGGTGAGGTCTCCAAGGTTTACTCCGATGACGGCCACACAATGATCCCGTCCATCGTGGTCATTTCAACCACTGTCTGGAATTCATTAAACTCCGATGAGCAAACAGCAATTCGTGCTGCGGCCAAGTCCTCGATGCACTTCCATCGTGCGCAATGGAACGAGATGACCAAGAAGCATATAGAGCAGGCAAAGTCCGAGCTTAATGTGAAGTTCATTGAGGTGGATAAAGCACCATTCATCGAAGCTGTTCTACCGATGCATGCAGAAGCAGCGGAAAAGTCTGAGAGAGTTGGCTCTCTGATCACACGCATCAAAGCATTGACCCAATAAGCCTTCTAATGGAATAAGAAAGGCCAGAGTACCAAGGCAAATCTCTGGCCTTTTGTCTCGCTTGCAAATCTGCTTTATTTAGTATCTTAAGCGTGCAGCAATCACTAAAAATCCGCCAAACCGCGCAGGCATGGGAGAATGAGCGAAATGGATGGTCAGCGTCGCCGCTATCAGGAAGTAGCTGAGGTCTTGCGCAAAGAGTTAGGCAACGGAACGTTCAAGGTTGGGGATCGCTTGCGCCCGGAGCGCCAGATTGCTGAAGAAATGAACGTTAGCCGCTCACTCCTGCGCGAAGCTATGATCATGCTTGAGATTGAGGGCTTGATTGATGTGCGCAAAGGATCAGGCACTTACGTTGTGCGCCTACCGGATGCAGAACAAGTTACTCCCACTTCAAATCTGGAAGACATCGGCCCGTTTGAGCTCCTTCAGGCACGCCAGCTTATGGAAAGCAACATCGCCGCCTTCGCAGCCTCCATGGTCACCAAAGCAGATATCTTGCGTATGCGTGATGCTCTGGAACGTGAACGCGAAGACCTTGCAAAAGGCTCCGGCGGGTATGAAGCGGACGAAGAGTTCCACCTGCTCATAGCAGAGGCCACGCAGAACTCTGTGCTGGTCGATATGGTCAGAAACCTCTGGCAACAGCGCACCCGCTCCAGAATGTGGGATAAGTTGCACGAACGCATCTTTGACAATACCTATCGCGAAGAATGGCTCAACGACCATCAGGACATCCTCGACGCCCTGCAGCGAAGAGACCCGCAAGCAGCAAAACAAGCGATGTGGCAACACCTTGAGAACGTCAAGAAACGCCTGATGGATTTATCAGACGTCGATGATCCTGCCTTTGATGCCTACCTGTTCCAGCAGGATCCGCTAACGCCCGCATAACCTACCAACGGGCATTAATCTGGCACATTTCATAATACCATTGCCAAATAGGGATTATATCTTTGATAAATTCCCATAGACGTTTTGCACCCTTTACAGGGGGGTGCGTTCGCGAGATGTTTACTACGTAAAATCAACAAGAGTGGGATGGAACAAGCTTCCACTTCGCACGCTGTGCATAGGGTGGCCCGGCAATCATGCACGAGATTGAGCTTAAGCTTTCTGTAGACGAAACAACTCTGGAGCAACTGGCTAAAGCAAAACCGCCAAAAGGCTTTGCGGTCAGTGAGCAATCCGTAAAACGTCTCCGTTCCGTGTATTATGACACGCCAGATCACACGCTCAAGAAAGCCCGTATCTCACTACGAACACGCCATAACGGCACCAATTGGCTGCAAACCATCAAACAAGGCGGTGGCATGCAGTCCGGGCTCTCCAAAAGGATTGAGCTAGAACTGCCAATTGAAGGAATTGAGCCAGACTTCAGCGTGATTTCTGATAATGAAATCAAGCAACAGCTCATATCTCTGCTGGAAGGCAAAGAATGGGGAATTCTGTTCGAAACCGCCATCACGCGCACTTTGGCCTACTATACGGACAAAGCAGGTGCAAAGATTGAAGTGGCGTTGGATTCCGGCGTAGCCAAAACAACCTCCGAAGAACATCCGATCCATGAAGTAGAGCTGGAGCTGATGGAAGGCCCGGTCGAAAGCCTGTACAAGCTGGCAGGCGCCCTCATGAAAGATCGACCAATTCTGTTTTCCAACAGCAACAAAGCAGGCATTGGCTACCGACTGGCAAGTGGTGAACCACCTGAGCTCCCCTCAGAGGCGCTCCACTCCAACTACATCGAGTTGGAATCAGAAGACAACGCAGGCTCAGCCTTCCAAAAAATCCTCATCGAATGCCTCAACCAAATCGTCGCCAACCGCTCTTGCGTCCTTCAACAAAATATCTCCGAAGGCCCACATCAGTTACGTGTCGGACTGCGCAGATTAAGAAGTGCGTTCAACATCTACAAAGCGGCGTTTCCGGACAATGACATCATCGGTGAACTCGATGCCTCCGCAAAACAACTGGCAACAACTGCAGGAAATCAAAGGGATATAGATGTGCTGGTGGAAGATATCATCACACCCGTCATTCCGTTATTGCCAGACACACATTCTGTAGAGCCTCTCTTTGAGGCAATTCAATTGGCGCATGTGGAAGCACAAGTTGAACTGAGACAAGAACTGATCGACCCAAAACTCAACAACTTCCTACTCCAATTGGGAGAGCTCGCACACAGCCCGGCCTGGAAAGAGAACCTGGGAGTAAGTGAGTTCAAGAAATTGGACTTACCAATCGAGGTTTTCGCCCAGCGCGCATTGTCCAAGCGCTGGAAGGCCTGTGAAAAGCGTGCAGAGAACTTGCAGGACCTCACCATTGAGCAACGACACGATCTCCGCAAAGCGCTCAAAAAACTGCGTTATACGGTTGAGTTCTTCCGCTCTCTCTATGAACCAGAAGACCTGCGCATCTTCCTCAAGTGCCTGAAACGCCTACAAAATACCTTCGGCTACCTGAACGATGTTGCCATGGCAGATCGTCTGGTCGCAATGAAACTTCCACAGTCCTTACAAAACAACGAGGTTTCAACGGTCATCGGTTTTGTAGCCGGTTGGCATCAGGCCAGAGCAGACAATGCATGGCTGGAAGCTCAGGAACGTTGGAACGCCGCCGTAGAAGCACCCAAGTACTGGCTCTAAGCAAAAGCCTAGTCATTTCTGACTGTTAGGTGCATCCGGTCAGCAGCCACATAGGCACGACCAATTTGTATAGGCTCACCACTGGCAGTCACATTAATAGATTCCATCACAAGCACAGGCGATCCCTCGGAAATCTTAAGCAATTCAGCATTCTGTGCACTACAAAGCGCTGCCGTAATCCGGGTTTCCTGACGCCGATAGTCGCCAAAACCATACTTCTCCATGATCTTGGTGATCGAGTTGGTCTCATTCAAATCTGAAGGCAGATTGGGAAAACGAGAGACCTCAAACCAGCGCGTTCCTGCGATAATTGGTGTGCCATCTGCGTAACTCACAGACTCACATTTAAACAGTGCAGTGCCTGGTTCAATCTCCAACAGTTCGGATGTGTAAGCATCTGCAATCACTTCGGTCGTGCGGAAGATATCCCCATAAACCTCCTGCGCCTGACCCGACAAGTTCTCCGAAAAGCGCGTGCGCGGACCGATGGGATAGACCAGCGGAGCCTTGGCAACAAAGGTTCCCCGCCCCTGATCCGAGCGCAAAAAGCCCTCTTCAATCAGAGTGGAAATCGCACGCCGAACAGTATGGCGGTTAACCTCAAAATTATGTGCAAGCTCTTGTTCTGTGGGGATTTTCTCCCCCTCAGAAACCTCAGCTCGCGAAAGCTCCGAGCGCAGTACTTCAGCAATCTGCTTCCACATGGCAACGCCCGCACGTCGCTCAACAGGAGAAAAATCAAATTTCATCGCATTCGTCATGCCTTCGTCATGAAACAACACTAATCAGTTGGCGAGCAAAATATTTGTCTATACAACTAGACAACATAAGTTCTAGCTTAGCAACCAAATTCAGGCGCCCAGACACAGTTCTCCGTGAAACCACAGGGCGTCACCACACAATGCCAGAGAACCAGTGTGTTCCTGAAAGTTAAAGGGGCTGAAATGACGGCAAGTTCGCTCAAAGAGCAATCACCGGAAATTGCAGCTAGGCAGAATGCGATGGGCATTCTGGCAAAGGCCTCAGCGCAAGACCTTGCAGAAGCGTGGAAAAACCTCGGCTTAGAACCGAACTATACCGTTATCCGCCCGGCGGAAATCGGACTTGTGATGGTTCGTGGCCGCGCCGGTGGCACAGGTGCCCCCTTCAACATGTGCGAGGCAACCGTCACACGATGCGTCATCGCTCTGGACGATGGCACCACCGGATTTGGTCAGGCTCTTGGTCGCGACAAGCAAAAGGTTCTACAGGCCGCTTTGGTAGACGCGCTCTGGCAGCAACCAGAACACCGTGATCTCATTGAGACGAAAGTTCTACAGCCTCTGGCCAGCACTCAGGAACAAGCGGAAAACGAAACACGCGCTGAAGTCGCTGCCACCAAAGTTGATTTCTTCACCATGGTACGAGGTGAGTAAGATGAGCACGCAAACAGCCTCCTCAATCTTCGCTAAAGCGCCCGCTCCGGGCCTGGCAGATCCAGTCCACGACGCACAGTCCGTATTCCACTCCGCTATGAATGCACTCGCGCAACCGGGCACTGTGCAGCAACTGGACGATCTCAAGCTCAATCCACCGGCTCCGCTGTCTATAGCCGCAACTGCGCTCGTATTGACACTTTGCGATTATGACACGCCACTCTGGTTAGATCCTGCGCTGGCAGCGAGCGAAACTGTCAAAAATTACATCCGTTTCCACACTGCAGCACCCTTCGTTGAAAGCCCGGCAGAAGCTGCTTTTGCACTGGTCTCGGACGCAAAACTACTCCCAGCGATCGCGAGTTTTTCCGCTGGAACTGCCGAATATCCAGACCGTTCAACCACAATCATCCTGATGGTCGATGAGCTCACTGAGAACGACGGCATCACGTTAAAAGGCCCGGGGATCAAAACAGAGCAGCAGTTCAACGTCGCTCCCGCACCAGCAATGTTCTGGCAGCAGATGCAAGACAACAGCGCGCTCTACCCGCTCGGCATCGACGTCGTTTTCGCCGGAGCCAATCAGGTCGCAGGCCTGCCCCGCTCCACTAAAATCACCGGTTTGGAGGCTTAACTCATGTATGTTGCTGTGAAAGGTGGCGAGAAAGCCATCCGTAACGCTCACAAGCTCATGGCACGGGATCGTCGCGGCGATACCAGTGTACCATCACTCGGGCTTAAGCAAATCTCCGAACAGCTTTACCTCTCTGTCTCCCGTGTGATGGCAGAAGGATCTCTGTTTGACGCGGAACTGGCAGCACTCGGTATCAAGCAATCTCGCGGTGATCTCATCGAAGCTGCCTTCCTGATGCGTGCTTATAGGACTACCCTGCCACGCTTCGGATACTCCAAACCAATCGATACTGCCAAGATGCTGATCCGCCGCCGAATTTCCGCGACTTATAAGGATCTTCCCGGCGGACAGTTGCTCGGCCCAACCTTCGATTACACCCAGCGCCTTCTCGATTTTAAGCTGGCTGCTGATGGGGAAGCACCAGCACCAGAAACACAAGAGTTCGAGAAGGAAGAGGTGGTTCCGCGCGTCACTGACCTTCTCAATGATGAAGGCCTGATCGAGCCGGATGAACCAATCGCACCCGATGCTCCAGTAGGAGACATCACCCGCGAACCGCTCACCTTCCCAGCTGATCGTGATCTGCGCTTGCAGAACCTCGCTCGCGGCGACGAAGGCTTTCTGTTGGCGCTTGGTTACTCAACCCAGCGCGGTTTTGGCAGAACGCACCCGTTCGCAGGCGAAATCCGTCTTGGGGAAGTCGAAGTCGATTTCTTTATGGAAGAGCTCGGTTTCAAAGTTCCTCTTGGCACAATGACAGTCACTGAATGTCAGATGATCAACCAGTTCCAGGGCTCCGCTTCCGCACCGCCACAGTTCACGCGCGGCTACGGTCTGGTCCCCGGTCAGGGAGAGCGCAAAGTCATGGCAATGGCTCTGGTGGATCGCTCATTGCGGGCTGAAGAGCTGGGCGAGGAAATAGACTCTCCGACGCAAGATCAGGAGTTCGTTCTGTCTCACTCAGACAACGTGCAGGCCACTGGCTTCGTAGAACACCTCAAGCTCCCGCACTACGTCGACTTCCAGTCAGAACTGGAGCTGATCCGCAAGGTGCGCAAAGAGTGGCAAGAGAAACGCGAAGCAGCTGAACAGGAACTCGTAGCGGAGGCAGCACAATGACCGAGCGCGTTGAAACACAAGGCATCTCCGGCGAGCATTACAACTTCGCTTATCTGGATGAGCAAACCAAACGCATGATCCGCCGCGCAATCCTCAAAGGCATTGCGGTCCCTGGCTATCAGGTTCCTTTCGCTGCCCGCGAAATGCCAATGCCGTACGGCTGGGGAACCGGCGGTGTACAAGTGACTGCCGCAGTCATCGGCAAGAACGATTGCCTGAAGATGATCGATCAAGGCTCAGACGACACGACAAACGCGGTCGCCCTGCGCAACTTCTTTGTCGAAACAACTGGCGTAGACACCACCACAAAGACAAAAGACGCCAGCATCATCCAGACCCGCCACCGCATCCCGGAAGAAACTCTCACAAAGGATCAGGTGCTCGTCTATCAGGTTCCAATCCCTGAACCACTCCGCTTTCTGGAACCACGTGAAACCGAGACCCGCAAGATGCACGCGCTGGAAGAATACGGCCTTATGCATGTGAAGCTCTACGAGGACATCGCAAAGTTCGGTCACATCGCAACGGCTTACGCCTACCCGGTCATGGTGCAGGACCGCTATGTGATGGACCCTTCTCCAACACCAAAGTTCGACAATCCGAAGATGGACCAGATGGAAGCACTTCAACTGTTCGGAGCAGGCCGCGAAAAGCGCATCTACGCCATCCCGCCACACACCAAAGTGGTGAGCCTCGATTTTGAGGACCATCCATTTGAAGTGACTAAGTTCGAACAACCCTGCGCAATCTGTGGCGCAGAAGAGGTCTATCTGGATGAAGTCATTCTGGATGACGATGGCAACCGCATGTTCGTGTGCTCCGACAGTGATTTCTGCGAGGAACGCCGCGATGCAGGTCATGTCGGTCACCTTGGAACCAATCCTCTGGAAGCAGAAGGAAACGACTAATGTCCCTGGATATTCAAAGTTCTGAAGACCTTCCGCTGCTTCAGGTCAGTAACACGACAAAACTCTATGGCGGCCGCATCGGCTGTAAAGACGTCAGTTTCGATCTCTATCCGGGTGAGGTGCTTGCAATTGTAGGCGAGAGTGGCTCGGGCAAAACAACGCTGCTCAACAGCCTTGCAACGCGCCTCACCCCAACCTCAGGTTCGGTCAACTACCGCAACCGCATGGGCCAGATGCGCAACCTCTATGAAATGAGCGAAGCCGAGAGACGCATGCTCATGCGCACCGACTGGGGCTTCGTCCACCAGCATCCAGCAGACGGTCTGCGCATGACTGTCTCTGCAGGGGCCAATGTGGGCGAACGCCTCATGGCAGTCGGCGCTCGGCACTACGGTAATATCCGTGAAACTGCCACCGATTGGCTTGGCCGCGTTGAGATTGCAGAAGACCGCATTGACGATGACCCACGCGCATTCTCCGGCGGAATGCGCCAACGTCTCCAGATCGCCCGCAACCTCGTCACCGCCCCACGGCTGGTCTTCATGGACGAACCAACTGGCGGCTTGGATGTGTCTGTTCAGGCACGCTTGCTGGACCTCCTGCGCGGTCTTGTCGCCGACCTCGGTCTCTCCGTGATCATCGTAACTCATGATCTCGCAGTAGCCCGCCTGCTCTCTCACCGTATTTTGGTGATGCGCCACGGTCACGTGATCGAAAGCGGATTGACAGACCAAGTGCTGGATGACCCGCAAGAGAGCTACACCCAGCTCCTCGTCTCCTCCATCTTGCAGCCATAAGGACAAGACAATGACAAACACTCCGAAAACCAAGGTGCTTGTTTCTGACCTTGCCAAGTCCTTCAAGATGCACTTGCGAGATGGCTTGGAAATCCCGGTCGTCTCCGGTGTAAACTTCTCCGTTTCAGCAGGAGAATGTGTGGTTCTTGGCGGTCCGTCAGGTTCGGGTAAAAGCTCAATTCTGAAAATGATCTACGCCAACTACCGTTGCCAGAAAGGGCAGATCCTGATCACGGATGGTGATGAGATTGTCAACGTAGCCGACGCAACTCCGCGCCGCATTATCCGCCTGCGCGAAACCACAATCGGTTACGTCTCACAGTTCCTCCGCGCAATCCCACGCGTCCCAGCACTCACGCTGGTTGCCGAACCTCTTATGGCGCAAGGCGTTGCAGAAGACGAAGCGTTTGAGCGCGCTGGCAACTTGCTTTCCCGCCTCAATGTGCCAGAGCGCCTCTGGCAGTTACCACCAGCGACTTTCTCGGGCGGAGAACAGCAACGCGTCAACATCGCCCGCGGTTTCATCGCGCACTACCCGATCCTTCTTCTCGACGAACCAACCGCCTCACTCGATGCAGCAAACCGAGCCGTTGTCGTTGAGCTGGTGGAAGAGAAGAAAACGCAAAGTGTAGCAATGGTCGGCATTCTTCACGATCATGACGTTCGTGATGCCATTGCGGACCGGATCATCGACGTAACTTCATTCGCGTCGGCTGCATAAAGCATATCCGAAAGCGATATGCAGAGAAGGGAAACTCGCTCCATGACAAAGCCCCCCAAAATTGCGGAGACGGTCATCGAGTCAACCGTCACTCATCGAGAGGCTGCGATTGGCAAGCAATGCGAAGTGCTTGGTCCAACCTATCTGGAATATTGTGAGATCGGCGACTACTCCTACATTGGCCCGAACTCGACGGTTGCGGACACCACAATCGGCAAGTTCACGGCCATTGCATCCAATGTTCGCCTTGGTCCTCCCAATCATCCCTTGGAACGGGTTTCCCAACATCGTTTTACCTACACACCGGAATACTACCGGGAAGATAAAGAACGGGATCACCAGTTCTTTGCTGACCGCAGAGCTGCGCGTGTCACTATCGGCAATGATGTTTGGATCGGACACGGCGTAACCGTGCTGCCCGGCGTAAAAATTGGCGACGGCGCGATCCTCGCAGCAGGCGCAGTGGTTGCAAAAACCGTGGAACCCTACACTATCGTGGGCGGAGTTCCGGCTAAACCGATCAAAAGAAGATTCTCCAAGGAAGCTGCTGATCGACTGATCAAACTCAAATGGTGGGATTGGCCAGAGGATAAAATCTTCGAGCGCCTCCCTCTGTTTCAATCGATGACTGTGGAAAGGTTTCTGGAACACTTCGAACCAGCCTGAGGTGTCATAGGACTGACACCGTTTGCCCGGTAATTCGAAGCCTAAGGATATTCTGGATATGCGTTACTCAATCTATTTCACACACCCACAATCAGCCAAACTCACAGAATTAGGGAGCCAATGGCTCGGGCGCTCGGCGTTTTCCAATGACAGCCTCGCGCACCCGCACTTGAACGAGTTTGAGCCTGCGCACTTGCACTCAATTACCGAAGATGCGCGTCGCTATGGCTTCCACGCCACAATGAAACCGCCATTTCATTTAGCGGAAGGCAAATCACAGGAAGATGCAAAAGCGGCTTTCAGTGCGTTCGCCAAACAAACATCTGCTTTCACCATCGAAGGATTGGCGCCAAATTTCCTCGGCAAATTTCTAGCTCTGACACCGACACAGCCATCAGACCAGCTCAACGGGCTGGCAGCGCAATGCATCAAACAGTTCGATCATCTGCGGGCGCCTTTAAGCGAACAAGACATTGAACGACGCCGCAAGGCAAACCTGACACCACAGCAGGATGCCTATATGCTGGAGTGGGGTTACCCCTACATTTTCAAGCATTTCCATTTCCATATGACCCTGTCAAAACAGCTGGAAGAAGAAGCTGAACGCAAAGCGCTCCAAGCTGCCGCAGAAGACCACTTCAAGCCTGTCATTCATCAACCAATCTCCATTTCGCACCTCGCCCTCTGCATAGAGCCAGAGGCTGGCGCGCCATTTCAAGTCATTGAAATAAGACCATTGGAAGGACAAGTAGCATGAGCGATGTATTAGTCGGCGAAGCGCCACATCAGACATCAACAATGGTCGAGCCACACACACCAATGACCTTCACCAACGCAAAACTGATCCTGCCTGATCAGATGTTGGAAGGCACACTGGCAGTCGAAAATGGCATGATCAGCGATTTAAGCGACGGCAACACATCCAACGCATTGGACTGTGAAGGCGACTACCTCATCCCCGGTCTTGTCGAACTGCATACTGATCATCTCGAAAACCACTATAAGCCACGCCCCGGCGTCACCTGGAACGCAGTCTCTGCTGTTCAGGCCCACGACGCACAGATTGCTTGTTCCGGCATCACCACCGTGTTCGATGCCCTGCGCGTTGGAATGGAAGATGATGCAGACCTGACAGCACAAGACATGCGAGCCATGGCCGATGCAATCGAGATCGGCCAGCAGGAAGGCCGCCTGCGCGCTGACCACTACATCCATCTACGCTGCGAAGTTTCCGCCGACAATTGTGTGGAAGGCTTTGAACTGTTCAACGACGATCCACGCGTTCGATTAGCCTCGCTGATGGACCACACGCCGGGACAACGCCAGTTCACCTCTCTGGATCAGTTCGAGCTTTACTACAAAACCAAGAAGGGTTTCTCGGACGAGCAAATGCAGGAATTCATGCTGCAAATGCAGGCCCGTGCAGACCGCAACTCCGATAAGAACCGCCTTGCGATCGCAGACCGCGCCAAAGCTGCAGGCATGATGCTGGCCAGCCATGACGACGCGACCCTTGCCCACGTTGAGGAAGCAAACAAGTTTGGCATCAACGTCGCTGAGTTCCCAACCACCATGGAAGCGGCAAAGGCCTCACACGAAGCTGGCATGGCTGTGTTGATGGGGGCTCCAAACGTGGTGCGCGGCAAGTCCCACTCCGGCAACATTTCCGCGCGTGAGCTGGCAGAAGCCGGTTATCTGGACGTTTTGTCCTCGGACTATGTTCCAGTCTCCCTTCTGCAAGCAGCCTTCTTGCTAGCCCAGCAAATTGAGCGCGTCTCCATTCCCGAAGCCATACAAAAGGTAACCAAGATCCCGTCAGAGGCTGTGGGCCTTACAGATCGCGGCGCACTGGAAGTTGGTCGCCGCGCGGACCTTGTGCAAGTGCGAATGGTTGGCGACGTGCCAATCGTCCGTGGTGTCTGGCGCGAAGGATATCGCGTCGCATAGCACAGCTGATGAGAGGGGATCTATCGTGACGGTTTTGGATATAGCTCAGGAGCAAGCAAAAAAGCTTGGCCCTGGCGCACTAATAATGGTCGTTGGACCAAGCGGTGCAGGCAAAGACACATTGATTTATGGCTATAAAGAGCAGTGTGAAGGCGATGCAAACATCATGTTTGCCCGTCGCCTGATTACCCGTCCGGCAGATGCCGGCTCAGAACCGCACGAAGCAGTCTGCCACGAAGACATGTCGGAGCTCATCGATCAGGGACGCGTGGCATTGTCGTGGCCAGCTCATGGATTGACCTACGCTCTGCCGGAATGCGTCGATCACCACATCGCCAAGGGCGGGATTGCCATTGCAAATGGCTCACGAAAAGCCTTGGCAGAAGCCGTTGGCAAGTATGAGAAACTGCTGGTCGTACATATCACGGCACCAATCCACGTGCTCGCGCAACGACTGTCCATGAGAGGCCGCGAAACTGCAGAGGATATCGAGCAACGACTGAGGCGCGCAGATCTTTCGCTACCAGAACTACCGCATCTGGTAGAAATACAAAACACAAACGACCCTCAGGTCGGCATTAAGCAACTGGAACAAGCTATCACGGCATTTATGCGCTGAGCTTTTTCATTGCCTCTAAGCCCAGCAGGTGCGCGGTGATCATGCCGAACAAAGCCGGAGCAAATTCGTACTTAAGTAGAGCAAACTCAGGCTCCTCGTAGAGTGTCACCAGAACTGGCGGTGGATTAGTCACTGGCCATAGTCCGGCAACGAACACGTGAATGCTGAAGAAGACATTCATCGCCTCTTCAGCCTCAAGCCACGGCAGCCCTTTTTGCAAAGCACTCGTTGCCCGAGCAGCCTCCACCAGCAATACCCGTTTAAAATCGCGTACACAATCAATGGAGATATTCTTCTCCATTGTCGGAGCAATTTCACTCATCAGCTCACATAACACCTGACGAGAGGCAAACATCTCAGCCAGAAGCTTGGCCATATCAGCAGGAGCCATCTCACCCGGAACTTCCTGCTCCAGATCTTCAATCAGCTTCACAAAATCACGCAGCAGCAACTCAACCAGAATGGCTTCCCGTGTTTCAAAATACCGATAAATGTTGGATTTCACGATACCTGCACGGCTGGCAATCGCCTGCAAGGTCAGTCCATCTACGCCGTCCTGCTCAAGCACGCAAGTTGCGGCACGTATAAGATCATTATGGCGCTGTGCCTTCGCTTCGGCAGATCTGGCGCGCTGAAAACTCTGGTTGGTCATAGTTTGGTGATAGGTCTCATTCCAATCCATGTCAATTAAACTTGGCAGGGTCCATTGACAAACATCCGTCAGACCATAAGTTAAGAGAACAAAAGTCTCCTAACTATAAATTTACGGGATCGCCAAACAAATGTACCCGAAAATACCTCTGACCGTGAATGGTCAAAAACAAGAGATTGAAGCCGACCCGGAAATGCCACTTCTGTGGGCGCTTCGGGACATAATGGATATCAAAGGCCCTAAATTTGGATGCGGCATCGCAGCTTGCGGCGCATGCACTGTTTTGATTGATGGGGAGGCCGTGCGCTCTTGCTCTCAGCCTGTTGGAGAAGTCGAAGGTGAGATCACCACCATCGAAGGCATTTCCCAAGGCGGTGAGCTGCATGCTGTTCAGCAAGCATGGATGAAACACTCCGTCCCTCAATGCGGTTACTGCCAATCCGGTCAGATCATGGCTGCTGTCGCTCTACTGGAAGAAAATCCAGACCCGACAGATGAAGATATCAGCGATGCTATGACCAACCTATGTCGCTGTGGCACTTATCCGAAAATCAAAGCCGCGATCAAAGACGCAGCACAAACGCTGGGAGCTTGAAGATGAGCCGATTGGGAAAATACACCCGCCGTGCCTTTCTCGGCCTTGGCGTTGCGGCCGCCGGTGGCCTTGCCGTGGGCTTCTATTTCTACCAGAAGCCCTACGCAAACCCGTTGGATGCCAAGAAGGCTGAGGGAGAAACGCCCTTCAATCCTTATGTGATGATTGATGAAGACAACACCATCACTATCATCGCTCCACGTGCTGAGATGGGTCAGGGCGTCCACACAACACTGGCAGCTCTGGTCGCCGAAGAGCTGGAAGTTCCACTGGAACAGGTGGTTGTCGAGCACGGCCCATCCAGCCCGGCTTACTTCAATGCAGCAATGCTGGAAGAATCTACGCCCTTCCCGTTCTATGATGAGAGTGTCTTAGCTGAACTTGCACGTGGCTCTATGAAAATCGTCGCCAAGTTCCTCGGCCTGAACATGACGGGCGGCTCCTCCTCCACGACGGATGCCTTCGTGAAGATGCGCGAAGCTGGATATGCCGCAAAGTTCGTCCTACTGAAAGCAGCAGCAGAACACTTCGGCACCTCAGAAGACAATCTCACACTTGCAGATGGCACCATCACAGACAAAGCTTCTGGCAAGTCCGTCACTTATGGAGAGCTGGCAAGCAAAGCAGCCGCGGTCTCGCCACCAAGCGAAATGAAGCTTAAGAAGGCCAGTGACTGGAAGATCCTTGGCAAAACCCAAAAGCGTGTTGAGCTGAAAGACAAAGTCACCGGAGGCCGAATTTTCGGCATCGACGTACAACTACCGGACATGCTCTACGGCACCGTAAGAATGGCCCCGCGCAAAGGTGTCAGCCTCAAGAACTACGACAAGACTGCAACACTCGCCATTCCTGGCGTCAAAGATGTAGTCGAAATCAGAACAATCACTGGCGAAGGTCTTGGCGTTATTGCTGACAACACCTGGGCAGCGTTCAAAGGTGCTGAAGCCTTGGAGATCGAGTGGGATGATCCACTCTCACTTCAAAACTCCGATCAGATGTGGTCCGCCCTTGAAAACGCACTAACACAAGAAGCCACATTCGAATTAGGCGGTACCGGATCTGATGCAGAGGTGTTCACATCCATTCCGGAAAGCGAAGCTGTATCAGCGCAATACCGTGTCCCATTCCTGGCCCATGCCACTATGGAACCGATGAATGCAACTGCCCAGCACGACGGAAGCACAATCCGTGTCTGGACTGGAACACAGGCTCCCGGCCTCATTCAATCTGTTGTCTCCAGTCATTTCGACATGGACAGTGCGAACATCGACGTCACCACCACTCGTCTCGGTGGAGGCTTCGGCCGTCGTCTGGAAGTCGACTTTGCGCTCTATGCTGCCGTCATTGCCAAAGCAACTGCGCCAAATCCTGTAAAAGTGACCTGGACACGCGAAGAAGACACGCAGCACGACACCTACCGCCCTATGGCGATCGGTGAATTCAAAGGTCAGGTGACACCGGACGGCACTTTGAAGACCATGGACATGCAGGTGGCGTCCCCATCCATCATCCAGAGCGTAATGCCACGGATCTTCCCGGGTATCAGCCCGGCAGGCCCAGACAACACTGTGCTCGATGGCGCCTTTAATCAGCCGCTGGACGTTGAAAACATCCGCTGTCAGGCCCACGTGGCAGACCTTCAGGTGCCTATTGGCTTCTGGCGCTCAGTCGGCAACTCAGTCAACGGTTTCTTCCATGAGAGCTTTATGGATGAGGCAGCGCATAAAGCTGGCAAAGATCCTCTAGAATTCCGCTTGGCTCACCTCACCAGCGATGAGTTCCGACCAGCACGGGAAGCCTTGAAGCGTGTGGCCGAAATGTCTGGCTGGGGGACATCTCTGCCAGCGGGCAAAGGCCGTGGTATCGCCCACGTTCTCTCGTTCGGTACATGGACCGCACAAGTGGTTCAGGTAGACGTCACAGACAACACTGTCACCATTGAAGAAGTCTGGGCTGTAGCCGATCCGGGTATCGTTCTTGATCCGGGTATGTTCAAGGATCAGATCATGTCCGGCATCAACTTCGGTCTCAGTCAGGCATTGGGACAGGAAATCACATGGGTTGATGGTGAGGTTGAACAAGCTAACTTCGACACCTTCGATGCCATGCGCATGTATCAAGCCCCCAAGATCACAATTGAGCTGCTGGAGAACTCTCCACGCATGGGCGGTGCAGGCGAACCCGGCACGCCGCCATCAACGCCAGCTCTGGCAAATGCAATCTTCGCAGCAACGGGCAAGCGCATCAGACAGATGCCTCTCAGCAACGAGATAGACTTCATCTAAAAACAAAAAAGCCCGGAGCATTCCCCGCTCCGGGCTTTTTAATTTGCTTGTAAGTCGATTAGTCAGTCAGGAAACCAGCGGGCATCCCAAATGCCTCCTCCAGAGAGGTCAACGTTGCATCCGTATCCGCTGTTCCATCTGCAACGGCTTCCACGTTCACATTCCCCGGCCCACGCGGCACCACATCACGTCGTTTCAAATCACGCTTGGGTGCAGCGATCACCCGTGACTTCTTCGGTGTTGTAGCCGCAACCGCAGGCGCTGGTGCTTCACCCGGCTTAGCCACAGGCATGACAATCTTGGAAGTATCAGTGTTCGCGACAGCACCTTCAGCAAGAGGAGGCAGATCGCCGTCTCCAACCGAAGCTGTAGTCACATCACTATCTTCCGCAGTCGGCTGAGCAAGAACGGCCGGCTCCGCTGCTGCATTCGCGGTAGTTGAAGGTGAAGCAACAGCCGCATCTTTTGCAGCAGCAGCTCTCAAACGCTGTGCCTCTTCAACTGTCTTTGCAGTTTCAAGGTCCTTCGCCAGCTTCTCAGAAAGCTTTTGTGTCTGCTTCACATCACCAAAGGAAGCACTCGCATATTCCTGAATGCCGACAGGCTCAAAGCTCGGCAGGTTGATCGATCCACGGATCTTCAACGGCGCAATATCCGCAGTCTGCGTTGTTGCAGCTGCTTCATCATCCAACTTAGATTGGTCCAGCAGGCTTGGCTGCAAATACCAGAGCACCTCCCCGTCTTTGATGTTGATCGCACCACGCCCTTCAATCAGCGCGGTTTTGCTCTGCAACGTCAGTGCTTGAAACTCTGCGGTGCCCTGCTCAAAGATCACATCTGCACCCCAGCTGGAAAACTCAGTCTGATCACTGTCAGTAAACGGCCAACCTGTAATGCCTTTGCCTTCGACAGAAGCAACCAACCGATCCACATCCAGTTCATGCAACATACCATTGCCAAGCTGGAAGCTGAGTGCACCGCCCATATTGACCCAGAGATCACTAGGCGTCTTGCCGGAGGTGCTCACATCCAGTTCAGCATACAGATTGCCATCAACACGTGGCATATCTCCAAGCGAAGCAAGGAATGGAGCTGCATCAATACCTTTCAGCGAAAACTCAGCAGCGACGCCCGGTTTAACCGTTGCTCCGTTTAAAAGAAGCTTGCCAGCGCCCTCACCCTGATAAAGACCGACACGGGCAACATTCAAAGCCAGCCGGCCATCAGACAGCGCAGCTTTCAGCTCTGCATTCTGCCCACGAAGCGCACCGAGCTTCAGGTCCTGAATGGAAAGCGCCAGGTCCAGATCAAAGCTGCGCAGGACGGAGAAATCATAAGCGCCTTCGCCCTTGGCATTCTTTTCATCACTGCGAGAGAACATCTTGTCGAACGACGCGTGCGCAACTTCCAGCTCTCCGCTCAGCTTAGGAACTTCGCCTGTATCCAGACGACCGGTTCCTTCGAGGCTTGTATCATCCAGTACAAACCGCGCATTTTCAAAGGCGACACCACTGTCATCAGCTTCAAACTGGCCAGAAAGCTCCAACTTCTGACCGCGCAGATAGCGAGGGAGCGGTCGACCATACCAACGGGCAAAATTGTTGAAGTCATCTGTCTGGAAAGCAAAGATCCCATCAAAGCCATCACGCAATGAGTACGGACCAGTCAAACTCCCGGAAAACATCTCACTGGAGAACGCGAGATCTATATTCGCATCAGAACGGAGACCACCCTGCAAAACAATCGGCTCACCATGCCAGCGCGCAGTGCCTTGCAGCTGTAGTGGCTGAGACAGGCCTGAGAAGACAAAAGTCAGATCCATGTCATCAAGAGCTTCGTCGCGCCCTTCAACCGCCAGCATATTTGGCAGGCGAATGTCAGCGACACGCCCCTTGCGAAGGATCGCACCACCATCAACTTCCAGCGCAGCAACCAACTCATCATAGGATTGGCCAACGCCGTAGAAAGATGCATCCACATTGGCAAAACCGGATGCAGGGGCATCTAGCCCTACCAGGCGAAGCAGTTGCTCAAAATTCAAGGACTGCCCGCTGACCTGTCCCTTCAACTCATAGCCGTCTTCAAGGTAGTTCAACGCAATGTTGCCGCCAAAGCCAACAGAACCAGCGGTAATGGAAAGGTCTTTTGTGCGAACCCCACGTTGACGGAACTGCAACTCACTTGTCAGTGCACCACTGCCAACCCCTTCTGGAAAGGCCGCATCATGTTGCGCAGCAACGGCAGCAAGGCTCGGCAGCTCAACAGAAACTTGCAGTGTGCCAACAGGCCGTGCACCAAAGGCAAGCTGGCCATTAAAACCAACTTTCTCTTGTGCGGGCCCAGTTACATGAGCTTCAACAGACGTCGCGCGAGCCTCGCTCAGCGCGGTGACTGATCCAACACGGCCCCCAACAACATAACGCTCATCACTCTGATTAAACGCACCTTCGGCTGTCAGGCCGTCACCGCCATGCTCGAAATTAAGCACAAGATCAATCTCAGAAAGAACTATTGGTGCTTCTTGCTCTGGCTCACTGTAAGAAACGACACCTTTTTGAATGCTGACGGTGTCTAAGTCCAATTGCTGCATAAAGGAAGCAACTCGTCCTGCAATATTTGCAGCAACCAGAGAGGCTTCCCCTTCTTCACCCTCAAAAAGCTGCGGCTGCCAGGACGCACCGCCTTTCTGATCAAATTCAAGCGTCCACTTTGGCTCGACAAGCTCAATGTTGCGGATGATGTTGCCACCAGTCAGCAAACGCAGAGAGTTCAGCTCGAACCGGGCTTTCTCAACCCGTGCAAACTCAATCCCGTCAGCTCGCGCAACACCTGCAACGCCAACATTGTCAACTTCGATCGCCAGTGTCGGAAACAGATCCACACTCGTGCGCCCGTCAAGACGCAACTTCCATCCGGTTGCTGTCTCAAAAGACTCTGCAATTTGGGCTTTCAGCTGTTTCTGCGGAACGAGAAGCGGTGCAAGCACCAGACCACAAACCGCAAGAGCGGCAAGAGCTCCAAAAATAAGAAGAGAGCGTTTCATTTAGTCTTAGTATCCTAGTGGACGATTTCGTGAGGCCCGAAAAAGGACTCTCATGTAAGCAGCTTGTACTCAACAAATACAGGGCAAAAAGCCCGTAGAAAACGTCTAAATTATGATTGGTTAAAGCCTCTCAAGACCCAGAACAAAAGCACAACCTACCTTGAGCCAGTGCGTTCTATCATATTTGCTCCCAATTGTCGCAGTATCACATGGCTTCAAATTGGCGTATTTCTGTCCTTTTCCTTGGCTTTTGTAATTGTTTTTGCGTATCAATAGTATTCCATTCGGATCTGAATCACCTTTAAGCACAACAGAAAAGCACTATTTAAAAGTGCAAGAAAACCAATAATTGCATGGAGCACATGAATGCTGGACGCCCTGAAAAAGTTCTTCAAAGACTTGTCAAACGAGCAGGAAGAGGCAGGCCGCTTTTCTGAAGACGATGAACGGCTAGCGGTCGCAGCGCTCATGTTCCATATCATCGCTGTAGATGGCGAGATTGAGCAGCAGGAGCTGGACCAGTTAAAACGCGTCTTACAACAGCAGTATGAGCTGAATGAGGAAGACACAAAAGAGCTGATGGACCTCGCCAAAGTACGTGATGAGGATGCAGTTGATCTTTATGGCTTCACATCAGTCCTCAAGCGCAAGCTGGAGCCCGAGCAGCGTCTGACAGTCATCGAGGCTCTCTGGGAAATGGTCTACGCAGATGGGTCCGTCCATGAATTTGAAGACAACACAATTTGGCGCGTTGCCGAGCTATTAGGCGTGTCCTCCAGAGACCGCATGAAGCTTAAGCACAAAGTAGCTCAGCGACAGAGCGGTAGCAGCCCCTCTTCGACCTGAAGGTTTTGATTTACAATGTTAGAGCGGAATAATCAGCACTCAGCCAAAATTCTGGTGGTGCTGCATCAGGAAACATCAAATCCCGGCCGCGTCGGGCAGCAATTGGTCAAACGCGGGTTCGAGTTGGATATTCGTCGCCCTCGTTTTGGCGACCCACTACCGGGCACACTTGCTGACCACGCGGGTTCTGTCATTTTTGGTGGCCCGATGAGCGCCAATGATACTGATGATTTCGTGAAGCAAGAGATCGACTGGATCAGCGTTCCGCTCAAAGAAAACAAACCCTTCTTGGGCATCTGCCTTGGTGCACAAATGCTCTCCAAAAACCTTGGTGGCCAAGTCACAGGCCATGATGATGGATTGGTTGAAATAGGCTATTATCCGCTGGAAGCAACTCAGTCCGGCACTGACCTTATGAAATGGCCACAGCAGGTCTATCAATGGCACCGGGAAGGCTTCTCTCTTCCCACCGGCGCTGAGCTTCTGGCTTCAAGCCCGACCTACAAAAATCAGGCTATCCGCGTGGGAGATAATGCATTCGGCATCCAGTTTCACCCGGAACTCACCTACGCCATGATGAGCCGCTGGACCACTCGCGCAGCAAGTCGTCTTGTATTGCCTGGAGCCAAAAAGCGCGGCGAACACTTCCGCGAGCGTTTTGTGTACGACCCGGCAGTTCTGCATTGGCTAGACAACTTTATGGACAACTGGATCGGCTACGCATCTGAACCCGCCAGCCATTGGTCATCCCATTCAGCTAAATAACAAAAAGGCCCGGTCATTGCCGGGCCTTTTCATATAGGTTCGCACTTTGATTACTCAGCTGCAACAGCCTCTGCGCCAGACATCTTTTCGCCCGGCTGCAGGATTGGAGAACCAACTGGCAGAACATCACGACCACAAACATCTTTGTAGATGATGTGCGCCATAACGTACCAAGCACAGAATGAACACAGGATCAGCACGTAACCAGCAATCACGTTGAAGAACGCCGGACCAAAATGGCCCAGAACCAACAGAATGAAACCGAGCAGTAGGCTGCCAAAGATGGAAGCCTCTGCAGTGTGAATGTGCAGAGCGCCGTAGAACATAATGCCAGTGTAGATGGTGAATGGCAGAAGGAAGAAGCCGATGTCAGAATGGGAAGATGTATAAAAGCCTAGTTTGTTGCCAACAAGAATGCCTGCAAACGCCAGCCAGAATGCACCGTAAATGGTGAAAGCGCTGTAACCGAAGTTATTGCCAGTCTTACCTGTCTGGAAACCTGCTACCAACTGCGCAAGACCGCCAACAAAAACACCAAGCCAGAGCACTGGGCCCATGTTTTCCAGAAGACCAATGTTCACCATCTGAAGAACAAAGGTCGTCATACCAAATCCAGCAAGGCCGATAACTGCTGGGTTTCCTGTTTTAGTTTGCACGGTTGCACCCTCAATAAAAAACCCAACTCTGGCCCGGTAGGAAGGCAGTTCCTAAAGATCAGAAATTGGGAAACACACTGTTAAATTAGTTGGAGCGCTGAATACAGAAGGGCTTGGACAGGAACAACCGCACTACTACGGAACGTAACAATACCTAACGTCATGCATCACCCAAGCAAACACATAACACATTGACAATTATATATATTTTACGCATCAAAACGAAAAAACCAGCAATGCATAGTGCTCATGCACCAAACGCATTGCTGGTTAATCCAGACTAGCAAATACCTTCAGGGCTTATCCCTTAAAGGTAACAATCAGATCTTTCGCATCAAGCTGATCACCCGGAGCCACACAGACTTCGCTGATCTCGCCATCACGCTCGGCATGAACAGATGTTTCCATCTTCATTGCTTCAATAGAGACAAGCAGATCACCAGCTTTCACAGTCTGACCAGCCTTCACAGCCAGCGTGGAGATAACACCTGGTACTGGCGCACCCACCTGAAGTTCATTGTCTTCATCTACCTTACGGCGTGCAGGTGTGTTTGCAGCACTGTGCGTACGGTCGATAATGCGGATGTTCCGCGGCTGACCGTTCAGCTCAAAGAACACACGCTTTTCACCGTGCTCATCAGTTTCACCAATCGCAAGACAAGAGATAACCATTGTCTTACCCGGCTCCAGTTCGGCCATGATCTCATCACCGACCTTCAAGCCATAGAAGTAGGTTGGCGTTGGAAGCACACTGGTCGGGCCATACTTGTCCTGGGCCTTGGCAAATTCAGTGTAAACCTTCGGGTACATGAGCATGGAGGACAGTTCTTGCTCTGAGCCTTTGCGGCCAAGAATACCTGTCAGCTCATTACGCTTCGCATCCATGTCCTCAGCTTCAAGCAAGGATCCCGGACGAACCGTGATTGGCTCTTGTCCCTTCAGAACTTTCTTCTGCAGCTCAACAGGCCAGCCACCCGGAGGAATACCCAGGTCACCGTGCATCATGTTGACGACAGATTCAGGGAAGGAAACTTCCTTGTTCGGATCGATAACATCTTCAGGTGTAATGCCTTGAGAGACCATCATCACCGCCATGTCACCAACAACCTTGGAACTTGGCGTCACCTTCACGATGTCACCGAACATCATGTTTACGTCCGCATAAGCCTTCGCCACTTCGTGCCAACGCATTTCAAGACCAAGCGAACGCGCCTGTTCTTTCAGGTTGGTGAACTGGCCACCTGGCATCTCGTGCAGATAAACCTCAGAAGCTCCAAAGCGCAGATCACTCTCAAACGCACGATACTGAGTACGAACTGCTTCCCAATAGAAGGAAATCTGCTGGATACGGTCTGTGTCCAGACCACTGTCGCGAGAAGTTCCCTTCAGAGCTTCAACAACAGAGCCCATACACGGCTGAGATGTCAGACCTGATAGGGAATCCATCGCCAGATCAACAATATCAGCACCACTCCCAACAGCTGCCAAAACTGTAGAGGCTGCAATACCGGAGGTGTCGTGGGTGTGGAAGTGGATCGGAATATCGATCTCATCTTTCAGCGCTTTAATCAGAACCTTCGCAGCCTGCGGCTTCAACACACCGCCCATATCCTTAATACCAAGAATATGCGCACCTGCAGTTTCAAGCTCTTTCGCCAGATTGACGTAGTACTTCAGATCATACTTCGGACGTGCGCTGTTCAGAATGTCGCCAGTGTAGCAAAGCGCTGCTTCACACAGCTTGCCTTGTTCCTGAACCGCATCCAGAGACACACGCATGTTCTCAACCCAGTTGAGGCAATCAAACACACGGAAAACATCAACACCAGACTCTGCAGCCTGACGCACGAAATGCTGAACAACGTTATCTGGATAGTTTGCGTAACCCACACCGTTGGATCCGCGAAGCAACATCTGCATCAGCAAGTTAGGTGCTTTCTCGCGGACAAGACGCAGACGCTCCCACGGATCTTCTGTCAGGAAGCGCATGGACACATCAAAGGTCGCGCCACCCCAGCATTCCAGAGAGAACAGCTCAGGCAAACCCTGCGCATAGCTATCAGCAACCTGCGCCAAATCGTAGGTACGCATACGTGTAGCAAGCAAAGATTGGTGCGCATCACGCATCGTTGTGTCTGTAACAAGCACTTGCGGCTGAGCTTTTACCCACTTGGCAAACTCTTTAGGGCCAAGTTGTTCCAGCTTCTGACGCGTCCCGTCCATTACTGGCAACTTGAACTTCGGCGCCACAGGTGCCGGTGCATCAGCTGGTGGTTTCGGACGTCCCTTTGTTTCAGGGTGGCCGTTTACAGTGACATCAGCAATGTAGTTCAGCAGTTTCGTGGCACGGTCAGCTGTTTTAATGTTCTCAAACAGCTCAGGCGTGTCATCAATAAAGCGCGTTGTATAAGAATTGTTTTGGAAGGACGCATGCCCAATGATCCGCTCAAGGAAAATCAGGTTGGTCGCAACGCCGCGAATACGGAATTCGCGCAGTGCACGATCCATACGTGCGCATACTTCCTCTGGTGTTGGTGCCCAGGCAGTCACTTTCTCAAGCAGTGGATCATAGAAGCGGGTGATCACCGCACCGGCATAAGCCGTGCCACCATCAAGACGGATACCAAATCCGGTCGCACCACGATAAGCGCTCAGGCGACCATAATCTGGAATGAAGTTGTGCTCAGGATCTTCCGTCGTAATACGACACTGAAGCGCATGACCATTCAACTCAATCGCGTTCTGCTCCGGAACACCGGTAACCGTTTTATCACCAATGCGGCCGCCTTCTGCAATGCGGATCTGCGCGCGAACCACATCAATGCCGGTAACTTCTTCAGTAACGGTATGCTCAACCTGAATACGTGGGTTCACTTCAATGAAGTAAACTTTGCCGGTATCCGCATCCATCAGGAACTCAACGGTGCCCGCACCGCAATAATCCACTTCACGGCCAATCTTCAGGCCATACTCACAAAGCTCACGGCGTTTTTCTTCATCAAGATATGGCGCAGGCGCACGCTCAACCACTTTCTGGTGACGGCGCTGAATAGAACAATCGCGTTCAAACAGATGTACGAGACTGCCGTGCTGATCACCGAGGATCTGAACTTCAACGTGACGGGCGCGCTCAACAAGCTTCTCGAGGTAAACCTCATCCTTACCGAACGCAGCTCTCGCTTCACGTTTCGCTTCAACAACTTCGCGAAGAAGCGTCTCTTCATCACGAATAACGCGCATACCGCGGCCACCACCGCCCCATGATGCCTTGAGCATCACCGGATAGCCGATCTGCAAAGCAAGACGCTTCACTTCTTCCATATCTTCTGGAAGCGGATCCGTCGCAGGCATAACAGGAACGCCAGCTTTAATCGCCAGTTCACGCGCAGCTACTTTGTTACCCAAGCGGCGCATTGTATCAGGCGATGGGCCGATAAAGATAATGCCGCTCTCAGCGCATGCCTCAGCAAACTCTGGACTCTCGGAAAGGAAGCCATAACCCGGGTGGATTGCATCAACGCGTTGCTCTTTCGCTACACGAATAATCTCGTCGATAGACAAGTAGGCCTCAATTGGGCCCAGGCCTTTACCAACCTGATATGCTTCATCAGCCTTAAAGCGATGCAGAGCCAGCTTGTCTTCTTCGGCAAAGACAGCAACTGTCTGGAGACCAAGTTCATTCGCAGCTCGAAAAACTCGAATTGCAATCTCTGAGCGGTTAGCAACCAATATTCGTTGAATAGCCAAAGTTAGGTCCCCCAGTCTCTATGTATTTTGGGGCTTTATAGTCGAGCAAATCCCTCTATGGAAAGATTAATTTATAGTCACTTGAGCCATTACTATATTTAGCGGGTCACAAAACATTAAGAAAACGGGGAAATTCTAAGGAATTTATCGTACAATTGAGAAAAACTAAACACGTAAAAATATATACACACACACCTTAAATTTTGACTTCTCTAATATATCTCACGAAAAATTTTCTACTTTTACGACTAAAGGTGCAACTTTTATCCGATCGCTCATGTGCAAACAGCAGGATTCGCGATGCGAACCCTGCCGAGAGCATAGGTAGGTGTCATTTTGGCTTAACGAATTAAGCCCAGCCGGAAACCCTCGGCCACAGCATGTGTTCTGTTTGCAGCATGCAGTTTTCTGGCAGCGGAAGCCAGATACCAATCTGCTGTATGCTGAGAGATACTCAGGATCTGACTAATCTCCCAACTTGTCTTCCCTGCAGCAGACCATTTCAAGCATTCAAGTTCACGAGGGGTAAGGCGATGGCGGGGCCGACTGGTATTAGCACCAATCAATTCGCGCACCTTATTGCTCGAGTAAATGCCAACGAGATGAAGAACACTGATTTCGCGTTCATTCAGACGTACTTCCGGCCCACCAAAGATCAACATGCCTTGATAGCCTTGAAGGCCATGTACTGGCACGCAGACGCCGTCATACATTCCATAGTCACGCGCTTCGGACAGAACTTGCTGTGCAGCGGCAGTAATATTGCGATCACGAGCAACGCTTGACCATAAGAATGGACGACTTGCAGTGCGCGCCTTCGCAACAATCGGATCGTTTTGTACGTAATCACGGTCGAGATAACGTTGTTGCCACTCAGGGCGCCAACCACTCAACATAATTGACCCATCAAAGGATGCGCCAGCTTCGGGGATCGCAGCGAGACAGAAGCTTGTAAAGCCAAAAGACTGGCCAAGTTCAGCAATGCGCTTAGAAACACCTTCGGATGTTTCTTCATTATTAATAGATTCAACAAATTCTAGTGCAGCAGTCAACGGATTCATTTTATACACCCCTACATATTATGCCTCCAACAACCTTACTCTACGCAATATCCACTCAATATAGAAGGTGTATCTATCACCCATCTTCTATTCGAGGCTCATTGTTTTCATATTGGGAAAGAAATCTATTCAATTTAACTTCTATACCAATAGAATTACGTCCATATATATTGACATTGTTAAATTGCACTATGTCTTTTTCGAAAAGCTCTGAAGGAAAAACTTTAAACTTAAAGATCGAATTAGTATTTCTTTGAAAAAAGCTATTGTTAGGAGCAGGTTAATAAAACGTTAACCTTAGATTGCACACTCACCAATACGGATGCGTATGTAACATAGGAAAAATATTCCAGCAATTAGCAAGGTATCGCAGTTAGATTCCGTGTTTCTTTTCATTCTGCATAGATGCAAAAAACTTAACGATACAGCTGAGGGGAAAGCGGGGATAACTCCTCCCCGATGAAACTCACTGGTTAAAACAGAAGTGGCAACAAGCCTTATCTAACACTTATCCGCTGCATGTCTGGGGGCAATTAGAACTGGCAAAATTTATGCTAATACAAGACATTTACTAATGAAATCGGCTAGTAACAACGGCGAATGTGTTACACATAACTCGCACAACCTCAGGCTTCTTGTAACCATTTAACACGATGTAACCTATCCAAAACGGCATATACTGCACGTTATAGTCATGCATCTTATTCAGCGAAAGCAATACGCGGACGATAACGTATACGCAAAAAACCCTTTTATGCCGGTATGAAACTGAAACTTCATTCCAGCGCTCTTCATCAGCATTTTTCGTCTTTATTCATTCCAGAGCTTTACAGCGATTTTCTCTGCCATATAAATGCCACTTCATTAGGTGAGGCACCGCACGGGCATTTTCAGTATCCCAGCCAAAGAATTGGGTACCGAGATACGTTTGGCCACAGACTACGGAATTGCACTTCTAGATGAACAAGAACACGATGCACCGAACAACAAGATCACGGTCTGTCACTGCGATTTTGGGGCCAACGAACACTGGTAAGACCCATCTGGCTATCGAGCGGATGAGCGCGTACTCGTCTGGCCTCATCGGATTACCACTCCGTCTGTTGGCCAGAGAAGTCTACGGTCGCCTTGTAGAGAAGAAGGGACCCGATCTTGTCGCGCTGATTACAGGCGAAGAAAAGATCATCCCAAAGAACCCACGCTTCTGGGTCTCTACAGTCGAGGCAATGCCAAAAGATCTCGACGTGGATTTCGTCGCCATAGATGAAGTGCAGCTGGCTGGTGATCTGGAACGTGGCCATGTCTTCACAGACCGCATCCTGAATTTGCGCGGCAGAGAAGAAACTCTGCTGCTTGGCTCTTCGACAATCCGCCCCTTGCTTGAAAAGCTGATGCCGGGTCTGAATGTGATCACTCGTCCGCGCATGTCCATTTTGACATACGCTGGATCCAAGAAGATCACTCGCCTCCCGCGTCGCTCTGCAATCGTCGCATTCTCTTCCGATGAAGTGTACGCCATCGCAGAACTGGTTCGCCGTCAGCGCGGCGGTGCAGCAGTTGTCCTCGGCTCCCTTTCTCCACGAACGCGCAACGCACAAGTTGACCTGTTCCAAAACGGCGACGTTGACTGGCTCATTGCCACCGACGCTGTAGGTATGGGTCTCAATCTGGATGTGGACCACATCGCGTTTGCCGGACACCGCAAGTTTGATGGCTATCAGTACCGTCAATTGACTCCATCAGAGACTGGCCAGATCGCCGGACGAGCGGGTCGACACTTGCGAGATGGTACTTTTGGTGTAACGGGCCGGGTACCTGGTTTTGACGACGAACTTGTCTATCAGCTCGAATCTCACGAGTTTGAGCCCCTCAAAGTGCTGCAATGGCGCAACCCAAATCTCGATTTTTCCTCGATTCGCGCACTTTTGCGCAGTTTGGAGCATTCTCCGCGAGAAGAGGGCTTGACCAAAGCCCCTCCGGCGGAGGATATCGGTGTTCTCGAACTTGCTAATCGTGACAGGGACATTCTTTCCCTCGCGACGACGCAAGAAAGAGTTTCATTACTGTGGGATACCTGTCAGGTTCCAGACTATCGCAAGATAGCTCCGGCAAACCATGCAGATCTCGTAACAGGGATTTATTCCCATCTGATCCGGGATGGAGCCATTCCGGATGATTGGTTTAACAGTCAGATAAAACTGGCAGACAAAACCGATGGGGATATCGACACACTGGCGAACCGGATAGCACATATCCGTACGTGGACCTTTGTGGCAAACCGTGCCGACTGGCTGAACGACCCTGCTCATTGGCAGGAAGTGACGCGCGGCATAGAAGATCGATTATCAGATGCCCTTCACGAACGGCTTACACAGCGGTTTGTGGATCGGCGAACCAGCGTATTGATGCGACGTCTGAGAGAGAACAAAATGCTCGAAGCGGAGATCACCGCAACCGGAGATGTCCTTGTAGAAGGACAGCACATTGGCCAGCTTCACGGCTTCCGCTTTGCTCCGGATGCAACGGCAGAAGGACAGGAAGAAAAAGCTGTCCGTGCTGCGGCCCAAAAAGCACTAGCTAGCGAGATTGAAAACCGTGCAGAACGGTTATCTCGCGCGCCCAACGAAGAGTTCATCCTCTCCGCAGACGGCACATTAAGATGGCAGGGTGAATCTATCGCCCGCCTGATAGCTGGTGAACAGACCCTGCGCCCATCCCTGATCATTCTTGCTGATGAGCAGTTGACGGGACCTGCACGTGATATGGTGCAGGAGCGCCTTGATCTATGGATCAAGACACACATCGAAACACTCCTGAAGCCACTTTTCGACCTGGAACAGGGCGAAGAGATTGAAGGCATCGCTCGTGGCGTGGCATACCGCCTGACCGAGAGCCTTGGCATCCTTGAGCGTCAGGAAATTTCTGATGACATTCGTCAGCTTGACCAGCAGATGCGCGGTTCACTCCGCAAGCTTGGTGTTCGCTTTGGCGCCTATCACATCTATGTCCCTGCTCTTCTGAAACCAGCACCAAGCCAGTTGCTCGCGCAGCTCTGGGCGCTGAAAGAAGGCAAAGGCGAGATCAAAGGCCTGACTGAACTCCCTCAGCTGTCCGCATCTGGCCGTACATCCGTTCCTGTAGATCCGGAGATCGAAGGCGCACTGTATCGCGTCGTAGGCTTCCGCGTTTGTGGTCCACGTGCTGTACGCGTCGATATTCTGGAGCGCCTGGCAGACATTATCCGTCCGCTGGTAGCCTGGAAACCTCTGGAAGAAGGCGTTGAGCCACCAGAAGGTGCTTTGCCAGAAGGCGGCGCATTCACCGTCACTGTTTCCATGACCTCCCTGCTCGGTTGTGCAGGCGAAGACTTCACAAACATCCTGAAGTCTCTCGGTTACCGTTTGGAAACACGCGAAGAACAGCGCCCTGTCGCCAAGAAACCTGAAGCTCCAGTTGAAGCACCAGAAAGTGCGGAAGCTGAGCAGAGTGAAGGCGAAACTGTAGCACCGGTAGCAGAAGAAACTGCAGCCGAAGAGACCCCAGCTGAACCAGTAGAAGAAGCAGCACCAGCTGAAACTTCTGAAGAAGAAGCTGCCGAGCCAGAGATGGAAACAGTTACTGTTGAAATCTGGCGCCCGGGTCGTTTCGGTGGACGCCGCAACAACAACGAACGTCAGCGCAATACACGCGGTGGCAACGAACGTCGTGGCGGTCCTCGCAGCAACAACGCTCAGCAGCGTCGCAATCCTGGTAAGCCTGGTGGTAAAGGCCGTGGCTTTAACAAAGACCAGAACCGCGGCCAGCAAGGTAAGCCTGCTCCACGCAAAGACAAGCCGTTGGATCCGGATTCCCCGTTTGCAGCGCTGATGTCCTTAAAACAGAACTTGGAAAAGGGCGACAAATAGTCGCCCCTTCGGGCTAACTGATATGGCAACACCAGAAGCACAAGAGTCTCTTCGCATCGACAAATGGCTCTGGTATGCCCGCATAACAAAATCTCGGACACTGGCACAAAAGCTGGCAGTGTCCGGGCATGTTAGATTGAACAAAGATAAGATTGCGGCAGCCAAAATAGCTGTAAAGCCCGGTGATGTACTGACCATCTCAATGCCGCGACGTCTTTTGATCCTTAAAGTGTTAAAACTAGGCACCCGGCGAGGTCCTGCCCCTGAAGCACAGTTGCTTTATGAGGACATGTCTCCCCCTCCACCGCCCAAGGAAACACAGGTCCAGGTCGCTAAGCGCGAGGCCGGTGCAGGACGTCCAACTAAACGAGATCGACGCCAAATCGCCCGGATTCGGGGCTTCAACGAAATTGATCCTTTTTAGCGACCACTTTAGGCAAATTTTGCCCCAATATTGCAATCTCTTCGCCTATGACAGCGCTTGCACTACCCACTGAAAACCGGTAGCAAAGAGCACAAGTTTAAAGGACGAGAAAATCGTCAGGGCCACGAGAGCCCGTGCCATTTGTCTTCAGACAAATTTGCAGCGCCAGAGACTAAGAGGATTGCGATGACATACGTCGTCACAGACAATTGCATCAAATGCAAATACACCGACTGTGTTGAAGTTTGCCCGGTCGATTGCTTTTACGAAGGCGAGAATATGCTCGTCATTCATCCAGACGAATGTATCGATTGCGGTGTATGTGAACCGGAATGTCCAGCAGATGCAATTCTCCCAGATACTGAGCCAGGCTTGGAAAAGTGGGTTGAGCTTAATGCTGAGTACGCAGAGAAGTGGCCGAATCTGACCGTCAAGAAAGATCAGCTTCCAGAAGCTGCTGAATTTGACGGTGTTGCAGAAAAACTCGAAAAGTATTTCTCTGATAAGCCAGGCACTGGTGACTAGAGCGCGTTCCGTTTGATTGGCTTCAATCAAGCGACAAAAATTCGCTCAACGAAAGATATTAGATTACGATGCGTGAATGTAAATGAGCGCAGCGTGTTCTAGAGTACCAAAAGTTTAGAGCTACCAAATATTTATTATTTGCCAGACAGTATCCGCGGATGTCTTAATTCCTCTCTTGCTTGAGAGAGGTTGGAAATCCGTGGATAATGTGCTATACAGTTTTTTACAGTCATTTGGCAGTCTGGTTGCACCCTCCCCATTCGGAGGTTTTTTTATGGTCGCAGTTCCACTGAAGTGCGCACAATAATTTACTCCAGCATTCGCCGAAGTAGCCACAACATAGAATTCGACTGATCACATTTGAACGCGGAACCAATTGATGCGAGAAGTAGCTTTCCGCATACATTGGACTTTTCACGTTTTTCCAAAGAGAAAGATGCGGCGAACGCGCTGCATCTAGGTTGGTTGCGTCTCCCAGACAGCAAACAACCACTGCGCAGGAGAAGTATAGCGTATGGCCACACCCGCAAAAAAGACCGCGCAGCGTCAGGGGTTTAAAACAGGTGAGCACATCATTTATCCATCTCACGGCGTTGGATTGATTACTGCAATTGAAGAGCAGACCGTAGCTGGATACTCTCTTGAACTCCTCGTAATTGACTTCGAACAGGATAAGATGACGCTCCGTGTTCCAGTTGCAAAAATTGCTTCTGTTGGAATGCGTAAACTGTCTGACGCATCTACCGTAAAGAAATCTCTTGAGACCATCGCAGGTAAACCTCGCGTGAAGCGTACCATGTGGAGTCGCCGCGCACAGGAATACGAAGCAAAGATCAACTCTGGCGATCTCATTTCAACCGCTGAAGTTGTTCGTGACCTTTATCGCTCTGATTCTCAGCCTGAACAGTCTTACTCCGAACGTCAGCTTTACGAAGCCGCATTAGACCGTATGGCACGTGAAATCGCAGCTGTTCAGAAACAGACTGACACAGAAGCAATCAGACAGATCGAAGGCGTTCTTTCCACGTCTCCAGGTCGTGCTGCCAAAGTTGCACCAGCAACTGATGGTGAAGGCGGAGGTCAGGAAGAGGCAGCTTAATCAGCCTCTCCTAATCTAACTGATTAAAAGAAAGCCCTGCTCCAAGCGGGGTTTTCTTTTTTTGTTAAAGATCCAAATGAACTTCAGCGCCGTATCTCAGTTAAATCGAGGGAGGCGTAAATGGCATATTATGAAAGAGATCAGAGTGTCGGCCCTCTTGCCCGTTTAGCAAGAAAAGCCCCGTATCTGTCAAAAGAAGAAGAATACAAGCTTTTGGAAGGCTGGATTGTAAAAGGTGACCACAGATCACTCGATAAGTTGTCCCTATCTCACTCCCGCTTGGTCATCGCGCAAGCACTTCGTTTCAAGTCATACGGTGTCCCGCTCTCTGATTTAATTCAAGAAGGCCACATCGGTCTCATGGAAGCGGCCAACAGGTTTCAGCTCTCTAAAGACGTCCGTTTCGCCACCTATGCATCTTGGTGGATCAAATCATTCATTCAGGACTACGTGCTCCGCAACCAATCAATTGTTCGCGGAGGAACCTCATCTCGTCAGAAAATGTTGTTTTTCGGCTTCAAGCGCTTGCGAGCAGAACTCTCAAGCAAGAACCCAGATCTGAATGAAGAACAGCTGCATCAGCGTATCTCTGAAAAGACAGGAGCAAAACTGAGAGACATCAGAATGATGTCTTCCAGACTAAGCCGGAGTGATACATCCCTCAATGCCAGCCTGAAAGGCAGCGAAACAAACCTTCAGTTACAAGATACCCTTGCAGCTGACGAGCCTCTTCCAGATGAGCTTGTCGAGGTGCATTTAGACCAGGAGCGCGCAAAGCACCGCCTATCCAATGCAATCAAAACACTGCTGCCACGTGAGCAAAGGGTCATTAAAGACCGTAAACTCGCAGATGAGAGCGTTACGTTGGAAGCACTTGGTAAGAAACTCGGCGTCTCAAAAGAGCGCGTTCGACAAATTGAATCGCGCGCAATGCAAAAATTGAAAGATGCCCTTGTGCACTCGGATGGTTATGACGCCAGCAGCTCATAAAATACATCGTTAAAAACTGATGTGAATTACCTAGCCCTGCTTAAAAACGGGCTACTTCAATCAGTGATGACTTTGAGCAACTCACCTGGCTTGAAGCGTTGGTTCGCCTTAACCTGGTTGAGGATCGTGAACAGTTCCAAACGACGCGACGGCTCAATACCGCTCATACCAACAGCAAGCTTACGAGCTGTCTCGCCACCCTTAGCCTGAATGATCTTAACTCGAAGCGGGTTAAGCCGAGCTTGCTCCGTTGGGCTCAGCTGTCGGAAGCTACCGAGCGATTTTTCAAAATCGCGAGTAAATACAGCCGTTGGCGAGCGATTTGCGAAAATAAACCGATAACCAGTTAATCCGATACGAACCACACCAATGCGGAAAGACCAACCGTCTGTAATTGCAGAGCCAATAACGGCTGGCAGACCATTGATCGTGGTCGGACGCACACTGTTATCAATCAGACCGTTGATCCAGCCAGATAACATATAATCGGTTAAACTCGCATATCCCGTCAAATCAGCGCCATCAAAACGCATCGCTGTACCGGAGTTATTACTTGCCAAAACAGCCTCAGCAGAGTTCTCAAGCACAAACCCCTTTGGAACACTGAAGGAAATGCCAAGACCTTTGTGAAGGAACTGCCGCGCACGAACATATCCTTCCAGAGGATCATCACCAAACAACATGCCATCCAAACTGGTCAGATAGTCTTCACGACCATTCAGACCAATCCCCGGCGCACCAATCTGCCGTGCACTACGAACAGCGCGTTGAATACGATCAGGCGTGTTCGGATGAGAAGAAAGAAAGTCTGGCGCAGAACTACTTTGCCCACCAAGCTGCTGATAGCGCGCAAATTGCCCCATCGTGTTCAGGAAGCGCGCTGCGGCGTAAGGGTCATACCCAGCACCAGCAAGTGTTCTCACACCCACATCATCGGCTTCAAGCTCTTGCTCCTGAGAAAAGCGCGCGAACTGAACCTGCTTTTCCTTGACTGCGGCATCAATGGTCTGCTGATCTTTGCCGATATTGGTCATCACTTTGGTGACGAACTCAGCCTCTTCAGCCTGACGTTGGCGCTTGATCGCATGGCGTGCTGTCACATGTGCCATTTCGTGAGCAAGCACAGCAGCAAGCTCTGACGTATCATTGGCAAGCGCCAACAACCCACGCGTCACATAAAGATAACCACCAGGAAGAGCAAAGGCATTGACTGCAGGGCTGTTGAGCAAAGTGATACGGTAGTGCGCTTCTGGGTCTTCTGAAGCTGCAACAAGGCCACCAACAACACGCGCAATAGCTGCTTCAGCCTTACCATCCTTATAGACACCGCCATAAGTCGCGACGACACGCGGATGCTCTCTCGCCCCAACGTCGCTTCCAAGCCCAGTTCGCAAGCTACCTGGTTTTTGAGCGCCTTGATTGGCAGAGCCGGTCAGCTGACACGCAACAAGAGCTACGGTCACTGCAGATATCACTAGCATTCTCAGGCTTGTCTGAAGTCCAGACAATGCACTACTCAAAGTCATTCGCGTTTCCGGCTCTTTGCCTTAGTCCAGAAGCTCCAACTGCGCTGGGTGCTTTAGCTCTATTAATGGTCCTTGGTTCAGTTGCATAACGCCCCTGAGGCGAACTCGCTTACCTTTCATCACTGAAAGATCATGCCCGAACTCCGAAAAATCCGCCAGCGTTCCCCTTTGAATAATCCCGGTTAAATCCTCTGTCCAGCGCTCACCAAAATTCAAGTATGTTTTGGATCGTGTTTGCCCAAGAGAAATCAGCTCGGCTTCCACAATTCCGTAATGACCGATTTGCTCGTAGCTAATTGACTTATAATCATTAATTACATTTTTAATGACCCATAATCCAACATTTTTCTCGCGAGCCACACTCTCCAAATTAATAAGGAATTTCAAGCAATTGAAAGCTCTTAATTGTGGCCTAACAATGGCCATTCCGGCTTTGACCAGTCTGACTGACAAATCACCCAATTCAGGATCGAGCAGAATCGCAGGGCGGCGTCCCCACCGATCCTTTTGCGCCTTCAACGCTTTTATCCTGACTTCCCGTTCCTCAAAAAAGTCATCAATCAACAACAGGCCCTGCTCTGGCACTGTTAAATCTGCGAGATAATAAAACTCACCATCACTCGCGGCAAACCTCAAAGGATTTGCGAGAACCTCATTCATCCTGATAGTCGGCAAACTCTCATCAAGAAACAAACCCTCATCACACGGCACCGCTAACACGGCTCCCATATGGCCCAACAACAAGTAGAAAAGTGCAACAGATCGCCTAAACACAACAACCCACCCGCAAAGTCATAATTGGGAATTATATCAGGTCAACGCAGCCAGAACGCCCCCGAGAACTCTCAGAGAGCAAACACAGAAGATACCCAGTGAGCAAATTCTCTTGTTTGAACTGATACCTAGCTTGTTCACAGAGAAGCAATCTATCTCGCCTACAGCCAAGTTTCATGATATTTGAGAACCCGCTGCATCTTCAACGGATGACAACATCTTATGCGTATAGATCCGGTTTCCGGATAACACACGCCTAAGGCCCCGTAGCTCAGCTGGATAGAGCGGCCGCCTCCTAAGCGGCAGGTCAGTGGTTCGAATCCACTCGGGGTCACCATTCCTACAAACTATAATAACTCAGCATGACAAACCAATGATACGGGAACAGGCCTCTTTCTCGTTTCTCACGCACGATTAATTCTTTGATTTTCTTGAACCTAAGACTGTATATAGAAACAAAGTTTTAATCAGTCTTTGCGGTATCTGTGATCACTCTTGTTCCTCAGATACTTAGCATTAAACGCCGGCACATATCCAATGACTGCAAAGTACTTCTGGCGAAGAGCATTCGCGTACCTAATAGATCTGTTTATCCTAGGCTTTGTCATCACTGCAATTATCGTCGCATATAACAGTGTATTTTCTACGCGTTTTCTCGCGCCAGAACTTCTCAAGACAACTGCCTGCGCGCCTCAATTTGGTATGATCTCACAGGAGCTTATGGATGAGATCCTTCCACTGGAGCCAGGCCATCAGCACCAACAAGTTCTCTGTAAGCAGACAAACATGTTTGCAAGTAGCTTCCACATAACGGCGCTCCAAAAATTCTGGAAAGAAGGCAATACTACACGTTCTGTGTCGGTCAACTACTATTCTGACGAACACGGCAATCAAAGAACATACCTGCCGTCAGAGCCGTTTTTCTATTTACTCGCCCCTTTTATATTTGCGTTGTTTCTTGCAAAAATGGGTCAAACCCCAGGAAAACGTCTATTTAAGCTGACTGTATATAATGCCTCTCTTCAGAAGCCTGATCTAAAGTCAGCGTTAAAGCGTGAGTATTTTAAAGCAGCAGTTCTCATCATCACAGCCTTGTTTGGGCTTTACTCGCTTTATCAGATCATCACACTAGATTTGGTAGAAGCAGGAAAACAAGCTCAGGAACTACTTCAAAACCTCGAACAAGGAAATTTCTGGCTTTGGATCATAGGCGGCGTTGTATTTAGCCTCGCTGCCTTCTGGTTTGAGTTTGGCTCATTCATACGATGGAGAGGCCGCACTTATTGGGATCAACTCGCACATCTTACGACGAGTAAGACAGAAGATCTGGAAATGAGAAAGGCCGAAGCAGACAAGGTCATCACCGACATGTAAACGGCCAATTGGATGGTGAGTTATCATGACGTCACCATCCAAACTTAAAGCTTGAAGCAGTTCTTTCATTTGCATTTAGCTAATTGAGCTCACCATTGAGGCAGCTAAAACTGCACATGGAGGGTAAGCCATGAACTATATATCCAATGTGCTTAAACGGTGCGGAGATAACCTTCGGAACTGGTTTTACAATTGGATGGCCTGGATCAGTCGGCAGAAGAAATAAGAGCACAAAGCCTCTCTGATCCTCCCATACATATACTAAGAATGGGAAGCTGCACCTCTGCTTCCCACCTTCCCAGCTGCGCAAAATCAGAAGAACTCATCGCCCGGATTGCTCAACGAGACGGCAAGGCCAGCACTCACTGCCAACGCCCCTCTTTTATAGCATCGCCTCTCTTATCTACATTCGCTCTTACATGAAATTTCAGGTCCCCACCCCACCAACACGCATCGACAAGTTACGTATTTTCACTCACTAAATCTATTTTTTAGGCATCGGCAAAGTGAGCCTATGTCGTTTTTTTGAGATATATTTCAGTTACATATCACAAATAGTACCTACGCAAGATGAAGTCTCGACCAGACACTCGCCAAACGTTTATGCAAACAAACAAAACAAGCAAATTCAGATAGTTATTTGACCGTTACGCTTTAGTCAGCACCGACAATTCAAAGATATTTCAGAGTACTTACGGCATTCATAGATGAATGCGAATAACGCTTTTCCCAATACTGGTAGACTGAAGTCGTATACATGTAATGTTGACATATCACCGATACGTGCAATCCCTCTATACATAAAAACTAATGTTTCGGGGGGAGGCCCGTACATGGCACCAATACTAGAAATCAGTGACCTCAAAGAGCGTGCTCGCAGACGCGTTCCAAAGATGTTCTTCGATTATGCCGACTCTGGTTCTTGGACCGAGAGCACCTATCAGGCAAACGAGAGCGACTTCGCGAAGATCAAGCTGCGTCAGCGCATCGCGGTCGACATGACAGACCGCACACTTGCCACCAAGATGGTCGGGCAGGATGTCTCCATGCCGGTCGCGCTGGCACCAACCGGTCTAACCGGAATGCAGCACGCCAATGGCGAAATTCTCGCCGCACAGGCAGCTGAAGAATTCGGCGTACCTTTCACGCTTTCAACCATGAGCATCTGCTCTATTGAAGCTGTTGCGGCAAAAACCACGAAGCCATTCTGGTTCCAGCTTTACGTTATGAAGGATCGAGACTTCATCAACGCCCTGATCGACCGCGCAAAGAACGCAGGCTGTTCTGCACTGGTTCTCACATTCGACCTGCAAATCCTGGGTCAACGCCACAAAGATTTGCGCAACGGCCTGTCTGCCCCGCCAAAGTTTACACCAAAACACATCTGGCAGATGGCAACACGCCCAATGTGGTGCATGAAAATGCTCACAACGCCAAACCGCACCTTCGGCAACATTGTCGGTCATGCAAAAGGTGTTGGCGACCTCTCCTCCCTGTCCTCATGGACAGCAGAGCAGTTTGACCCGCGCCTGAGCTGGGATGATATTGAGTGGATCAAAAAACGGTGGGGTGGCCCGCTGATCCTCAAAGGCATTCTGGACAAGGAAGACGCCCGTCTCGCTGCTGAATCTGGCTGTGACGCGATCATCGTCTCCAACCACGGCGGGCGTCAGCTCGACGGCGCACCATCCTCCATCGAGATCCTGCCGGAAATCGTGGATGCGGTCGGTGATAAGGTGGAGATCCACATCGATGGTGGCATTCGCTCAGGTCAGGATGTGCTGAAAGCCATCTGTCTCGGCGCAAAAGGCACCTACATCGGCAGACCATTCCTGTACGGTTTGGGCGCAGGCGGCAAGCAGGGTGTGACACAGTCACTGGAGATCATCCAGAAGGAATTGGATACCACCATGGCACTGTGTGGCCGTCGCGATCTCAACACGCTCAATCGCGACAACCTGTATTCCATCAGAGGCGAAAAAGTCTAGAGCGCGTGTCGTTTGATTGTGTTCAATCAAACGACACGAATTCGCTCAAAATAAGGAAGTTAGGGCATGAGGCGTGAATGCAAATGAGCGCAACATGCTCTAACACCAGCAAGACATTCAGTCGGGAGACCCAACGGTCTCCCAGCTGTCATTGCGTTCAGAACGAACAATCGCATCGATGATTTCCATGTTCTGGATCGCGTCAGCAACGCCATAAGGCAGCTCTTCTTCACCTTTGACCACACGAGAGAACAGCTCTCCCTGCAGCGTATACTGATCGCAGGCAGCAACGCGCTCCACTTCAATCGCACCATCCCCCGGCAAACTGCCAGAATCGAGACGCAAGATCGTCTCCTCACCAGCAGGTGCATTGAACGGGATAAGGATTTCCAGACGCTTGGCTGTCCCCACAAGATTGATCCGCTGATACGGTGCAGACTGGGTTGAGACCGTAAACTGAGCCTGACGCCCCTCACCAAAATCCATCATCACAGACGTCAGACGGTCCGTGCCAAAGTTCTTGTCACGATCAACAAGGCTCACAACACGCTCTGGTTCAGCATCAAAGAAGTAACGCGACGCCACAATCGGGTAGCAGCCAATATCCATCAGCCCACCACCGCCAAGCTCTGCTTTATTGCGAATGTTCTGCGGATCCTGATTGCTGTAACCAAAGAACGCCTGAATGCTCTGCAGCTTGCCCAGCTCACCGGATTCAACAATCTCAAGCGCTCGCTGCCATTGCGGGTGCGCGCGCACCATAAAGGCTTCCATAACAAAGCGATTGTCCGGCATTTCCAGTAGAAGACGCGCTTCATCTGCATCAAGCGCAATCGGCTTTTCGCAAAGCACGTGCTTTCCAGCCTTCACAGCCTCAATCGTCATTGGCACATGCATGTGGTTTGGCAGCGGATTGTAGATCACATCAATATCAGGATCGGCCAATAAAGCCTCATAAGAGCCATAGGCTTTCTCAATACCTAATTCAGCAGCAACCTTCTTCGCATTCTCCTCATTACGAGAAGCAATCGCGACAACCTCAACGCCCTTGGCTTTTTGAAGCGCAGGAATAACCTTGTCGCGGCCAATCCGTGCAGTCGAGAGCACACCCCATTTAACCATTATAATTCTCCCAATCTATACTGCAGGAACCGCTATTTAGTGCTCTCACAAACAACCACTTTCTGCCCAACCTCAGTTTTTGAAAAACGGTCGAGTTCAGAAATCGCCGAGATGATGTGATAGAGTGAGCTGGCCGGCGCCGCTTCCTTCACAAAGCTACCATCCGGCAAAAACTTGTCTTTCCAGAGACCTGCTGGCACATCCTCAAAGAACAGCTCCAACGCCTTCAGCGCATCCTGCATGGATTGGCGATACCGAGGCCACTCACTTTCAGGAGTACTCTCCAGCATGGCGATAGAGCCTTTAAGCCACTCGGCCTGAGACCACAGACGCGCCAGTGGATCACGCATGGAGAAGTCATCATTGATGCCCATCACCGCAACACCGCGCTCACGATCCACACCGTAGACCTCCGCAATCTCAAAGAGACGTGCAGCAGCAGCTTTGGCACGCCCATCACCACGCAGCTTGTTCCAGCGGCTCAGCAACCAAGCCCACTCAAAGTGGTGCCCCGGCTCAAGCGCCCTGCCCTCATCACCCGGCATCGGAGACCAGTCCAGCGCAAAGAACTCCCGCAAACCGCCCGTTTTCTCGCAGATGAAGTGTTTGAGGCAAAGCTCTCCGAGCTCATCTGCCAGCGCGGACCAGACAGCTTTCTGCTCAGTGCTCAGATTCTCAGAGCGCTCCCACTCAAGGCACATTTCAAACAGATGCATATGCGGGTTGGCACCCAGTGGTGCACGCACAGGCTCAGCTTCCTGAAAGCCAGCAACAGGGTGCTTGAAGCGGCTCTTCAACACATCAAGCAAAGCCCCGGCTTTCGCACAGGCTTCCTTACGCTGTTCACTGTTCACATCAGCAATGCTGGAAAGAGCCAGTAGCGCAAAGGCCTGATTGTAAAGATCAAACGAAGTATCGAGCAGCTCACCATCTGGTGTAGCAAGCGCACCGATATATCCATCAGCAGTGCCGTACACCCGCTCCACATAGGCTTGCGTGCGCAGAGCAACATCCATCCAGGGGCCATCCCAGCCCAGACGTCCGGCTTCACAATACACAAACACCATACGAGGGTTGACGCGACCACGTCTGTTATCCGCACTGCCTTCACAGTCCAGTGTGATGGTCTCAGCAAAACCACCATTTGCGGCGTCTTCGCCAGCTTTCAACCAAAGCGGCAATGCATCTTCAAACAACCACGCGCGCAACTTATTCAGGTGATCGACAATCACTTCCGGTACTCCACACCATCCGCAGCCCGCTCCCACGACCCCCAGATGGCCTCCATATATGCAAATGAAATCATCGTGCTGAAAGGTTCGACTAAAGGACCAAAAAACACAAATCCGAACCTACGACGAGTAGGCGATAAGACAAAGCCAAACGAGCAAGTTTTTGGGGGATTATGAAGTATCAGAGAGTTAGTGGTGCCGCTGAAAGGACTCGAACCTTCGACCCCATCATTACGAATGACGTGCTCTACCATCTGAGCTACAGCGGCGTTCCAACTGGCACAAGGGGTGTGCCGGAAAGTGGAAGTTTGATACCCAAGCTCCCAATAAGATGCAAGTATGATTTGCATTGGTAGAGAATGCATCCACCAACAATCTACATAGGCAAGAGACGCGAAAAGAGACGCCCGCCTTGCCTATGCATTTTTCTTAGCGGAAGAACCTAAAACTCTGATCTTTTGGCGTTTTCGGATCTTCATCGTCTGGTTCAGGCCCAGGATCATCAGGAAGCTGAGAAAGCGGGAACTCCACCAGCTTCTCATCTTTCTTCTCAGGCTTTTCATAGGATGAGTTCGCGCCTTCCTCCTCAGTCTTGGAAGGTTCCTCTACCTTTTCCTCGGCCTTCTCATTAGCTTTGGTCGGCGCCCAGCTAGAAGATTCCACAGGTACGACAGTGGCACGAGGCTCTTCAGCCTTGGCTTTCTCATCCGGCTTTTTCTCAGCAGATGTCTCTTTCGCCGTTTCTGTCACAACAACAGGCTCTGCGGCGTCAGGCATTGCGGCTGGGGCTGCCACAGGCTCGTCCTTCACTGCAGCGGGCTTTTCTGCCTCCTGCGGTTTAGGCACAACGATATCCGCCTCCACCGGTTCCTTCAGAACCTGTACAGGGGCAGTCAGTTCAGGCGGCTCAAACAACTTGTCATCGATAACCTCGATCAACTGTTCCTGATCCACGGCACCTTCCGGTGCTGCCCACTCATAGGCATCCACACGACCTGTCTTTGGAGAAACAGGCGCCCAGTTGGCGGAAACAACACCGTCTGCAGTCCAGACCTTGTCGCTTGGCGCACGCACAGCGCGGGACAACCACTCACGAATGCGGCCCTGATCACCATGCTCACGCTCTTCAAGATCAGCCATCAGCAAGAACGCACGTTGCGTTGGCTCAGAGCGCAGAACCCGCTTGAGCTGATCACGCGCTTCATCAAATTTCTTGGCTTCAATCGCGGCAACAGCTATCGCAATCGCCCCCTCAGAAGAGTAAGCACGCATGCTCGCCAGTGTTCTGACGCGGCTCAGTCGATCAGTGACGGAATCACCAGGACGAACATGGGCGTAAGCATCGGCAAGGTCTGGGTGCGGGCTCAACTTCCACGTCGCCTCAAGGATCTTACTTGCTTTACGAACATCACCTGTCCGCGTCCGCAAACGGGCTGCAACAATCGCAGCAGGCACCAGCGAGGGCGCAAGGCCATGCGCTTCAACAGCAAGCGTGCGCGCACGATCCGGGTTTTCGTTCTCCAGCTCAAGAGCACGTGCAGTCAGCAGAACAGCTTTCTGGCGACGAAGAGTTTTCTTATCCAGCATGCGAGCAGCATAATTGCGCTCAAGCGTTGCAATGGCTTCTTCCCAGTCACCAGAAACGGCCTGATACCCAAGCACGGCATTGCCGGCCCAACGCAAACCCGGAACCAGATTAAAGGCTTCCTCAGCAAAATGGCGTGCAGCTGCAGGCTCACTTTCCCGTTCCGCTTCAATGTAAAGGCCGTGCAAACCCACAGCCATGGAGCGATCATCTTCCAGCATCGCCTCAAACCGGCGACGGCTTTCTGCATGATCGCCATCCAGCTGAGAGGCCTGCGCCAGAAGCAGGCGAGCAGCAGGCTCGTTGCCATCCAGCAGTTTATCCGCCTTCAGACCAAACTTGCGCGCATGCAGCGTATCGCCAGAGCCAAGGGCCAGCAGCCCCTGAGACAGGGCATCGTAGCCTTTGTCTTTCCGGCGGCTCTGCATGAAATGGGAAACCAGAGTTGGCGACTTCCAGATCAACCGGAAGAAGCCCCAAGCCACAATCGACGCCACGATGGAAGCACCAAACGCAACAACAGCTGTCAGCAAGCTTGCCTGAACAACATACCCCTGCCATTCAAGCGTAACGACGCCCGGACGGTCTGCCATCCAGGCTCCGCCAAGAGCCAGTAAAAATACAAACGCGAAAAAGATGAGAACGCGGACCATGTCCTTCGCTCCTTTCCGATACTACTTGTTTTCAGAAACAAGCGACTTCAAAACTTGAGCGGTGATTGTCTTCACCAATTCATCTGCTGCCAAACGGGCTTTCACCTGCTCGGCCCACGCTGCACCAACCTGTTGCATCGGTTCTGGCAAAGCATCATAAGCCTTAATCGCTCCGGCAAGATCACCCGCAGAAACCCGGGATTCCATCGTGCCAAGCAACTCGCTGGAACTCGTGCCGTCACTGTCTGTCGGCGTCCGAACAGAAACCAGTGACTTCGCGCTGGAGAACAGACGATCAACCACATCATCATTCTCACTCGTCAGCGACACCGCACTCATATCACGCGCGACCTTACCAAATCCGGCAATCAACGCGGCAGAGGACGGAATACCACTCGCAGCACTTGCCTTCAGTGGCGCCAATTCAGCAGCATCACCCGGAAGTACAGCTTCAACGGCAGCCAGTTCCGCCTCATAAGTCTCACCAGAATCCACAGCATTGCGCAAAGAGGCAATCGCGATTGCGCGCGCCGCCCGCTCCTGCGCACTTGCAGTGCCAAGAGCCTTCTCTAACCGGTCAACACGTGCAGTAATCTGCTGTGTTGTCTCGGCATTCGCCTGCGTCAGCGCTTCAATCTTGCCTTCAAGAACTTTTTGCTCAGCCGTCACCTCGCCAATCTGCGCAAGCGCTTCATCTACCTTGGAACCTGTCACAGCCAACTGTGAACCAAGATCCTTCAGCTGTGTCGGCGCCTCTTTCAAAGCCTGAAACTGCTTCTGCAAATCAGTCAGACTGCCTTGCATGCCTTTCAGAACCTGCTCAGCATTTTTTCGGGACGCTGCGGTCAGATCAGCCACCTGCTTTGCCAGCTGATCCTGTGTCTTCTTCATGCTCGCAACAGCAGCACCATCACCAGCAGCCCCATTTGAAATGAGCTCGTTCAGTTCCTTAATTTCCGCACCAAGCGTAGAAACCTGTTCTTGCACCTTTGCAGTTACACCAGCAGTCGCATCACTCAACTTAGTGCTGGTTTCCTTCTGGATCGCGTCCAGCTGATCAGTCAGGTTCTGAATGGTTTCCTTGGCAGCGAAACTACCCGCCGCATGATCTTTCAGTGCCGTAATTTCCTGACTCAGCTGCGAATAGCGGTTCTTGGAGCTTTCCAGCAGGGCCTGTACCTCAGTCGCATTCTGACCAGAGCCAGCGCCAATCATCTGAAGCATGCCAACCTGATGCAGACCAACGCCAGCACCGGCAACAATCAGCGCACCAATAACGCCAGCGGCAAGCATCGCACCAAATCCAGCGCCTTGCTTAGGCGGATGCGGAGGCTTATCAGCAGGCCCACCAGGGCCTTTGCCGGAAGGAGGCGGTGGTGGAGGCGTATCCTTACCGCCCGAACCAGCCTTATCGTCTTTACCCTTCACAGGCTCTTTTGCAGCAGAAGCGGTTGAGGTTTTACTGGCAGCTGCCGTCTTCGCAGCAGTAGACTTCGCAGCGCTGGAGGCAGCAGCGGCCTTCTTTTCGTCAGCTGCCGCTTTTGTCGCGTCCGCAGTGGCCTTCTTCTCATCAGCAGCAGCCTTTGCGCTTGCAGCAGCAGTTGGCTTGGCTGGTGTTGAAGAAGACCGAGCACCCGCAGCAGCTTTGGTCGCTTCAGTATTTTCAGGCTTCGCAGAAGATTGTGATTGTTGTTTACCGGTTGGCGGCACAGAGCCTGCCTTGGTAGAAGTCGCTTTGCTCGCAGCAGGCTTGGCCGCAGGACCAGCGCTCGTGGCAGGCTTATCAGTCTTGGAAACGTCTTTCGCGGGCAGGTCAATCGTGACAGGCTTTCGGGATCCACTGGAGAGCGGAGATTTCCGTGATGATGTTCCACCACCCGAGCCTGCCCCGGTGGACGCACCACCCTTTTTGTCATCAGCAGCCATCAAAACCTCCTAGAATGGCGCGTTTCAAGCAGTTTCCAGCCGCGCCAATTTTCATAGTCACGCAATCTCAACAAGGCCTCCTCAGAGGCCTCTTTCTTAACATAAGCATCCCTTTAGCAAACTGCTATCAGGGAGAATTAGCACCTTGCCAAACAAACTACGACTTCTCCATAGGGCCCAGAGAAGTTCAAATCACTTCCTCTCAACTTATCGAACCAGAGAGAAGTTCAAACAAGCTATCCTCACGCGGCGTTTTCGCAGTAAAAACCTCGCCAAACGCTCCGGCCTGCTCTGCAACCCGCTTTGAAACACATAATGCTTTCATAGAGTTAAGAAACACTATGGTTTTTTCAAGATTTGAAAGGCTGAGAAAAACTTGAATTGTTCGTGGAGAATAAAACAACGCACAATCCAACGCTTTTGCTTCTATCAGTCCTCGGGTTTTCTCAGAAAAGCCAGTCGCAGCAGCCATTTGGTAGACCTCCACCATACGGCAGGCAATGCCCCGCTGCTCCAATTGTCCGGCCAGATCACCACTGCGATCAATCGCAGCAGGATAAAAGACAGGCCCCACCTGCTTGCTGTCCGCAATCAGCCCGCCAAGGGAATCAACATCCCCATCCGCACAGATGATGTTTTGGAAACCGGAAGCTTCTGCTGCTTTGGCTGTCGCCTCGCCCACAGAATAGAGAGGAAGGTGCTGTAGCTGTTCAACAAGACCATTGAAGACAAGGGCTTCAATCGCATTCGCGCTGGTCACAGCAATCGCTTTGGCGTCCCCAGCCACATATCCGCGAACGGTCAGCGGCTGGAAACTCAACATCGGCTCAACAATCACCTCGTGTCCCATAGCAATCAGCTTCTGTGCAGTTTTATCCGCTTGAGGCTGAGGACGGGTCACGAGTATTTTCATTAGAGCTCCAGAAAGTTCGGGCCAGACTTCGCTTTCAGTTCTTTGCCAAGCTCGCGGCCAATCTCTTCAGCATCGCTTAGCGGGCCTTCACCTTCAACGGTGTGCGTCTGGCTGCCATCGGGCTTGATCACCTCACCGCGGAAACGGATGCGATCACCTTCCACATGGGAAAGACCGGCAATCGGCGTCCGGCAGGAGCCGTCCATCTCAGCCAGATAAGCACGCTCCAGCAATAGGCGGCTTTCAGTCTCTGCGTGATGGATCGGCGCAAGAATGCGTGCCGTCTCTTCATCACCAAGACGTGCCTCAATACCGATCGCGCCCTGCCCGACAGCAGGAAGGAAGTGCTCTACATCCATCAAAGACGTCACCAGATCACCTTGTCCCAGACGACGCAGCCCAGCGTAAGCAAGGAAGGTTGCGTCAACCACACCTTCACCGAGCTTGCGCAAACGGGTCTGTAGGTTACCGCGGTACATCACCACATCAAGATCAGGCCGCAGACGCTTAATCTGTGCCTGACGACGCAAACTGGAAGACCCGACCACAGCACCCTGTGGAAGATCTGTCAGTTTTTCTACCTTTGGAGAAATGAAGGCATCGCGCACATCTTCACGTGGAAGGTAAGCGGTCATGCCCAGACCATCCGGCAGCACTGTCGGCATATCCTTGGAAGAATGAACTGCCAGATCAATGGACTTATCCAGCAAAGCTTCCTCAATTTCCTTGGTGAACAAGCCCTTGCCGCCTGCTTCGGAAAGAGGCCTATCTTGAATTTGGTCTCCCGTTGTTTTTATAACAACAATCTCGAAGTCATCATCGGTTAACCCGTGTGCCTTCGCGAGACGAGCGCGTGTTTCATACGCCTGGGCCAGTGCCAGGGCGCTTCCACGTGTACCAATTCTTATAGGTTTTGTTTGCAAGGATCACATTCCCAATGCTAGGGGCTCATGTTAGATGAGCGACATAAAATCATCGGCCCGCGAAATCAACCATGCTTTGCGCATGAGAGAACGACAAAAACCAAGCGGCCAAAGGAGACCAAACGTGCTGACCATCCTCGGCATAGAAACGAGTTGTGACGAAACTGCCGCTGCTGTCCTTGAGATTGATCAAGATGGCAAATGCGTAATTTTGTCCAACGTGGTGCATTCTCAAATCGATGAGCACACACCGTTCGGCGGTGTTGTACCAGAGATTGCGGCGCGCGCCCACATTCAGTTGCTGGATGGTATCGTAGATCAGGCGATGAAAACAGCAAATGTGAAGTACTCTAATCTATCCGCAGTTGCTGCAACCGCTGGCCCCGGCCTCATTGGCGGCGTCATCGTGGGCTTGATGACAGCAAAATCCATCGCCATGGCAATCGATAAGCCATTGATTGCAGTGAATCATTTGGAAGGACATGCCCTCACCGCACGCATGACAGATCAGGTTGAATTCCCATTCCTGCTGCTCCTCGTCTCCGGCGGACACACCCAGTATCTCCTCGTAAAAGCTCTTGGGGAATACGAAAGATTGGGCACAACCATTGATGATGCGATTGGTGAAGCGTTTGACAAAACAGCCAAACTGCTCGGCCTGCCTTATCCCGGCGGTCCGGCTGTAGAAAAAGCTGCAAAACTTGGTGATCCAACCGTCTACAAACTGCCACGCCCACTTTTGGACCGCCCCGGCCTCGACATGTCTTTTGCCGGGTTGAAGACCGCAGTGCGCACCGCAGCCTTAAAAGAAGAGCCTGTCAGCGAGCAAACCGTCAACAACCTGTGCGCCTCCTTCCAGGAAGCCGTCGCGGATGTCCTCGGAAAACGCAGTGCACGAGCCTTCGAGTTATTCAAAGAGCGCTATCCGGATACGCCTGTCAAAATGGTTATCGCGGGCGGTGTTGCAGCAAACGAAGCAATTAGGATTCGTCTAAACGAGGTTGCTGCAGAACATAGTGCAGAATTAATCGCACCGCCGCACAAACTGTGCACAGACAACGCCGCAATGATTGCATGGGCTGGCGCAGAGCGTCTGAGAAAACTCGTTGCCGAAGACCCTTCCATTCTGGAGCAAAACGGCAAGGGTGACGACATGAACGAAGCCCCACGCCCACGCTGGCCGCTAGACAAAATCTCCGAAAGCGTCGTTGGTTTCGGTCGCAAAGGCGCGAAGGTCTAATCAACTTACGAAAGCAATCAGCATGCATACCTCTCAGGATCTCGCAGTAACTGCGGGGTTTTTTGGGATTGGAACACTGAAAACTTATCCCCCTACCCTCAACCACGCTTATTCTCAGTTTTGTGCTCACGTATTCGGGCAGCTGGTGGACCGTCCATCAGTGCGGCGTGAGCTGGGCGGGGCTACCGGGTGAAGTAACGCATCACTTGGCGGGTTCGTTGAAACACCCCTTGAAAGTCTTTAGTGCAGGGACCAAGCGGAAGCTGGTCACCCGATGGGCGTCTACACTGGCAGGCGTTTAGCTTTCACCGACAATCACATTTGCCTCTGGCAAGTGTGTGCGTTGCTGACAGTGCCTGCTCCCAATGCCTTTCGGAGGAGATCTTGTTTCATACAAAAACGCCCGGGCAAGGCGAGCAGCCAATGCCGAAGAAACTAATTTACTCACAATGCGCAGGCACTGCCTGCTCGCCTTGCTCACTCCCGAACTTTAGGGAACCCACGCTTCAACACTGCTGGTAAAGCCATGCGGTGCTAAAGCGCGTGTCATGCCGCTATTTATGTGCAAACTGCTATAACGCCTTGCTTGCAACAAACTCCTGCAAATAACATCTGCCAAATTCAAACAACATTGATTTGATTGATTCATGGTGGAAACGACATTGCAGCCTCGGCACAAAGCTTACGTCTATATGACCTGCGGCACACATCTTCTCGTTTTTGACGAACCGGAAACCGACATCGCAGGCACATTGCAGGTGCCAGGTGGAACACTGGACCCGGGTGAAAGTTATCTGCAAGCTGCCAAACGCGAGTTTGAAGAAGAAACAGGCCTCAGTGTTTCCGGCGCACTTGAGCAATTCACTGGCCATGACTTCCTGTATGACGATGCCCTCACTTCAGGTCCGGAGCTACACCGCCGCAAATTTTTCCATCTCAAAATTCAGGAAAAAGCAAAGCAGACTTGGGATCATTACGAAATGAGCCCAAATGACGGTGGAGATCCTATCCTCTTTCGCTTCTTCTGGGTTGATTTGGCAGACAACGAAACTAAGTCCAAGCTAACAATGCACGGAGGGTTCGATATCCCTCTTGAGCAACTGTGTGAACGACTGAACATCACCCAATAAGGAAAACAACATGACCACTGCTCTAAACAAGATCGCTGTAATTGGCGGAGGATCTTGGGGAACTGCGCTCGCCTTGGCAGCCGCAAGAGCAGGTCGGGAAGTCTCCTTATGGGCCCGCGATGCGGAAACCATCGCCGCAATCAACGCCAACAAACAGAACCCGAAATACCTGCCCGGCATTGAGTGGACAGAGCAAATCACCGCTACCGGCATCCTCAAGCATGCTGTCAGCGGTGCCGATGCCCTCTTGCTTGTAACACCAGCACAGACAACGCGGGCGATGACAGAAGCGATCAAGCCGTTTCTAAAGCCAGCGACACCAATCGTTCTCTGCGCAAAAGGCATCGAGCAATCAACCGGCCAGCTCCTTTCTGAGGTGATCAAGTCCGTCGCGCCAGATGCTATTCCCGCAGCACTGTCTGGCCCAAGCTTCGCGCATGACGTGGCAAAGGGCTTGCCAACAGCCGTCACAATTGCAGCTGAAGACGGCGCAGTAGCAGACCAACTTTCCGCAGCACTCGCCTCAAAAAGTTTCCGCCCTTACGCAACTGATGACCTCATCGGCGTACAAATTGGTGGCGCTCTTAAAAACGTGCTCGCAATCGCATGCGGCGCAGCCGTTGGCTACGGCCTCGGCGCCAGCGCACAGGCAGCACTGACAGCCCGTGGCTTCGCAGAACTGAGCCGCCTCGGCATGGCACTCAATGCCAGAAGCGAAACGCTCACAGGTCTGTCTGGTCTCGGGGACTTGGTCCTCACATGTTCCTCAACTCAATCACGAAATTTTGCCTTCGGCTTAAAGATCGGACAGGGTAGAACTCCGCAGGAATTGGTTGCACCGGGACAAAAGCTTGCAGAAGGCGCTCACTCCGCTAATATCGCGGTCGCCTTGGCAGCCGAACATGGTGTCGATATGCCAATTGCAAACACCGTGTCACAAATCGTAGCTGGGAAAATCGACGTCGCACAGGCTTTGAGCGACTTAATGACGCGCCCCCTCAAACGAGAGACACACCCCTAGTAGAATCCTTTTAAGCTAGGAATTGCCTGGTTGTATATCAGGGATCAAATGGTTAGGTTGAAAACCTGCTACTGGAGTATCCAATATGCTGTACGCTCTCATCTGCACTGATAAGGCGCATTCTGAAGACCTTCGCCAAAAAACACGTCAAGACCATCTCGACTTTCTCAAAGGTCTTGGTGATCGCTTGAAGGCAGCTGGACCTTTCATGTGTGATGACCTCGTATCTCCAACGGGTTCGCTGGTCTTGGTAGAAGCTGCGAACAGGGACGAAGCATTGGCAGTAGCTAATGAAGATCCTTATTCACTGGCAGGTCTCTTTGAATCTGTTGAGATCCGTCCTTGGAACTGGGTAATTAAGAACCCAGAAGCCTAATTTTGTTGTAAGTATTACAACACGTCAATTCTGGAGCACCAGTCTCTCATTGTAGGCAGGTGCTCTTTTTAATGGAGGCAAAGTTGCAATACTGGCTGTTCAAATCCGAACCTAACAAGTGGTCTTGGGATCATCAAAAAGCCAAGGGTGAAGAAGGCGAAGAGTGGGACGGCGTACGCAACTATCAGGCCCGCAACTTCATGCGCGACATGAAAATCGGTGACCGTGGCTTCTTCTACCATTCCAACATCGGCAAAGAAGTTGTCGGCATCGTAGAGGTCTGCGCGCTCGCACACCCAGATTCCACGACAGATGATCCACGCTGGGAATGCGTAGACATCAAAGCCGTCAAAGACCTTCCGCAGACAGTAACGCTGGCGCAAGTGAAGGCCGAAGAACGTCTTTCCGACATGGCCCTCGTAACGTCCATGCGCCTTTCTGTTCAGCCGGTAAAGCCGGAAGAATGGGCCGTTGTTCTGGAAATGGCAGGCATGGACCCATCAGAGGTCTAAGCACCGATGACAATTACGGACCGGCGCACTTTCATCCTGGAACAGACACGTCACCATCCCGTTCCTCATGCGCCGTCCATACTTCTTCACCTGGCAGACGAAAGCGTCGATCTCTGGCGCATGGGAGAAGAGGAGCTGGAAGAGCTTGGTGTCCCTTCCCCGTTCTGGGCATTTGCATGGGCGGGTGGACAAGCACTAGCCCGCTACATTCTCGACAATCCCGAGACTGTTAAAGACAAACACATCCTCGATTTCGCCAGCGGCTCAGGCCTCGTCGCCATCGCTGCAATGAAAGCCGGAGCAGCCTCAGCTATCGCAGCAGACATAGATCTCTTCGCTGCAGATGCCGCACTTATCAACGCAGACCTGAATCAGGTTACAATTCAAGTCAGCACTAAAGATCTTCTGGGAAGCTCTCTTGGTAATTACGACCTGATTTGCTGCGGCGATGTCTTTTACGACCCGGATATGACCACAAGGGTTCTTAGTTGGCTAGACACCAGCCCTAAGGAAAAAACAATTCCGGTTTTAGTCGGAGATCCTCAACGCTCCTACTTCCCAACCTCACGTCTCACGCACCTGCAAACCTATGAAATTCCGGTGCAACGAGAGCTCGAAGACAACGAGACAAAGAAGACATCCGTCTACGCATTTGCCTGAAGCAAGAGTGCCAATCACCGACTAGGCCTGCTCATTTCCTCAAAGAACCGTGCAAGCGACTCCACATTCGCATCCGCTTTATAGGGAGATGTCAAAGCACACTCGACAGTCACAGTGCGCTTATCGATCTGAAGCGAGAAATCACTCGTTAATGGCCACATACTCCAACTGTCACGCAAGGAGTTGTAGCGCAAAGAGGTCCCAAACAGGCCGCCATTCACGAGGAGGTTAATAGAGACATTGCGTCGAAAATCAAAAGGACCAGTTTCAAACTCGGCTTTGGCAGGCAAAAGGCTGGTGTATCGATTGGCTTTGTTGAGAAACATCCATTGCTGTTTCTCCTCTGTGACATTCCGAAAAACGCTCCGATAGATCGCCATACTGCCTCACTGCTGCTGAAGTTGAACAAACTGCAATATGTGACCTGACGTCAGCAATAACTTAGCGTGATTAAGCTGTCCTCGGGTTAGTTAAGGAGGCGCATTGGCAGTTCATTTAATTTTACTCAACTGACCCTTTTGCGATTGATTTGCTCTTGCAATATTTCACTGCACTGGGCCAAAGTGAGGTTCATTTTCTAATCTCAATAAGAATCCGAAGTATTTGAGGGAGCACTCCGATGCCAACCATTAATCGTCTTGCAGAAATGCACGATGAAATCACCGCTTGGCGCCGTGATTTTCATGAACATCCTGAAGTTCTTTATGAGACACACCGCACATCAGCAAAAGTAGCCGAAATCCTGAAAGAGATCGGCGTTGATGAAGTCACCACAGGTGTTGGCCGCACAGGCGTCGTTGGTGTTATCAAAGGCCGCAACGGCGGCGCTGGCAAATCCATCGCCCTTCGTGCTGACATGGATGCTCTTCCAATGGCCGAAGAAACCGGCAAGGAATACGCATCCAAAAACGAAGGCGCCATGCACGCATGTGGTCACGACGGCCACACTGCAATGCTGCTGGGTACAGCAAAATACCTTGCTGAAACCCGCAACTTCGACGGCACAGTTATTCTCGTATTCCAGCCAGCTGAAGAAGGCGGCGCTGGCGCAAAAGCAATGATGGACGACGGCTTGTTTACCCGTTGGAATGTGGACGAGATATACGGCCTGCACAACCAGCCAGGCACTCCAATCGACCACTTCGCGACCCGCTCTGGTCCACTGATGGCATCAACCGATGAGTTCACCATCACCGTGAAAGGCGTCGGCGGCCACGCAGCATACCCACACAACACAATTGACCCCGTGGTGGTGGGCTCACAGATCGTATCAGCACTGCAGTCCATCGCATCCCGTAACGTTGGACCACTGCAGTCTATCGTAATTTCCGTGACCTTCTTCCAAGCTGGCACTGCATACAACATCATTCCAGACACAGCAAAACTGGGTGGCACCATCCGTACGCTGGATCAGGATGTTCGCAAGCAGGCTGCCCAACGCGTGAAGCAAGTTGTTGAAGGCGTTTGCGCAGCAAACGGTGCTGGCGTGGACTTTGACTTTGCAGACGGGTACCCATCCACATCAAATCATCCAGACCAAACCAAATTCGCAACACAGATCGCGGCTGAAATCGCAGGCAGCTCAGGCAAGGTCGACGAAAACATCGACCCGACCATGGGCGGCGAGGACTTTGCGTATTACCTGGAAGAAAAGCCCGGTGCTTTCATCTTCCTTGGAAACGGAGAGTCTGCGGGACTGCACCATCCGAAATATGACTTCAATGACGAAGCTATTCCATATGGCTGTTCCTATTTCATTAAACTGGTTGAAACTGCGATGCCTGCAACCTAAAATGCACATTGCAATTTTCGAAGCCTCGGATTTTTCCGGGGCTTCTCTATATTAAAAATATTCAGGCCATTACCGTGCAAATATCTAAGCAAGCTATTGAAGTCGCTCACAAACGAATTCAGAAATACATTCGCAAAACTCCGTCTATTGTGAGCGGTAACGGCACTTTTGGCCTGAAGTACTCCATTTCTTTGAAACTGGAACACCTGCAGCATTCAGGTTCCTTCAAAGCGCGTGGAGCATTCAACTCATTACTAAACAACTCAATTCCAGAAGCTGGTATAGCAGCAGCCTCAGGTGGCAATCACGGTGCCGCCGTTGCCTGTGCAGCTCATGCGCTCGGCAAGAAAGCTAAGATCTTCGTACCTGAGATCTCCAACCCAGCGAAGATCGATAAGATCCGCAGCTTCGGCGCAGACGTCCATGTCGAAGGCGCCGCCTATGCGGATGCTGCAGCTCTGTGCACTGAATACCAGAAGCAAACCGGCGCAATTGATATTCATCCATTCGACGCCATAGATACAATCAACGGTCAGGGCACCGTAGCATTGGAATGGGCGGAACAAAGCCCAGATCTGGATACCATCCTTGTGGCTGTCGGTGGCGGTGGCCTCGCAGCAGGTGTTGCAAGCTACTATGCAAACAGCCCCACCAAAGTCATTGCCATAGAGCCATTTGGCTCCTGCTCCATGAACGCCGCGCTTAAAGCCGGTGAGCCAGTTGATGTCGAACTGGACAGCATCGCGGCCAACGCACTGGGTGCAAAACGATGCGGCACCTTCCCGTTTGAGGTCGCACGAAACCACATCGCGCAATCCATCCTTGTCGAGGACGACGCTATTCTCGCCGCGCAACGCCGCCTCTGGAGAGAAATGCAGCTCGTCGTCGAACCAGGCGGCGCAACAGCCCTGGCAGCTCTGATCTCCGGTGCATACAAGCCAGAAGAAGGCGAGCGCATCGGCGTCCTATTGTGTGGTGGTAACGCTGAACTCATTCAGGTCAACAACACCCTGTCCGGTCGATAAAAGAAAAGCGGTACATCCATAAGAAGGTACCGCTCTCGAAACTCTCTAAAGAACTTTCCGCAAGAAACTGCGCGTTCTTGGATCATCTGGGCTCGTGAAGATCTTCTCAGGTGGGCCTTGCTCAACAATGCGCCCGCCTTCCATAAACAGAACACGATCCGCAATCTCTTTTGCAAATGCCATCTCATGGGTCACGATCAACATCGTCTGATGAGCCTGCGCAACGCGGGTAAGCAGCTGCAGCACTTCATCAACCCACTCAGGATCAAGCGCAGAAGTCGGTTCATCAACCAGCATCAGCTCTGAGTTACTCGCCATCGCACGGCCAATACCAACACGCTGCTGTTGACCACCAGAAAGAGACGCAGGATAGGCATCAATCTTATCTGCCAGACCAATATCCCGTAGAATCTCATCAGCCCGCTCAAACGCAGTCTCTTTGGCTTCACCACGAACGGTGATCAAGCCTTCAGCAATATTCTCACGCGCTGTCTTGTTGGCAAACAAGGCGTAGTTCTGGAACACAAACGCTGTTCTCAGACGCATCTCTTTAATCTGCGCGGCATTTGCTTTGCGAACGTCGATGCTCTTGCCATCAAGAACATACTCGCCCTGTTCTGGCGTCTCAAGAAAGTTGAGACAACGCAGCAAGGTGGATTTACCGGTCCCGGACGGACCAATAATGGCGATACGTTCACCTTTTTTGATATCCAGGTCGATCCCGTTCAACACAGGGACACCATTATAGATTTTTGTGAGCCCGCGGATCTGGATCATCTGGAAACAGCCTTTGAAAGTCGATTTTCAATCTGGGTCTGAACGAAAGCAAGGCTCTCAACCACAGCCCAATAAATAACGGCAACGACAATAAACGTCTCGAAGTACAGGAAGCTTCCTGCTGCTTCTTTCTGCGCAGCACCCATCAATTCAGTCACACCAAGCGTAAAGGCCAGACTGGTGCTTTTGATCAGATCAATGAAGTAGTTAATCAGCGTTGGCGCAGCAACACGCGCTGCTTGCGGTAGAATAATCCGGCGCATCATCTGACCAGTAGACATACCAATCGACTTTGCTGCTTCCCATTGGCTACGGTCAACACCCAGGATCGCCGCACGAATACTCTCTGCCATATAAGCGGAAAAATGCAGAGTCAGACCGATAATCGCAGCTGAAACCCCATCAATCGCTGTGAGGAACGAAAAGAGCTGCGGCAAACCGTAGTAGAACAAAAACAGCTGCACCAGCAGCGGCGTTCCACGAAAGAAGCTGATAAAGAGCCGCGTGATTGCATCCAAGACAGGAAAGCGCACCACGCGGATAATTGCAAACAGCGATGCAAGTATAAGCGCCAAAATCATGGACACACTTGCCATACCCAAAGTTAGGGGTAAGTACTTTAAAAGGATCGGCAAAAGGCCGAGCATGTAGTCCAGATCTAAGGCGCGCATAATCAGTTCTTGTTATTAGAGCATGCCCTCGAACGACGGGAGTAAATTCCCGAAGGCATGAAAAAGGAAAAGCAGTTCCACCAAAGATTCTTAGATGTGAACTGCTTTACTAATTCTGAACGGACAGCTTAGTCAGCTTTGGTGATGTCCGCTCCAAACCACTTGTCGGAGATCTCAGCCAGCTTGCCTGAAGCCTTCAGTTCGTCGATTGCAACATCTACCTTAGCAGCCAAAGCTTTACCATCTTCATCAGTACGGAACGGCATTGCGTTGCGAATTTCAGAGAATGGAGCACCAGCCAGCGCTAGCGGCAGCGGAGTTTCTTTGATCACCTGTGTTGCACTGATGCGGTCATGAATAAACGCATCAACACGACCAAGAGCAGTATCCTGAGCCAGGTTGCTTTCGTAGGTGCGGATGTCGATTTCATCAGCAAATGGCAAACCGCGCAGAAGCTCTTCAAAATTGGAACCGAGGTTTACAGCAACGCTCTTGCCTTTAAGGTCTTCAACGCCACCGATTTCTTCGTTGCCAGCTTTTACAACAACCTGCGCACCGTCATAAACGTATGGCTGGGAGAAGGTGAACTTGGCTTCACGCTCAGGCGTAATGGTGATCTGGTTCGCAATAGTGTCAATGCGGCCAGCTTCCAGAGCGCCAATCAGGCCGGAGAAGCTCATGGTAACGAATTCAACTTCATCACCAGTCTGCTTAGCAATCGCACGAGCAACGTCAACTTCAAAGCCCTGCAGAACGTCCTGCTTGACAAATGTGAATGGGAAATACCCACCAGACATGCCCACACGGATTGTTTCAGCCTGAGCAGGAACAGCCACGAGAAGGGCAAGTGCAGCAACAGTAGAACGAGAGAACATAATCTATTCCTGATTACTATTATTTTGTTGAGCTCGTTCTATCAGAATGAGGAAAATTTTCTACAATTAGCGGAGCTGTGAGCTTATTTAAATCAAATAAACTACCAACACTAGAATTTATTAGAACCAGTTACCACAAAACCTCACATACATAAAAAATACTTCCCATAAGGCGTTTGGAGACAAAATCTCATTTGAGAACATCTTGTCATTTCTTGCAATTTTCCAGTAATATCACGGAGATGTTACAGGTAAAACGTGCAGTTACCCCTAGTTTTTAGCCAATACGTATAACTAGGGACCTACCCCTTTGAAAAAAATGCTCCCCGCAAAACAGAGAGCATTTCTGGTTCAGATTTGAAGCCTTTTGTCAGCTCACCATGTCGAAGAACTCAGCTTCAAGCTCACACATATGAGTAAAACTCTCTGAAATCTCGCTTTGGCGCTTCACACGTTCTTCTTCGCCAATCGAGTTCACCTCCCGCTTGATCCACTCAATGAACTCACCAAACTCATCGGTCGCCAGAAACTCAACCCACTCAGCAAGGTATAACCGCTCAGGTCGTGGCTTAGCAGCTTCCCGATGGCCCCATTCACGATAGATCCACTCAGAAGCCAGCAATGTTGCCATGCCATCAACGTAGTGACCTTTGCCAGCTGTCGACAACAGCGTTGCGCCAATTGCCCGAGTAATCGTATTGGGCTTTGCTGCCTCATAAACCTCAGGCGCGATGCCCAGTTCTTTAAAGGTGCGTTGAAAATATCCCAGTTCATTGGAAGTCAGCTGTTGTGCAAAGCCAGCCAAACGCGTCTTGGCAGCCATTGTCGGCGCTTTGGCAATCAAGAATCCCAACGCGGATGCCAGATCCTGAATGTAGTGGTAATCCTCCAACAAATAACGGGTGAACACCTCGGCACTCACTGTGTCGTTGCCAACAGCACTGATAAACGGGTGATTGATCGCCTTATTCCAAGCAGGTCCTGCAGATTTCACAAGCCAATCCGTAAAGGTCTCATCCGTATGGGTGATCTTGTAGTTGGCATAACTTGCAGTGTTCAGCATTCTCGTGTGCCTCCCAACACATTGTCCTAAAGCGCATCCTCCTAATAGTGGTTCGGATATTCCCAAAAGGACACGCATGGCAAAAACGCTAAGAGCAGGAAGCGTCAATCTTGAACAACGCAAAGTGCTCTGGCTTACATCTACTTCGAACAATGCCACTCAGAGTTACGCTGCACTAGACGGAAATCACCGTATATGCCCCCTGCAATTTTAGGGGTATCATCTCGCGCCCGTCGTACTGCACCACAATTCACCCTCTACTTTGCTGGGAAAACTAAGCCTTCCACTCATACAAAATATCGGGCGCACCTTCTTCATTCTCTGAACCGCTTGTCCGCTTCACTTCCTTAAACCCATGCGCTTCGTAAAATGCTCTCGCATCCACATTCCTGACAAAGCACATAAGCTTCAGATTTCCGGAAGAGTGAGCTTTTGCTTGGTTTAAGAGCCTTGTACCAACGCCCTTCCGCAGGTGCCGCGGATCCAGATAAAGCTGTTCTACCCAGTCATCTTTGGTGGCCATCATACCTATGATTTGCTCATCTCCCATGACTATTGTCAGTTCATTCTCTTTAAAAACAATATTCTGAAAGAACCAAAGATCTTCTTCTGGTGTGTGCAGTCTAGGTATAAATGAAAGGCATCTGTCTCGCGAATACCGGTACATACGAGCGACCTCAGGCAATTCATCATACTGCGCAGCTCTAATTTCAAGTGTCTGCATATTCCCCCCATAATTTGGCAAAACCTAGCATAACCTTAGCGTAAAGTACCCCTGCAAACACCAGTAGCACCACATGGCATCCCATGCAGTGGTAGAGTTAGGTTTCCCGAAGATCGGGATGAGCAAGGCGGCAGGTGGTGCCTGCGCAGTGTGAGTAAGTTAGTTTCTTCGGCATCAGCTATCGCCTTGCCCGGGCTTTCTTGTAATGAACAACGTCGCCTCTTTTGCCTATAAGGCACGATAGCCGGTTTCCCGGAAAGAAAGTGGCTTACCCAGACACGTTTCCATGCCCGAACAGTTCCTCCGTCTTTGACAAACACATCTGCAAAAGTGAGTTACCTCACCGGTACATCTGCACCCGTCGCCGCGTGATACCCTATAGTCCTGGGCCCTTCCCCTCAAACCATGCGGTCACGTTTGAAGTTCGGTTCACCGGACCACTGAAAGGTGCGTTACGTCTTCCAGAAGCCCCGCCCAGCCTACGACAAACTGACGGTCGCTCCGCCAGCAGCCCGTTACGTAGGCATAGGATTAGAATATGGGAGGAATTCAGGAGGGGGATAAGTTTTTCTACAGCTCCCCCACTGGTGTCTTCCCGGCCCCCGAGCCGGGATCTATAACCCCTTGCTTGAATCTTCCACTGAGGCACTCAATCAATCTCTAACACCGGGAGTATAGGTCCCGGGTCTCCGCTACGCTCCGCCCAGGATGACAGTGGGGGAAACCAATTGGCTAAAGAGTAAGCCCACTTATCTGCGGGCAGATGATGAGCATCAGCCGAAAACTACGCCAACCACCTTCTCTTCACGCAATTCACCCATCGCCGTCCTCCCGGACAAGCAATGCGCAGATCCGGGATCCAGAGCCACACCCACAATCGCTTCTACTCAAACACACTAAGATGCTGGCCTGCGGGCACAACTCGCCCGGCCGCAGACCAGCAGGACACTCATGAAGGGCTGTGCAAGGGTAGTTGAGGCAGCCCTTGGAGTGCCGTTCACAGTGATCTAATCAAGAGACACAGTTTTAGTATTGACCAATGTTGGAGAGGCGACGCTGCGTGTCGCGTGACCGGAAAATTAGGGAAGGAGCTGCCAGACAACGCATCAGTTAAAGTTCCGCAGGTCTTATCAAGTGCCTCTAGGCGGTTACTTAAAGCGTAGTACAAAGTGATTAAAACGTCACGTTCGCAACTGTTCTTCATCCGCTCGCTCAGCACCATATGCTGCATATAAGCGAGGTTCTGGAGATCAGAAACAGCAACGTTCACGTCGTCAATTTCATTCTGAAGAGTATTTGTGGCGCCACAGGCGCATGCAGTGTCGTCCATATTCAAAGCCTTCTTTTCTGGCTGTTGAAGATCCGCGACGACAGACGAGCTTTCGACGGCCCGCTGGCGAGCGGGAGGTTCGAAACCTGGAAAAGACAGGCGAGTTTATTCCCTCCCGAAGGAGGTGTTGTATTCACCGCCCTCCCGCTCATAGCAAAGGGTTTGCGCCTTCAGAAAAAAGACACAAAAAATCCGCTAGTTGACGGGAGCGGTTACCGCTTTTCAGAGGTTTCGAAGCCTCACATATGAATGTGGAATGGAACCGCTCACCTGTCAACGAAAAGTTGCAAAAGCAAGAGAGGTGTTGCCGTCGGGATACGCTGGTGAGACCCCACCATCATTATCCCACACAAGCGCCGCGCGATGCGGACACCATCAGCTGTTTAGGTTTGGTAATACATGCGAGACGGCATCTGACCTCATCACGATCGATAGCCCTGCTGGGCTCTGATCTGAGGCCAAACGACCTCGGCCTCGCTACCATTCAAGCAGAAAATGAACACACAGAGATCCAGTTGAATGGCAAAAGCAAAAAGACAAGCAAGCGGCTATAGATTCCGGATCTTCGCTTAGGATAACACCGAGGGCGCTGCTATGCCTGAAGCCAACCAAACCGCAGAACCTGCAAAAAAACCGACTATGAACACAAAAAACCCCGCTGATTTCTCAGCGGGGTTTTAGAAACCATAGAGGCCGAAGAGTAAATCTTACTCTGCAGAACCTTTAGCTTCAGCAGCTTTTTCAGCAGCTTTTGCAGCTTTTGCAGCATTAGCAGCCGCACGAGCTTCTTCGTTAAGGCGCTTTGCGCGTACGTTGGTAGCTTCAACGATACGTGCGGACTTACCGCGACGCTCACGCAGGTAGTAAAGCTTCGCACGACGGACTTTACCGCGGCGAATGATTTCCACGCCTTCAAGCATTGGGCTGAAGATTGGGAATACACGCTCTACACCTTCGCCGTAAGAAATCTTACGAACGGTGAAGCTTTCGTTGATGCCGCCGCCGGAGCGTGCGATGCATACGCCTTCGTAGGCCTGCACACGAGTACGAGTACCTTCGGTAACGCGTACGAGAACACGTAGCGTATCACCTGGAGAGAACTCAGGAAGCGTACGCTTCTCTTCGATGCGAGCCATTTCTTCGGCGTCGAGCTGCTCAATGATATTCATGGCAGTTTCTTCCATTTTAAATATTGGTCAGAGCGTCCCTCAATGGTCGAGCCACCGGGACGTGTTCACCAAACCTTGGCATTATGCCGGGAAGTGAAGTGGAACTAGGACCCTAGCGGCAAACGCCAGACAGAATCCACTCCAGTCGGCGCGGGTTTAGCCGATTTTTGAAGGTTTGTCATGAAAAAAGTGTAGAAAACCCGCTATCCACGGCTATTTTCTAGGTAATCCTTCCAGAGATCAGGCCGTCTTTCTTGAGTAATCTTTTCAGACATCTCAAGGCGCCACTGATCAATCAGTTTATGATTACCACTTTTAAGAATAGATGGGACTTCCTGCCCTTCAAATTCGACAGGCCGCGTATAATGTGGGTGCTCAAGTAAACCATTCTCAAAGCTTTCAGATTCGCCGCTCTCTTTATTTCCCATAACACCGGGAAGAAGGCGGACAATGCTGTCCAAAACCACGTGAGCAGCAACTTCTCCTCCTGAGAGAATGTAGTCGCCAATAGACACTTCCTCGAGCTGGCGCCCTTCTATGACGCGCTCATCAACACCTTCAAAACGACCGCAGACGATAATCACACCCGGTCCATCAGCCAGTTCACGAGCTTTTGCCTGCGTAAACGGCTTTCCGCGCGGGCTCATAAGCAACCGTGGACGCGTATCCTCGTCCTCAGTCACATCATCAATCGCCTTGCCCAGAATATCAGGCCGCAAAACCATACCAGCGCCACCGCCAGCAGGCGTGTCATCAACCGAGCGATGCTTATCAGTCGCGTAATCGCGAATGTTGTTCGCTGTAAGAGACCAATCCCCGCGCTCCAACGCACGTCCAGACATGCTCATTGCCAGATTTCCCGGAAACATCTCAGGATACAGCGTCAAGATGGATGCACGAAAGGTCATAGGATACCCGTTGCTCAAGTTAGGTCAGTCTCTGGAATGTATTTTGATGCACAAACTGCAAAAATCACGCTGATGATCTCAGCAATGTCTGCATCTGATAATGCGAAAAATCAGCCTGCTTCTGGCTTAGAGCCATCTTCGGGTTCTTTTTCACCTTCATCATAAAAGCCTTCGGGAGCATGGACCTCCACATATCCCTCTTTGAGGTCAATGGTAGGAACAACAGCTTTTGTGAATGGGAACATAAGAGAATTGCCGCTCTTCGGGGCAACTTCAATCAAATCACCTGCGCCAAAGTTCAAAAGAGCCAACACAGTTCCAATTGCCTCACCCTTCTCATCAATGGCTTTTAGGCCAATGAGATCAGTGTGATAGAACTCGTCTTCGTCTTCTGTTTCAGGCAGTTTTTCGCGAGCGATATAAAGCTTCATCCCATTGAGGACTTCTGCTTCATTGCGGGTATTCACGCCCTCAAACTTGGTAACCACCACAGTTTTTTGAATGCGAGCCTTCTTAACTTTAAATTTGCGGCTACCGTCAGCACTTTCGAGCTTACCATAATCGCCAAAAGAAAGCGGGTCATCACCAAATGGTTTGACCCGCACTTCTCCACGTATGCCGTGAGCAGCCCCGATCTGAGCCATTAGAATGCGGTCTTCAGGCTTGTTTGCCATTGCCGGCGTCTCCTTCTCAGATCGGGTATGCTTATATTATTCGGAAGCTGGTGCTTCTGCAGCTGCTTCTTCAGCAGCAGCTTTTGCTTCAGCTTCTGCTGCCAGCTTCTCGTCAAGACGCTCTTGAGCTTTCTTGCCGAGTTTCGCTTTATTTGGGTTGTTGCGTGGCTCACGCTTCATCAGGCCAGCAGCGTCCAGGAAACGCAGAACGCGGTCAGTAGGCTGTGCGCCATGACCAAGCCAATGCTTGATGCGCTCTTCATTCAGCTCAACGCGGTTGTCAGCATCTTTAGGAAGCATTGGGTTGTAACGACCAACGATTTCGATGAAACGACCGTCGCGTGGGGAGCGAACGTCTGCAATTACGACACGGTAGAAAGGACGCTTTTTAGTGCCACCGCGTGCGAGGCGAATTTTAGTAGCCATTGTTTATTTACTCCTAGGTATTCAGTCTGTGCTGTGTTCAGCAGCAATAGCTTCATGATGCCGAATGACTTCCTTCACGATGAAGTTCAGGAATTTTTCAGCAAAGTCAGGATCAAGATTGGCCTCAGCCGCGAGACGGCGCAGACGCTCAATCTGAAGTTTTTCACGGGCCGTGTCAGCCGGTGGAAGACCATGGGTAGCTTTCAGCTCCCCAACAGCCTGTGTGCAACGAAATCGTTCAGCCAACATATGCACCAGAGCAGCGTCAATGTTGTCGATGCTGGAGCGAAGTCCACCAAGGATCGCCTTGGCTTCTTCAGTTTTGTCGATCTCGCTCAATTACTTTTTCCCCTTGCCGAGCCCTGGCAAACCAGATGCTCCACCAAGACCGGGCAATTTAGGGCCGCCAGCTCCTGGCAATCCCCCGGGAAGCCCACCACCCGGTAATCCTTTAGGCATTTCCATGCCGCCCGGCAGCTGACCGGATTTGGCCATCTGCTCAAGCGCTTTAGGGTCGATGTTCGGCATTCCGCCGCCCATGCCTGGCATACCGCCACCCATAGCGCCCATCATCTTGCCGAGCATGCCCTTGCCTTTGCCCTTACCCATGGCCTTCATCATATCGGCCATCTGGCGGTGCATTTTCAAAAGCTTATTAACTTCAGCGACCTGCACACCAGAACCTGCAGCAATACGCTTCTTACGGCTTGCTTTAAGCAGTTCAGGCTTGGCACGCTCTTTCTTGGTCATAGAGGAGATGATCGCCATCTGGCGTTTGAACATGTTCTCATCAAGGTTGGCGGAAGCAAGCTGCTTCTTCATTTTGCCAACACCCGGAAGCATGCCCATCATGCCGGACATTCCGCCCATCTTTTCCATCTGCTTCAGCTGTTCAGAAAGATCGTTCAGGTCAAAGTGACCCTTCTGCATCTTCCGAGCCATCTCTGCGGCTTTTTCCGCATCAATCGCTTCAGCAGCCTTTTCAACGAGCGAAACAATGTCGCCCATTCCAAGAATGCGATCAGCAATACGCTTTGGATGGAAATCTTCGAGCTCATCAGATTTTTCACCGGTACCAATCAGTTTGATCGGTTTGCCGGTAACAGCACGCATGGAAAGAGCCGCGCCACCGCGACCATCACCATCCATACGGGTGAGCATGATACCAGTGATAGAGCAGCGCTCATCAAAGCTCTTCGCCAGATTAACGGCATCCTGACCAGTCAGAGCATCGGCAACAAGCAGAATTTCATGTGGGTTGGACGCAGCTTTAATCTGCTCCATCTCCAGCATAAGAGGCTCATCAATATGGCCACGACCCGCTGTATCAAGCATGACCACATCATAACCGCCAAGCTTCGCTGCATTCAGCGCCCGCTTTGCGATATCAACTGGCTGCTGCCCTTCGATGATAGGAAGCGTGTCAACTTGGTTCTGTTCACCCAGAACCTTCAACTGCTCTTGCGCTGCCGGACGGCGCGTATCAAGAGAAGCCATCAGAACTTTGCGCTTATCGCGCTGTGTCAGACGACGTGCAATCTTGCCGGTTGCAGTGGTTTTACCCGCACCCTGCAGACCAACCATCATGATGCAAACCGGAGCCGGGGCATTCAGGTCGATCGGATGAGATTCCTCACCGAGCATCTCAATAAGCTGGTCATGCACGATCTTAACGACCATCTGACCCGGCTTAATGGACTTAACAACCTCAGCGCCAACAGCGCGGTGTTTCACCTTGTCGACAAAAGAACGCACGATCGGCAGCGCCACATCAGCCTCAATGAGCGCGCGGCGAACTTCGCGCAGCGCTTCATTAACATCGGATTCAGAAAGCGCACCGCGTTTTGTGAGCTTATCTAGAATGCCGCCTAGGCGATCTGACAGATTATCGAACATGTCGTTCCTTTAAAATCTCGTTTCTGCACAAACACCTGAAGAAAACCAACTGGTGTCGTACACTCGTTCCTAGTGAATTTGGTGTCACTAAGCCAAAATTGCCACGGCAAATCAAATGCACATAGCAAAAAATCACCCGAGGGCGCAACGCGCTGTCGGGTGTTGACTTCTGGGATCTCTTTATACCTTTTCGGGTCCCAGTCAGTGGCTCCAGTATTCACATAGAAGGAGTTAGGTCGGGTATCTACGAGAATACAGGTGCCGAGTCAAGCAAAACCGCCATTTGTTGGAGATTGTATAAGCTTGGATAAAAAGGAAAACTCACAGATGCACCAGGTTTCCTGCCAAGCTGGCTCACAATCAGCCAAAAAAGAGGCGATTTAACGATGCTGTTCCGAAAGAACTATCTGTTTTTGCTGTCTCTTATTGTTTTGATCATCGGCTTCCTGCTCTATTGGGCCAACACCTATGTGTCCCCCTCTATCACGTTCAATCCAAGCGATATTGGCGAAGACCCTGAAGCATACATTGCACGGGTCGAAAGCCGCTTTACAGATATTAAGCCCGGTCTCGAAAAGCAAATCATCTGGCAAAATCCAGACACCAAAGCCAAAACGGATTATGCCGTTGTCTACATACACGGCTTTTCTGCCAGCAAAGATGAGATCAGACCCGTTCCCGATCTCGTTGCCAGCTCCATTCAGGCCAACCTCTATTACACACGGCTTCCCGGTCACGCCCGTACACCTGCTGCTATGGGAGAACCGAAGGTCGATGACTACTTCAATGCTTTGGCAGAAGCGCTCACAATTGGGAAAGCCATTGGCAACAAAGTCATAGTTATCAGCACCTCATTCGGAGGTTCTCTAACAGCATGGATGGATCTGACTGATCATTCTCTAAAGGAGGACGTAGAAGCAATCGTCCTCATCTCTCCCGTTTTTGAACTGGCCGCAGCAGGAACCTCCCTGCTCACATATCCGCTTGCAGAGTACTACACCCCAATCATCGTGGGCCGTTACCGGGTCGCTGATCCGAATGCCAACTTTGAGGAGATCTACGCGTGGACCAACGCCTATCCGGCAACCGCCTTGCTTCCTCTTGCTGAAACGGTCAAACTCGTGGGCAGTCTGGATGCAGCGAACGCAACCATCCCAACCATGTTCATCTACGATATCCGTGACGAAACCTCAGATGAGCACACCACAGCGAAGTTCTTCGAAAACTGGGGCGCACCAAAGCACCGCCTCCTCATAACCGAGTCCGCAGGCAACCATCACGTCATCGCAGGCGACATCATCAATCCGGAAAACAACCTCCTCGTCTCCAACGGTATCATCGAGTGGCTTGGCTCCAGAGGCGTACCCACTGTCTACTCTCAATAAAACTTCCTGATGCTCTGATTTGATATTTCAACCCAAGCTGGAATAAGCTGGTGCCGCTAAGGAACAAAGGCACCCCATATGCTCTTTCGATATTTTATTTTTGTAGTACTGATTTTACTCGTAGGAGGCACAATTGCCTTCATGACAGGCCCAAGAGAACCACGCGATACAGAGATCACCTTCAAACCCGAAATTATGGGTAATGATCTCGAAGTGTATCTTTCAGAGAGTGAGGCCAAGTTTCAGGATATTCGTTCTGACACGGCCAAAGAGATCATCTGGCTCAATGGTAAGAAGAACAGCAAAACACCTCTTTCAATCATTTACGTTCACGGCTTTTCCGCCAGCAAACATGAGATCCGCCCTGTACCCGACCGCGTTGCAAATGAGATGGGCGCCAATCTTTTCTTCACCCGCCTGACTGGCCATGGCCGCTCGGGTGAAGCGATGGCAGAAGCCTCATTGAACGACTGGGTCAACGATCTCGCTGAAGCGGTCGAAATTGGCCGGCGCATTGGTGAAAAGACAATCATAATGTCCACCTCAACCGGTGGCTCACTTGCAGCCTGGCTCGCCATGCAGGACCATCCGCTGAAAGATGATGTGGCCGCGATGGTGTTTGTCTCACCAAACTTCGGTGTCAAAGCAGCAGGCGGCTTCTTGCTAGATATGCCGTTAGCAAGGCACTATGTGCCTCTGATCATTGGCAAAACCCGTTCTTCATCGAAGGCTCCGTCTAAAGAAGAGCAGATGGGCTGGACGATCAGTTATCCAAGTGTAGCCCTCCTCCCAATGGCAACAGCAATCTCTGTGTTGCAAGAGCAAGACCCGGCGAAAGCAAGCGTACCTGCCCTGTTCATCTACAGCGAAAAAGATGAAACCATCGACGCAGCACTCACCAATATCGCCTATGAAAAATGGGGTGCACCAAAACAGCGTCTGCTTATCGAAAGCTCAGGTGACGACAACAACCACGTCATCGCAGGCGACATCATCAGCCCACAAAACAACGATCTCGTGGTCTCCACCACAGTCCAATGGCTGAGCGATCAACTACTTTAATACAAACAAAAAACGGGCGAGAAATCCCTCGCCCGTTCAAAAACTCAATATTTTCAGTGATGCTTACTGCGAATAATCGCGTGCACCAAATACCGCAGAACCGACACGAACATGTGTTGCGCCATGTTGAACAGCAATCGGATAATCAGAAGACATGCCCATGGAGAGCTTTTCCAGGCCGTTCCGCTTTGCGATTTTCTCTAGCAACGCGAAATGCATGCCCGGCGCTTCGTCAACAGGCGGAATACACATCAGGCCTTCAATCTCCAGCCCATATTCATCACGACACTTCGCGATAAACGCATCCGCTTCCTTTGGAGGAATACCAGCCTTCTGGTCTTCTTCCCCGGTATTAACTTGAATAAACAGCTTTGGCGCTTTGCTTTGCTTGTCCATCTCAACTTTCAGCGCTTTTGCAATCTTGTCGCGGTCCACAGTGTGGATCACGTCAAAGGTCTGAATAGCTTCTTTCGCTTTGTTAGACTGAAGCGGGCCGATCAGATGCAACTCAACACCTTCAAACTCCTCACGAAGCCCAGGCCATTTGCCCATCGCTTCCTGAACCCGGTTTTCACCAAACACACGCTGTCCAGCTTCTAAAACCGGCTTAATATCTGAAGATTCGAATGTTTTTGAGACTGCAATCAACGTTACAGAGCCGTTCGGACGTTCAACATCCGCCTCAGCTTTTCCGATGTTTTCCTTAACCTCTTTAAGGCGAAGTGCAGCAGCGTCACTCATTCCTAACTCCAGCGAAAAATCCATATTGGAGACATGAAATGCGCTCCCTAAGGTCTAAAAGCAAGAGTAGTTACACATCATTGAGAAATTTCTGACAAATCTTCTTGGTTTTTCCTCTGTCTACCGCTTGACCAAGCTGGCAATTTCTGGTGACAGTCCGAGCAAACCTAATTTGCTTGATCAGGGCAAAAATCAAACACACGGCGGAATAAATGGCTACGGATAGGTATAATGCACGCGCAACGGAAGCGCGCTGGCAAAAAGTATGGGACGAAAAGAACGTCTTCGAGACGGACAACGATGATCCGCGCGAAAAATACTACGTACTAGAGATGTTCCCTTACCCATCCGGTCGACTACACATGGGGCACGTGCGCAACTACTCCATGGGTGACGTGGTTGCGCGCTTCAAACGCGCACGCGGCTACAACGTTTTGCACCCTATGGGTTGGGATGCATTCGGCATGCCTGCAGAAAACGCAGCGGCTGAAAAGAAGGTTCACCCAAAGGGCTGGACCTACGACAACATTGCAGCAATGCGCGGTCAGCTGAAAACAATCGGCCTGTCGTTTGACTGGAGCCGCGAATTCGCAACCTGCGATGAAAGTTACTACGCACAGCAGCAGGCGCTGTTCCTGGACTTCTTGGAAGCTGGCTTGGTTTACCGCAAAAACGCAAAGGTAAACTGGGATCCGGTCGACATGACCGTTCTGGCAAACGAACAGGTGATCGACGGCAAAGGCTGGCGCTCTGGCGCAGAAGTTGAACAGAAAGACCTGACCCAGTGGTTCTTCAAGATCTCTGATCATTCCGAAGAGCTGTTGGAAGCAATCGACACTCTGACTGAATGGCCTGAAAAAGTTCGTCTCATGCAGAAGAACTGGATCGGTAAATCTGTTGGTCTGAAAGTCAATTTCGAGTTCACCGAAACCGCTCCAACCGGTGATGAGACTCTGGAGATCTTCACGACCCGTCCAGACACGCTGTACGGCGCGTCCTTCATGGGCCTGTCACCAGATCATCCAATTACGCAGAAACTGGCTGAATACAACGCAGAACTGCAGGAGTTCATTGCTGAATGTCGCCGTATTGGCACGACAGCTGAAGCAATTGAAACCGCAGAAAAGCTTGGCTTCGACACTGGCCTGCGCGTCAAACATCCGCTGGATCCATCTTGGGAGCTGCCAGTCTACGTGGCAAACTTCATCCTGATGGACTATGGCACAGGCGCGATCTTCGCATGTCCTGCACACGACCAGCGCGATTTGGACTTCGCCCACAAGTACAAGCTGCCAGTCAAAGCAGTTGTGCTGCCAGAAGGTGAAGACCCATCCACATTCGACGTTGGTACCGAAGCTTATACCGGCGAAGGCTCCATCTTTAATTCCGAGTTCATGGACGGCATGTCCATCGAGGATGCGAAGAATGCTGTTTCTGACAAGTTGGAAGCGCAAAAAGCCAAAGGCAAACAGCAGGCACACCGCGAGACCAACTACCGTCTGCGTGACTGGGGTATCTCCCGTCAGCGCTACTGGGGTTGTCCGATCCCTGTCATCCACTGTGATGACTGTGGTGTTCAGCCAGCGCCAAAAGAAAGCCTGCCAATCGTTCTGCCGGAAGACGTCACGTTCGACCGTCCGGGTAACCCGCTGGATCGCCACCCAACATGGCGCAATGTGAAATGCCCATGCTGTGGCAAGGATGCTCAGCGTGAAACCGACACCATGGATACCTTCGTAGATTCCTCATGGTACTTCGCGCGCTTCACCGATCCAAAGAACAGCAATCCGACCGATCCAAAGGTTGCTTCTGAGTGGCTGCCAGTTGATCAGTACATCGGTGGCATCGAGCACGCGATCCTGCACCTGCTCTATTCCCGCTTCTTTGCACGCGCCATGCAGATCACCAAGCATCTGGATGTGAAAGAGCCATTCAAGGGCCTCTTCACACAGGGCATGGTGAACCATGAGACTTACAAAGACCCTGATGGAAAATGGGTAACACCAGCTGAGATCAACATCATCAGCACCGAAGGAGACAGAAAGGCCGTTCACGCAGAAACCGGCGCTCCTGTCACCATTGGTTCCATCGAAAAGATGTCCAAGTCGAAGAAGAACGTTGTTGACCCAACCGATATCATCGACACTTACGGCGCTGATACAGCACGCCTCTTCGTGCTGTCTGACAGCCCGCCAGAGCGTGACATCATCTGGACAGAAGACGGCGTAATCGGCGCATGGCGTCACGTACAGCGCGTATGGCGTATCATTGGTGAAGTCTCTGAAAAGACCGAAGCCAACATCGCAAAGCCTGCTGAGTTCAGTGATGAAGCAACAGCCCTGCGCCGTGCTTCTCATAAAACTCTGGCTGCCATCACAAAAGACTTTGATGGCCTTGGCTTCAACCGTGCTGTTGCGCGTCTTTATGAGTTCACCAACGCGATCAGCAAGGCGCTTCAGTCAGACCTGTCCAAACCGGATATGGCATATGCTCTGCGCGAAGCAACTGGTTTCCTCCTGCAACTCATGGAACCAATCACACCTCACCTTTCTGAGGAATGCTGGTCCATGCTTGGCAACGAAGGACTGGTATCCACATCAAACTGGCCAGCTATCGAAGAAGATCTACTGGTAGAAAGCACCATTACGCTTCCGATTCAAATCAATGGGAAGAAAAAAGGTGAACTTTCTGTAGCAAGAGACTCTTCCAAAGAGCAGGTAGAAGAAGCTACTCTGGCACATGAGGCTGTTCAAAAAGCTTTGGATGGCAAGGCCCCACGTAAAATCATCGTGGTACCTCAGAGGATTGTAAATGTCGTTGTTTGATCGCCCTGCTAAATCAGGTCGCCCTTCCCGCCGGGTTCTACTCGGCGGGGCAACAATTGTTGCGGGTGCACTTCTTCTTTCTGGCTGCCAGTTCCGTCCACTCTATGGCGTTAGTCCAACGCTGCTAGCAGATGGTACAGAGCAGACCCAGACCGTCCAGGCTCAAATGGCGGCAATCTCCATGAAGTTCCCAGGTTATGGGGATTCTGGATCTATCAAGCATATCAATCAGGTCTTGCGCAATCAGCTGATTTTCGCGTTCACCCGTGGTGGTGATGCTCTACCGCCGAAGTATCGTTTGGAAATCCTGACAGACAAACGCCGTGCTGAAGTGGGTGTTGAACAGCTGGCCGACGTGCCAACCGCATACAACATCACCGTCAACACCAGCTTCGTTCTGGCAGATATCCAGACGGATCGTACGCTCTACACTGGTCGCTCTTTTGCCTCTGCATCCTTTGACTTTTCCAGTCAGCGCTTTGCAAACCTGAGAGCAGAACGAGACGCAGAAGACCGCGCTGCCAAAGTTGTCGCTGCAGACATCAACACCCGCATCGCAAGCTTCTTTGCAACACATCCCGTAGAGCCAGCAGAGCCTGTAGAATAGGACCACTATGGTAGCCCTCAAAGCTGCTGAAATTGACCGGTACATCGCCAACCCGCCAGATTCCGTAAACCTCATTCTTGTTTATGGACCAGACACCGGGTTGGTGAATGAGCGGGCACAAGCACTCATCTCCAAAGCAGCCTCCGAGAATGATGATCCATTCTCCCAAGTCAAACTGGATGCTGCTGATATCGCTGCAGACCCAAGTCGGCTGATAGATGAGGCGCTGACAATCCCTCTCTTTGGTGGTCGCCGCACAATCTGGGTTCGCGAAAACGGCACCAAGAGCGTGCTGCCTGCAGTTGACCCACTCCTCAAAAACAACGACTTTTCTGCTTTCATCGTGATTGAAGCCGGTGATCTGAAAAAGACAGCAGGTCTGCGCAAGAAGATTGAAGCCAGCAAAACCGCTGTCGCCATCCCCTGCTTTGCAGATACGGCCCGCGATGTAGATCATCTGATTGATGAAGAAACCCAATCAGCAAACCTGCAAATCAGCAAAGAAGCCCGTATGGCGCTTCACACTCTGCTCGGTGCTGACCGCATTGCTAGCCGCGGAGAACTCAAGAAGCTATGCCTCTACGCGATGAATGACAATCGCATCGAGGTTCATCATGTCGAAGAAATCATCGGCGATGCCTCTGCCTTCGCCATGGATGAACTAATCGACGCTGCAGCATTGGGTGACACGATCACATTGGACCACGGCCTGGAGCGCCTCTCAGCCTCAGGGACGGATGTTGGCGTGATAGCCTCTCAAGCTCTCAGACATTTCCAAATGCTCCACCTGTGCCGCTTAAAAGCCAACCAACGCATTGCTGTAGAAGATGTTATTGGCGGCGTGCGTCCTCCGATCTTCTGGAAACGCCGTTCGAAGATTGTCAGACAGGTTGAGATCTGGAATGAGGACTTTCTGGAACGCGCTCTGACCCGCCTAAATGATGCTGTTAAAGAAGCCCGCTTCAACGCCAATCTCTCAACTGCGATTGTGTCTCATACCCTTTTGGCCATTGCTCAGGTAGCTAAAGCCTCAAACAGACGCCGATAAACACGCGGAAGGTGGGACGCCACCTTCCCAGCCTATTTCTGTATTTTTTCAAAACTAAATCTCAGGCCAAACTAATATGTTCCAGACACTTTTACATTGGATAAAACTGAAATTTTCTAGACACGAACTGTGGGCAATAAATTTTGGATTAGGCCTTCCCTTTCTTTCACTTTTTGGAGTTGTATCCTTGTGGGTCTGGCTATTCATTCCAATGATCCCAATTGGTGTTTTCCTCGCATTACTGATGAAAAACTTCCCATTAGTAGGCTCACTGCTGAACCTCCTCATTGCCGTTCCAGTCATGTTAGTTTTCGCTTACTGGTTTTTTAGATGGTACTTCATCTGCCTAACCTTGATGTTCGGTCGCCGAAAAATGGCAGAAAAGAAAAAAGAGGAAGTCGTTGCCAGAATTGAGAAACTTCTTTCAACGCAGAGATGAGTTCGTTTCTTATCCGAATCTAAAAAAAGGCCGCGCCTCAGTTAAGAGACGCGGCCTTTTCTATAATTCCTAAAGCAGAAACAATCAGTTCTGAATGCCCAGCAAACGACAGACTTCGTCCAATTGCTCCACATTCTTGTACTTGATCTTAAGCTCACCAGTGCCCTTTTCAGTCTTGTGAGCAATAGCCACCTTAAGACCCAGACCATCAGCCAGACGCTTTTCTAACGCGCGTGTATCCGCATCCTTCTCAGGCTTCGGAGCGGCCTCTTTTTTCTGGAACAAGTCAGGGTTCTGAGCCAGACGCTCTGCATCACGAACTGTAAGCCCCTTCTCCACGATCAGCTCAGCCAAAGCCGCAGGATCTTCTGCAGTGATCAATGCACGTGCATGACCAGCAGTGAGAAGCCCTTCTGCAAGATAGTCCTTCACTGAATTTGGCAGTTTCAGCAAACGCAGTGTATTGGCCACATGGCTCCGGCTCTTACCGATAACCTTGGAGAGCTCAACCTGGCTGTAAGAAAATTCTTCGATCAGCTGATCATAACCCAACGCTTCTTCGATAGGATTCAGGTCTGCACGCTGAACATTCTCGATGATCGCAAGTTCCAGCGCTTCCTGATCAGTCACCTCACGGATAACAACAGGCGCATCATGCAAACCAGCCTTTTGAGCTGCACGCCAACGACGCTCACCAGCAATGATCTCGAAATGACCCGGCTTATTCGGACGAGGACGCACCAGAATTGGCTGCACAATCCCCTTCTGACGAACGGATTCGGTCAGGTTGTTCAGATCATCTTCTACAAATGATTTGCGTGGGTTACGTGGGTTCGGCTGAAGGTACTCAATCGGCACCTTCCGCACATCACGGTTACGTTCTGGAGTGGAGACAGCTGGCTCTGAGTTTACGTCACCCAACAGCGTTGCAAGGCCGCGCCCTAGTCGCTTATTGGTACGCCCTGCTTCCTCAGTTTTCGCCATTTCAATTCCACCTATCTACATTCTAGGAGCTCGGGAGTCGGTAGCCCCTTCCCGCACGCTCTGCGGGTCAAATAACAAATCTCTTTAAAGTAGAAGCGGCAACCAGATCAGGCAGCCGCCATCCGCATGTCACGCTCTCGCTGAATAATTTCGGAAGCGAGTCGTAAATAAGCCTGCGAACCGGAACACTTCAAATCATAAAGCAAAGCAGGCTTGCCATAAGATGGAGCCTCGGAAACACGTACGTTCCGTGGAATCACAGTCTCATAGACTGCATCACCCATCGTCTCACGCACATCCTGTACAACCTGACTGGAGAGATTGTTACGGCTGTCATACATGGTCAACACAATGCCATGGATGCTCAGCTCTGAATTGAGAGACTGCTTCACCTGCTCAACGGTGCTAAGCAGCTGGCTTAGACCTTCCAGAGCAAAAAACTCGCACTGCAACGGTACAAGAATGCTATGAGATGCCGATAAGGCATTGATAGTCAAGAGGTTTAACGACGGCGGACAGTCCACTAGAATATATGAATACCCTTGTGCCCTACCCATCTCAGCTGCCTGCGCCATACCTGAAATTGCATTCCGTAATCGGAACGTCCGGTCAGGTGCAGAAGAAATCTCCAACTCAACACCCAGCAAATCCATCGTTGATGGAGCAATCCATAAACGCGGAACAGCAGTTTCCAGAACAGTTTGCTCTAGCGTCGAATCTCCGCTCAAAACATCATAGGTAGAATATTCACGATCGACGCGATCAATCCCTAACCCCGTCGACGCATTGCCTTGCGGATCCAGGTCAATAATCAGGACGCGTTCGCCAATTGCGGCAAGCGCTGTGCCAAGATTAATGGCTGTTGTCGTCTTGCCTACGCCACCCTTCTGGTTGGCGATAGTCAATACACGTGGAGATTGCGGCAGTAAGCTCATCCGACAGCACCCTAGTTAGCGGTTTTCGGGTCAATTTTAGATAGAACCAAAACGCGACTTAGCGGATCTACTAGACTTACTTTTTCTACCAGATCAATTGACCAATCGGCAGATGCTTCTTCAATTTCGCGGCGAAAATCTTGACCTTTGTGGAAAACAGCAGTCGCGCCACGCTGTACAAATTGCGAAGAAAACCCGCAGAGAACCTGTAAAGAAGCTAGTGCACGCGCCGAAACGCCCTCAATCGGAGCCTGCCAGTCTTTCGTAACGGCTTCGATTCTACCCGCATGAACTTTGACGTTACAGCCAGTCTCGCGTGCCACAGTTCGAAGGAAAGCTGCTTTGCGCTGGTTGCTTTCAACCATATGCACAATGCCCTCTTCCCCTTCCTGCCTCAGCAACATCGCAGTCACCAATCCAGGGAAACCTGCACCGCTTCCGAAATCAATCCAGGAATGTGCATCCGGCAAACTACGCTGAATCTGAATAGAATCGGCCACATGCCGCATCCAGATATCATTCATCGTAGATGGTGCAATCAGATTCTGTGCAGGTTGCCACTTGAGAACGAGGTCCACGTAGATACTTAGACGCTCAAACGTTTCACGTGAAACATCCTCATACATACGCATGACAGGTGTAATCTGGCTGTAATCAGCCCTTTTTTCGAATGACATACTAAACAGCACCAGCAATGTTTTTGCCTGAGCGGCGAATATACGCAAGCAGCAAAGTCAGCGCCGCTGGGGTAATCCCATCCATGCGCGATGCTTGCCCGATGGTTGAAGGGCGCAAAGCTTCAAGCTTCTGACGCACCTCGTTGGAAAGTCCGGTCAGTGAGGTATAGTCAATCCGCTCAGGAATAACCAAGTCCTCATCCCGTTTCAAAGCAGCGATATCAGCGGCCTGACGTTCCAGATAGACGGCATACATCGCATCTATAGAAACTTGTTCGGCACATTTGATATCGACATCTTTCATCTCATCAAAGATCTCAATGAGGTCTTCAAGAGTGATATTTGGATAGGCCAACAAATCAAAGACAGAGCGCTTCACACCATCTTGATTGATCGGCAAGCCATGCTTACGCCCCTCGTTGGGTGTAATTTTGACGGACTGCATCAAATCCTTGGTTTTCCGCAGTTTTTCCATCTTCGTTTCGAAAGCGACTCGACGCGTATCACCAATACATCCCCACTCAAGACCAAGTGGTGTGAGGCGCTGGTCCGCATTGTCTGCACGTAGTGTGAGACGATACTCAGCGCGGGATGTGAACATGCGATACGGCTCAGAAACGCCCCGTGTGATGAGATCATCCACCATCACGCCAATGTACCCGTCAGCACGTCCGACCGTCACTGCAGCGCCGTCTTGAGACGTTCTGGCAGCATTCAAGCCTGCCAACAGACCTTGAGCACCAGCCTCTTCATAACCGGTCGTACCGTTGATCTGACCCGCGAGGTAAAGGCCCTTCTGCTTCTTCACCTCAAGCGTGTTTGTCAGTTCAGTCGGGTCGATGTGATCGTACTCAATCGCATAAGCCGGTTTGAAGTACTCAACCTTCTCCAAACCAGGAATGGTGCGCAGAAACTGGATCTGAACATCCTCAGGCAGCGAGGTCGAAATGCCATTCGGATAGACCGTCGGGTCATCCAGTCCTTCTGGCTCAAGGAAGATCTGATGACCATCACGATCACCAAAGCGAACGATCTTATCTTCAATAGACGGACAATACCGAGGACCCCTGCCCTGGATTTCGCCAGAATACATCGCTGAACGTTTGATGTTGTCGCGAATAATCTGATGCGTCTCTGGTGTCGTGCGTGTGATGTAACACGGCACCTGACGGATCTGAATCTCATCTGTCAGGGTAGAGAATGGAACAGGCTCTTCATCACCTGGCTGCTGCTGAAGGATATCCCAATTGATCGTGCGACCATCCAGACGAGCTGGAGTGCCTGTCTTCAAACGACCAAGGCGCAGCCCAATCTCTTCCAGAGACACAGACAAACCAAGCGCCGGTGCTTCTCCATCACGACCCGCAGGAATCTGCTTATCGCCAATATGGATCAGACCGCGTAGGAACGTACCGGTCGTGATAACAACAGCCTTTGCCGAAACCCGACGACCATCCCCAAGCACAACGCCTTTAAGGATATCTCCTTCACGGATCAGCGTGTCAGCTTCGCCTTCAACCACATCAAGATTATCAATCGCTTTGATCTCAGCCTGCATCGCTTCACGATAAAGCTTGCGGTCAGCCTGAGAGCGCGGCCCTTGCACAGCTGGCCCTTTGCGGCGATTGAGCATACGGAACTGAATACCGGAAGCATCCGCCACCCGGCCCATCAATCCATCCAGCGCATCGATCTCCCGAACCAGATGCCCCTTCCCCAAACCACCAATAGCTGGGTTACATGACATCACACCAATGGTGTCAAAGCGATGAGTTATAAGCGCTGTATGGGCACCCATGCGCGCAGCTGCGGCCGCGGCTTCACAGCCTGCATGGCCGCCGCCAATCACGACAACGTCAAACTCAAGATCAAAATTATCAGACATTTCGGTCCTGCATTTCGCCCATCTAAAAACAGAGAAAGGACAAGCCAAACTCTCTGCGAGCCTCTGGACCATATGAAGGCCGCAGATAAAACTTGGGGGAACTAGAAGGGCAACTACCTATTTTCTTGAAGACTTGATACAACAGGTCACGCGCTGGGTCAAAGAAAACAGCGCAGTGAGTCGCCAATGCCGCAGCATTAGTTATCCACGAGACTCACCAGTTTTTCCCCACTGACTCACGATTCCCAAAAAATGTTTCACGTGAAACATGGCACTTCTACATCTTTTATTTACCAACGCAGAAGTCGCGGAAGATGACATCGAGCAAATCTTCAACATCGATTCGACCTGTGATACGCCCCAGTTGATCAGCTGCTCGTCTCAAATCCTCACCTCTCAATTCAATCGGAAAGCCCTCCGCTTGAATACCGTGGTTCAGATCTTCCACACATTGGGTCAGATGAGAACGATGACGTTCACGAGTGATAAGTGGGTTTTCTATCAATCCGATATTTCGTTCCGCAAACGACTCGAGGCTTGATAGCAGCGTGTTCATACCGCCCTCTTCACGAACGGAGACATTGATCTCTTCTGTCGTTTCGAAGGAGTTATGATCAGCATAAGAACCCAGATCACTCTTGGTATTGAGACGCCAGATCTCTGCACCATTCTTCAGCAAGCTCTCCGGCAACTCCTCAGCAGTCACATTCGGCGCATGTGTCCAGAGAATGAGATCCGCTTTTTCAGCATGAACAAGAGCACGGCGAATGCCCTCTTTCTCGATCATGCCAGCACTCTCACGAATGCCCGCTGTGTCAATCAGCGTGACTGGATAACCGCCAAGGTCCAGATGCACCTCGAGCACATCGCGGGTCGTTCCAGCTTCCGGCGTCACGATCGCCACATCACGCTGAGCCAGTTTATTCATCAAGCTGGACTTACCCGCATTCGGTGGACCAAGCAGAACAACCTGCAGGCCAGAGCGCAGACGCTCCCCTCTCCGTGCATCAGAAAGGTGGGCGACAATCTGGTCCCGAAGCTTCGCCAGCTCCACCCATATTTCATCGGCCACAGAATCTGGAATGTCGTCTTCATCGGAGAAGTCGAGCTCAGCCTCAATCATCGCACGGCTGCGGATCAGTGTTTCGCGCCACTGCGAATAGAGGTCACCAAGCGCCCCATCCATCTGACGCTGAGCCTGCCGACGCTGCGCATCGGTCTCTGCATCAATCAGATCAGCAAGACCCTCAACCTCAGTCAGGTCGAGTTTGTTATTGTGAAATGCCCGGCGCGTGAACTCGCCCTGCTCTGCTGGTCGTGTCTTTTCAAAGGTAGAAAGTGCACGCAGCACCGAAGCAACAACAGCTCGCCCGCCATGGCAATGTAGCTCGACTGTGTCTTCGCCAGTGAAACTTCCAGGGCCTTCGAACCACAAAATCAGCGCGTGATCCAGAACAGAACCATCTACAGGGTCCCATAATTTCTTAAGGCATGATTCACGTGAAACGGGGAATTTACCCTTAATCAGCTTTCTCAGGATTGGCCCGGACTGTGGACCTGATAAACGGATAACAGCAACGCCTGAAGGAAGTGCGCCGCTAGAAACTGCGTAGATGGTTTCCTGTTGTGTATTCATTCCACGTCCGGTTCTTTAACTGTATGATCTCGTATGAACTGCGTTAAACCTAGCCTTTACGCCAAGCAATACCTTGAACTCAGGATCACCTCTTTATGAGCAGAAATCGCTTAACGAACGCTTCAAGCCCTTACCTTCTTCAACACCAAAATAACCCTGTCCACTGGTGGGAATGGAGCAAGGAAGCACTGGAAGAAGCGCAAAAAACAAACAAGCCAATTCTGCTGTCTGTTGGCTACTCCGCCTGCCATTGGTGCCATGTCATGGCCCATGAAAGTTTTGAGGATGAAGCAACAGCCGCTCTCATGAATGAGCATTTCGTCAACATCAAGGTAGATCGCGAAGAGCGTCCTGACATTGACCAGATCTATATGCAGGCACTCCATATGCTTGGTCAACAGGGTGGTTGGCCGCTGACCATGTTCCTCACGCCAGAGGGTGATCCATTCTGGGGTGGTACTTATTTCCCGAATGAAACACGACACGGCTCTCCTGCCTTCAAGGATATTCTGACCGCAATTTCACAAAGCTTCATTGCTGATCGCGACACCATTGAAGAGAACCGGCAAGCCATCAGCCAGGCTCTCAACAAGCCGCCATCAGAGGCCTCCCCTCTTTCTGGCTTCCTGATCACCGCTGCCGGCAAGCAACTCTTCAACATGCAGGATGAGGAAGAAGGCGGCATGAAGGGTGCACCAAAGTTCCCTCAGGCCTCCGTTCAGGAGCTTATTTTCAGAACCGCCAAGGCGCAAAAAAACACCTTCATGCGTGAGCAGTTTTTGAAAACCACGCGAGCAATTTCACAAGGTGGTATCTACGATCATGTGGGAGGTGGCCTGGCTCGTTACGCAGTCGACTCTATTTGGCTGGTCCCTCATTTCGAAAAGATGCTCTACGACAACGCACAGTTTATCGAACACCTGTGCTGGGCCTATCAGGAAACGGGTGATGAACTGTTTCACATCCGAATCCAGGAAGTCGTTGATTGGGTTGAGCGCGACATGAAGCTTCCTGAAGGTGGCTTTGCATCTTCCATGGATGCAGACAGTGAAGGTGTCGAAGGCAAGTTCTATGTCTGGACCTATGATGAATTGAAGAGCCTCATCCCAACAGAACACTTCGAGCTGTTCTCTAATGTCTACGACGTCACCCCGGATGGAAACTGGGAAGGCAACATCATCCTCAACCGACGCCACTCCCCTACTCTTCTGGAAGCTGCTGAAGAAGAAGCTCTGGCAACCTGCAAAACAATCCTGCTGGATCACAGAAGCAAACGCATTCCACCTCACAAAGACGACAAGGTGCTGGCCGACTGGAACAGCATGCTCATCTGTGCGCTGGTGAAAGCAAGTGCCCTTACCTCACGTGAAACTATGCGCACTTCCGCTAAGGCTGCTTTCGCCTTCATCACAGAGCATATGTTTGTTGACGGAAAGCTCAGTCATTCCTGGCGCCAGGGCCAACGACTGGAAGTAGGTTTTGCCGCTGACTATGCATGGGCTGCAAGAGCAGCTCTCGCCTTGTACAGATCGGAACCGAATCCATCCGAAAAGCAGAACTACCTGCAACAGGCAGAAGAGTTCCTGAATATTCTGAAAGAGCGCTTCACCCATTCCAACGGTGCGTTCTACATGACAGATAAGGACGCCGACGATCTCATCCTCCGCCCCTACCACGCCTATGATGAAGCAACACCAAACTACAACGCCGTAGCCGCTCTCGCCTTCTCAGAACATTGGATCCTGACAGGTGACACATCTTCTCGTGATGTCGCCGATGGAACCTTGAATGCATTTGCAGCCGATGTTCCAAACAACATCTTCGGCACAGCATCGCTGCTTACAGCACTTGATGCACGTACCCGATTCAAGAAAGCGCTTGTGGTTCTGGGAACTGGTTCGGATGCGAATCCAATAATGCAGGCTCTACATTCTCAAGCTGATCCTGCCCTCTATGTAGATGTTATTCCTGCTGGTGTGGCTAAGCCGGTGGAGTTGGAAAACTCATCCTGGAACACGGATGAAACCACTGTCTTCCTCTGCTCCGAAAAAGGATGCTCTCTGCCAGCGACAACACCTGAACAGGTGAAAGAGCAGATCTGATCTGCAAATAAATTAAACGCTGACTCACAGTTTCACGTGGGTCAGCGCTCATAAATATACTTTTGAAAACATGGGTGATTCACGTGAAACATCACATAATTCACAGATCACCCATACACGAGTATTCAATTACGTTCAGCTCTTAGATACGCTTTCAAAACGATCCTTCGTCAATCGGTAAAGCACATGACGCACCAACGGGTGGTCATCCTCCAACATTTGATGATTGAAATCATCAGCTGGGTTCCTCGTCATCCCCAGCCGTTGCATCAGCTTTTGCGAACGCAAGTTTGTCTCCGTCGTGAAGCTGACGATCTCATCAACCTCAAGAGTTTCGAAACCGAATCCAAGCCAGATACGAGCTGCTTCCTGCGCTATCCCCTTCCCCCATGCATCTGGGATAAACCGCCAACCAATCTCCACACACGGATCAAACGGAAGTGGTTTTGGATAGGTCGGAATGTTCAAACCACAAAAACCCAGAAACCTACCAGAAGCCCGATCCTCAACAACAGGACATGCAAAACCCAGATCAGTCTGCTTAGCCATCATACGCTCAAGCATATGGCCACTCTCATCGCGAGACATCACATCTGGGAAAAACTCCATGACGCGCGGATCTGAGTTCATCGCATCCATACCGTCCAGATCACGCTCTTCCCACTTCCGCAACACGAGACGCTCGGTCTCAATACGTGGGCACTTATCAATTAATGTCTCAACCATTTTTCCGTTCCAAATATTTCTCTTTAGAAAGGCGGTACAAAACATGCCGCCTCAATGGATGCCCCTCTTCAATCAAAGGGTGATCAAAGTCTGCCGAAGCATCCCTCACCATTCCCAGCCTCTGCATAACTTTCTCAGAACGCTGATTGATAGCAGAAGTGAAACTTACAATCTCGTCCAAACGAAGAGTTTCGAATCCGAATCTAAGCCAGATACGCGAGGCTTCCTGAGCAATCCCCCTCCCCCATGCACCGGGTATAAAACGCCATCCGATCTCCACACACGGGTCGAAGGGCAGCGGTTCTGGATAGGTCGGCACACCAAGCCCACAAAGCCCTAAGAACCTCCCTGACGCCCGTTCCTCAACAACTGGCGTACCAAACCCATACTTCACCTGCTTTGCCATGAGCCGCTCAAACATCCGCTCACTGTTCTGCCGGGACATCACCGCCGGAAAGAACTCCATCACCAGCGGATCTGCGTTCATCTGAACAAGTCCCTCCAGATCCCGCTCTTCCCACTTCCGCAACACCAAGCGTTCAGTCTCAATACGTGGACATTTGTCGATGACATCTTCAATCATAGCCCTGCCCCAAATACCGTTGTCGTGTCATCTTGTAGAGCACTTGCCGTTTGAGCCGATGGCTATCCTCAAGCATAGGGTGCTCAAACTCTTCAACGCAAACCATACCCAGACGCTGCATCAATTTCTCTGAGCGAGAATTCTGCACGGGCGTAAAGCTGACGATCTCATTGAGTTGTAGAGTTTCGAGTCCGAATCTAAGCCACATTTGTGCAGCTTCCGTGGCAATTCCTTTTCCCCACTCACAGTGTAAGAGCCGCCAGCCGATCTCAACACAGGGCCCAAATGAAAGATGCTGCTGCTGCGCATCCATATAACGCGCCAACATCTTCTCACTCTCAGCACGTGACAACACCGATGGATAAAATTCCATCACCTGCTGATCAACATTCATCTCAGCAAGCCCATCCAGATCCCGCTCTTCCCATTTCCGCAGAACCAATCGTTCTGTCTCAATGCGTAGACACCGATCAATCTCAGTCACTGGCTTGCTCATGGAACTTATCTGCAGAGAGCCTATACAAAACATGCCGGCATAAGGGGTGATCTTGATCTACGTTTGGAAAATCGAAATCCTCAGCAGGATCATGTGTCATGCCAAGCTTCTCCATCACTCTCCGGGACTTGTGATTTTGCACGACCGTGATGGCAACAATTTCGTCCAGTTGAAGTGTTTCGAATCCGAATCTAAGCCAGAACTTAGCCGCTTCGACAGCAATCCCCTTTCCCCATGTCTCTGGGGTAAGCCGCCAACCGATTTCAACGCACGGCTCACATGGCAACGGCCCGCTGTAACCAGGAACGTTGAGACCACAAAATCCAAGAAAAACACCAGTCTCTTTGTCTTCCACCACAGGAAAACAAAAGCCGTGCTTTTCCTCCTGTCTCATCATGATCTCAAGAAACTGCCTTGATTCATCTGGCGTATTCAGAGAGCGAAAAAACTCCATCACTCTCGGATCACCATTCATGCGAATGACACCATCCAGATCCCGCTCCTCCCACCTACGAAGAACAAGCCTCTCGGTTTCAACACGCGGGCATTTATCCAGTAGCACCTCTTCCATATTCCCCTCCCCTCATTTCGTAATCGAATCCAACTATTAAAAGCGCCAAAATTGGCTTAAAAAATAAAAAAGCCCCGCTCACCGAATTGGCGAGCAGGGCCGAAAAATTCGGTAGGCAGTAAACCTAGGTATTCATAGAGTCGAAGAAGTCATCATTGGACTTGGTCTGACGCAGCTTGTCGAGCAGGAACTCAACAGCATCAACAGTACCCATCTGGCTGAGAATACGGCGCAGAACGAAAGTCTTCTTGAGCTTATCAGCAGGAACAAGAAGCTCTTCCTTACGAGTGCCAGAGCGTTGAATATCAACTGCTGGGAAGACGCGCTTATCAGAGATCTTACGATCAAGGATGATTTCGGAGTTACCCGTACCCTTGAATTCTTCGAAGATAACTTCATCCATACGGCTGCCGGTATCGATCAGCGCCGTTGCGATGATGGTCAAAGAACCACCCTCTTCAATGTTACGAGCAGCACCGAAGAAGCGCTTAGGGCGCTGCAGGGCGTTCGCATCAACACCACCTGTCAGAACCTTACCAGAGGAAGGAACAACAGTGTTGTAGGCACGACCAAGGCGAGTAATGGAATCCAGAAGGATAACAACGTCACGACCATGTTCGGTCAAACGCTTTGCCTTCTCAATAACCATCTCAGCAACCTGAACGTGGCGAGTAGCTGGCTCATCAAAGGTTGAAGAAACAACCTCACCATCAACTGTACGTTGCATGTCCGTTACTTCTTCCGGACGTTCATCGATCAACAGAACGATGAGGTAACATTCAGGATGATTGGTGGTAATAGATTTCGCAATATTCTGAAGGAATACCGTTTTACCTGTCCGAGGAGGCGCAGTGATCAAAGCACGCTGGCCTTTGCCGAGCGGAGCTACAAGATCAATAATGCGAGAAGAAATATCCTTGGAGGTAGAATTCTCGATTTCAAGATTGAAGCGCTCATCTGGATAAAGCGGAGTCAGGTTATCAAAGTGAACCTTGTGTCTCGCCTTTTCAGGGTCTTCAAAGTTGATTTTGTTGACTTTCAGAAGGGCGAAATAACGCTCACCTTCTTTAGGACTACGGATCTGACCTTCAACAGTATCACCGGTGCGCAGAGAAAAGCGACGGATCTGTGAAGGTGAAACGTAAATATCGTCTGGGCCTGGCAAGTAGTTCGCATCAGGAGAGCGGAGGAATCCAAATCCATCTTGGAGGACCTCTACGACACCTTCGCCGATGATCTCAATATCTTGCTCTGCAAGTCTCTTCAAAATCGCAAACATAAGTTCCTGTTTGCGCATGGTGCTTGCATTTTCAACTTCATGTTCCTCAGCAAAAGCGAGGAGTTCAGTTGCGCTCTTAGTTTTCAGGTCTCTGAGTTTCATTTCCCGCATCAATAGGGATCGTCTTTACTATGGGTTCTGGACTTGACTTAGCTTTAGAAGGATCAAGAACTTTCGAACACAAAACGTTAGGGGGGAATAGTAGCTCATCTAGATACGAAATTTATCGACCTTTGAAAATCGCTAGGAGATCAGCGATCGCATAAGCTACATCGTGAAGTTGCGGGGACAATAACTAATCGAATTGAATTCGGCAAGTGCTTATTGCCCACTAATTCTCCTAATTTTCCAATATTAAAATTCGAATGTTCGGATCACCTAGGGTTTAAAGATCACTAGGAACACAATTGCAACCATTAATAGTGTCGGTAGTTCATTAATAATTCTAAAGTAGCGCTCACTATTCTTATTTTGATCCTGCGCAAACTTGGTGACATGACCTGAAAGCATCACGTGATATATCGTCATCAGTATAACCAGTGAAAACTTCAGCATAAACCAAAGATCAAAATAAGCATCAAGCAGATAAACCAGCCACAAGCCAAAAATCCAGGTGGCCATCATGGATGGAGCCATAATCGCTTTAAGCAATCGGCGCTCCATGATCTTGAAGGTTTCGCTTTTGTCAGAACCGATTTCAGCGTTCGTATGATAAACGAAAAGGCGCGGCAAGTAGAACAATCCCGCCATCCAGGCAATCACAGAGATTATGTGGAGGGACTTCGCCCAGGAATATGCATCATCCATGATCCGCGCCTTATCTAATTCGCAGTGTCTGCTTACAGGCCTTTAACCCGCTTCACCATCTCAGCAACATGTTCTGGCGGAGTTTGCGGAACAACGCCATGACCAAGGTTAAAGATGTGCGGACCATTACCCAAAACTTCGAGAGCGTGATCTATTCCAGTTTCCAGCGCACGTCCACCAGCAACAAGGCGCATTGGATCCATATTGCCCTGTACAGGAACAATTTTCTGAATTTCCTGCGCCACTTCTGCCGGAACAGTCCAGTCCAGACCAACTGCATCAACACCAGTGGCTTCAACATAGCGCTTCAAGCGAGCAGCTGATGCTTTCGGGAAACCGATGATCTTTGCGTTTGGACGCTGAGCTTTCACACCATCAACGATCTTGCGGGTCGGACCAACGGACCACTGCTCAAAACCGATGTCATCGAGAACACCTGCCCAGGTGTCAAAGATCTGCAGTGCATCTGCACCACCATCAAACTGAGCCACCAGGTACGTGATTGAAGCTTCAACCAGCTGATCAATGAAAGCAGTCAGAAGCTCAGGATCCTGATAGGAGCCGATACGAGCGGCAAACTGGTCCTGGGTGGTATGACCAGCCACAGAATAGCAAGCGACCGTCCACGGGGCTCCGCAGAAGCCCAGAAGGGTGGTTTCAGTCGGCAACTCCGCTCTCAAACGCTCGACTGTGGCGATAACAGGAGCCAAGTGCTCCATCGTCCTAGCTTGATCAAGCTTATCAACGAGTTCTGTCGAAAGTGGTTCAAGAACTGGTCCTCGACCCTCCTCAAAATTTACAGGGTAGCCAAGCGCATCTGGAACAACGAAGATGTCAGAAAATAGGATGGCAGCATCAAAGCCATACCGGCGAATGGGTTGGAGAGTAACTTCTGTCGCAAGATCAGTATTGTAGCAGAAGTCGAGAAAATTCGGTGCTTGAGCTCGTACAGCTCTGTACTCAGGCAAATACCGTCCTGCCTGGCGCATCATCCAGATTGGTGGGCGCTCTAGTTTCTCGCCTGCCAAAACGCGCATTACCGCTCTTTCATGAGATTCCATAAATCGCCTCTTTTTCCCAAGCCTGCTTAAAAAGAATCTTCTTATTTGGAAGTTTCTATTTCTATTAGTGAGTGAATAGCAGGGATCAATTTAATTCCACAATTCCTAACTGAGAAAACCCTAATAGGAAAAGTCACAGATCAAAAACAAGCAAGACTCTCAACAGGAGTCGAAAACAAATTGTTTTTTCTAAAGATTCAATAGGTTACAATCTGGAAAATAACCACAGATCACAGTTTATCCCGTATGCTGTGCTGTGAATCTTTTGCGTGGGCAATGTGAAATCCCGTTTATCCAAGTCGTTTCGAAATCAGTATTCTCAAAATATGGAATTGTTGACGGATTAGGGTCAGCGGGCATTAATTTGAAAGCACAGTGAGATTTGGCTAGTTTTTCCAAGTCTCTTAGGAATGTTGAGGATGATACCTTGGGTAACCACTCTAACTACTTCCATTTACACATGGTTTCGGACTCAACAGGCGAAACTTTGATGACAATTGTGCGTGCTGCGACCGCGCAATATGAGAATATTCAGCCCATCGAGCATGTTTACCCGCTGATCCGGCATGACAAGCAGTTGAGTAGAGTCCTGGAAGAGATTGAATCTGCACCAGGAATTGTTCTCTACACCCTTGTGGAACAATCCTATGCCCGCCGTCTGGAGCGTAAATGTCAGGATTTGGGTCTTCCATGCGTTAATGTTCTCAAGCCCGTTTATCAGGTCTTCCATAGCTATCTGAACGTCACAGAAACGTGGCGTGTGGGCGGACAGCACGTGATGGATGAGGAATACTTCCAGCGCATGGAAGCGATGAACTACACCATGCTGCATGATGATGGCCAAATCGCTGGAGCTTTGGACGAAGCAGACGTTATTCTCGTCGGCATTAGCCGAACCTCTAAGACGCCAACCTCTATCTATCTGGCAAATAGAGGTATTAAGGCGGCTAACATCCCGCTCATTCCCAATATGCGCCCTCCCCGTCAGCTCCTGAAAGCCAAAAGACCTCTCGTGGTTGGTCTGATGGCCACGGCCGAACGTATTCGGGATATCCGCCAGAACCGCATTTTGTCGCTGGATGCCAAAACAGACAACGACACCTACGTTGATCGCAAATCAATTGCTCAGGAGATTGCGATGTCGAAACGGTTGTGTGCTGAAAATGGTTGGCCGCTCATCGATGTAACGCGTCGCTCTATCGAAGAAACAGCAGCCGAGATCATGGATTTGCTCCGAAAACATAAAAATGAGCAAAAAGAGACAGAAGAATATTGAGAAGCATCGCGCTTTATCCCAATAAACAGCACAAGAAATCCTCAGATTGAGAAAGCAGAGTATGACTCGACTGATTTTAGCGAGCGGAAGTAAAATTCGCGCGACTCTCTTAGAAAATGCAGGCTTAATTTTTGATCGTATTCCAGCAAATGTTGATGAGCGACAGATAGAAGAGCCATTGCTTTCCACTGGTGTGGATCCAGAAGTGATTGCAGCAAAATTATCCGTTGCGAAAGCGAAAGAAGTTTCCGCCCGAAATCATGGTGCTTATGTCGTTGGCGCTGATCAGATCCTGGCATTCGAAGGAAAGCGTCTCGTTAAGCCAGAAGATCTGAACGCAGCCCGCAAGCAACTCATGAGCTTTTCCGGCAAAAGCCACGCGCTTCATTCTGCAGCATGTGTTGTTAAAGATGGTGAAGTTGTCTGGGAAGGTATTTCGACGGCAATTCTGAATGTGCGTGAGTTATCTGAAGATTTTCTGGATTGGTACATTGAGCGAACCGGATCCGAAATTCTCTCCAGCGTTGGTGCGTATCAGTTGGAAGCTGAAGGCGTGCAGCTCTTTGATAAGATTGAGGGCGATTACTTCACAGTGTTGGGCCTGCCTCTCCTGAGCCTCCTCTCTTTCTTGCGCGAGATTGAGGTTTTGAAAAAATGAGGAACGCAGCTGTCACAGGACATCCTATTGGTCACTCAAAATCCCCTCTGATACATGGTTATTGGCTCAAACAGCACGGCATAGAAGGCAGCTACATCGCACAGGATGTGCCTCCTGAGACTGCCGAAAGCTTTTACAGCGCATTGGCTGAGCATGGGTTTGTTGGCTGTAACGTGACAATTCCAAACAAAGAGCATGCGTATAAATCTGCTGAGAAGTTGGATGATGCAGCCAAAATGATTGGGGCTGTAAACACGCTTTGGTTGGATGACGCAGGTGTTTTGAATGGCTCAAACACCGACGGTCTTGGCTTTCTGGGAAATCTCGACCAGATGCTGCCAAACTGGGATAACAACGGGAATAAAGCCGTTGTTCTGGGGGCTGGCGGCGCCTCCCGGGCGATTATTTGGGCGTTGCTGTCCAGAGAATACACAGAAGTGTATATCGCCAACAGAACACTAGAAAAAGCGCAGAAACTTGCAGATCATTTTGGCCCAAATACCATCGCAATTGAATGGGATAGTCTGGGGGAAAAGCTTGGAGAAGCGGATTTTCTGGTGAACACGACCTCTCTAGGTATGTCTGGACAACCAGAATTAAATATTGATCTTGATAACCTGTCGAAATCGGCAGTTGTGACGGATATAGTTTACTCTCCGTTACAAACCAAACTGCTTCGCGATGCTGCTCAGCGTGGCAATCCGACGGTTGATGGTCTGGGAATGTTACTTCACCAAGCTGTGCCGGGTTTTGAAAAATGGTTTGGAGTTCGTCCGGAAGTCACCGACGAGCTTCGTGAGATGATCCTGAGAGAAATGGGACTTACCTGAATGGTTATTCTCGGTCTGACTGGCTCGATTGGAATGGGGAAATCAACCACCTCAAAGCTTTTTGCAGAGGCTGGAGCCGCTGTTTATGACGCAGATGCTGCTGTCCATGCGCTTTACACCGGCAAAGCTGTTGAACCTGTTGGCAGCGCCTTTCCCGGTACTGCTAAAGATGGACGGATTGACCGCGAAGCCCTCGGTAAAATCGTCCTTCACGACAAAGCAAAGATGATGCTTCTGGAAAGCCTCATCCACCCGCTCGTTCAGGAAGTTGAAACTGAGTTTCTGCACCAAGCAAAACTAGACCGTCGTAAGGTCGTTGTTCTCGATGTCCCTCTCCTCTTCGAGGTCGGCAAACACAAGGCCGTTGATGCGGTCGTCGTGGTTTCTGCACCATATGATGTGCAGCGTCAGCGTGTTCTTGAAAGACCAGGCATGACAGAAGAGAAATTTGAGGCTATCTACGCAAAACAGTTAAACGACGCAGAAAAACGCAAAAAAGCGCATTTTATTGTCGACACTGGCCGAGGCGTTGAGCCGGCCCGTCGTGCAGTGGGTGCCATTATGCGCGCTGTGTCTTCTATCGCTTCTAGAACGGTGTAATTATGCGCGAAATCTCCTTCGATACTGAAACCACAGGCCTGAATCCGCTTGATGGGGATAGGCTGGTTGAAATCGGCGGAGTGGAACTCATAAATTTCATTCCAACGGGCCGTACCTGCCATCTCTACGTCAACCCGCAACGGGACATGCCAGAAGAAGCCTTCCGCATTCATGGCCTCTCTGCTGAGTTCCTTTCAGACAAACCGCTGTTTGTCGATGTAGCTGACGAATTTCTTGATTTTGTTGGAGATTCTCGTCTGGTCATTCACAACGCTCCGTTCGATATGGGCTTCATCAACATGGAGCTTGGGCGTTGTAATAAACCAAAAATCCCAAATACGCAGGTGCTGGATACTCTAAAGCTCGCCCGCAGAAAGTTCCCGACCGGATCAGTATCGCTGGATGCTTTGTGTTCGCGCTACAGCGTGGATAACACAAAGCGCGTATACCACGGCGCGCTGCTCGATGCGGAACTGCTGGCTGAAGTTTATCTGGAGATGAACGGCGGTAAGCAGAAAAATCTTGGTCTGGTGCCAGACGATGAAGCGATCGATCTGGATAAACTCAATGATGAGCCCAAAAAGCGCGTCGCAGCCAAGCAACGCCCAAAGCCTCTCTCCCCTTCCCTGTCAGAGGAAGAAATTGAGGCACACGCCAAATTCCTTGCTGGAATGAAATCTGACCCTGCTTGGAACAAATATCTGAAGTAGGTTCCAAATAAAAAGCGCTCCAGATTTCTGAAGCGCTTCAAACTGTTATCAGAGCATGGATGGCAAAACGCGATCTGGTGGACGATGCCCGTCCATAAAGGCTTTGATATTGATGATGACCTTTTCGCCCATATCAATACGCCCTTCGATTGTTGCCGAACCCATGTGAGGCAACACAACCACCTTGTCGGATGCCACAAGTTTCGGGTTGATCGCAGGCTCGTGCTCAAACACGTCCAGCGCCGCTCCTGCAAGTTCACCTGACTCAATCTGACGGATCAGCGCGTTTTCATCCACGATCTCACCTCGAGCGGTGTTCACGATATACGCATCAGGCTTCATCAGCTTCAATCGGCGTGCGGAAAGCAAGTGGTAGGTACCTGGCGTATGCGGACAATGGATGGAGACGACATCCATGCGTGCAAGCATCTGATCCAGGCTCTCCCAGAAAGTAGCTTCCAGCTGCTCTTCAAGCTCCAGGGGCTCGCGAATTCGATTGTGGTAATGGATAGACATACCAAACGCTTTTGCGCGTCTGGCGACCGCCTGACCGATCCTGCCCATGCCGATGATACCGAGACGTTTGCCCCAGATACGGCGACCAAGCATCCAGGTTGGAGACCAGCCGTCCCATTCCTTGTTCTCAATCTTCTTCATGCCTTCAGAAAGACGACGCGGAACGGCAAGAATAAGCGCCATGGTCATGTCTGCGGTGTCTTCGGTCATCACACCAGCAGTATTGGTAACTGCAATACCGCGATTGTTGGCAGAGATTACGTCGATATTGTCGACGCCGTTACCAAAGTTGGCAATCATTTTCAGATTAGGGCCAGCCTGAGCCAAAACCGAAGCGTCAATGCGGTCTGTAACAGTGGGGACAAGAACATCAGCAATTTTGACGGCTTCCACAAGTTCTGCCTGTGTGAACGGCTTATCTTGCTCATTCAACCGTGTGTCGAAAAGCTCGCGCATGCGTGTTTCAACAACATCCGGCAGTTTCCGCGTCACAACCACAATAGGCTTCTTTTTTGGCATCGTCCCCGCCTTCTGTCAAAAATTCGAAGTTTTTTAACCCTGCCCTAATCACCATATGAGTCAATGACTCAAAGGTCTTACAGGCTGTCAAAGTTTCATTACCAAATGTTCCGGTGAAAACAAGACTTGTCAAACACGTCTACATCTAATAGCAGCCACTATCGGAAATCGCGAGATCTAAGGTATGATACTTGTGTCTCGATTTTAGTGAAAATTACGGATTAGCCTACGGGAAGTTTTGGTATCACTATGAAAAATAAAAGCTTTCGTACTCTTAGTGCCCTTGCAGCTACTTTTCTATTATTCCTTTTTGTTTCCCCATTCGTAATCACCGCTCAGGCCCAGTCTGCAGGTTCTGGTGTATCTGGTCTTCCAGTTCCGCGTTTTGTCAGTCTTAAATCTGATAGAGTGAACGTTCGCAAAGGCCCAAGCAGAAACCACGACATTGGTTGGACTTTCGTTCGCAGCAGGCTGCCGGTTGAAGTCATTCAGGAGTATGACGACTGGCGCCGCATTCGCGATTGGGAAGGCAAAGACGGCTGGGTTTTCAAAACCTTGCTGACTGGCTACCGCTCTGCACTGGTAACGCCTTGGCTGGAAAACACCGTTGAAACCACCCCTCTCCGTAAGCGGCCTGGCCCGAATGAAGAGATCATCTCGTTTCTTGAGCCTTTGGTTCTTGCTGGTGTTGTCGAATGCACGGATGGTTACTGCCGCGTTTCTGGCAAAGATTTTGAAGGCTGGATTGATCAGAGCAGATTGTTTGGTGTTTATAAAAACGAGACAATCAATAATTGATCTCAGTTCCAACAACAGTTTAACGAAAAGCCTCTGAGGAAACTTGGAGGCTTTTTGCTATTCACCTGAACAATCAAAGGAATCTAGACAGTTTCCTTTTCGCGCATCAGCTTGTCGGCAGTTTTCAACTCTTTCATGCGTGGCATGGAAACGATGTTGTAACCAGAATCCACAAAGTGAACCTCACCTGTTACTCCACCAGACAACTCTGAGAGAAGGTAGAGACCAGAACCACCAAGCTGTTCGGTTGTAACAGTCTGCTTCAGCGGAGAGTTTGCCTGCTGGAAGTTGAACATCAAACGCGCATCAGAAATACCTGCCCCAGCCAGCGTGCGAACAGGCCCTGCAGATATAGCATTCACGCGGATGCCCTGCTCGCCAAAGTCCATAGCAAGATAGCGCACAGATGCCTCCAATGCGGCCTTGGCAACGCCCATGACGTTATAGTTTGGCATCACGCTGGTCGCGCCACCATACGTCAACGTCAGAATGGAACCACCGTTCGGCATCAAGTCAGCCGCTCGCTTTGCAATCTCTGTGAAGGAGAAACAGGAGATCTGCATAGTGCGGGCAAAATTATCACGGGAAGTGTCTGCATAACGGCCACGCAGTTCAGACTTGTCTGAAAACGCGATCGCGTGCACGAGGAAATCAATGCTCCCCCATTTTTCTTGGAGCTGAGCGAAAACCTTGTCCACGCTATCAATGTCTTCCACATCACATGGAAGAAGCATATCGCATCTAACACTGTCTGCCAGTGGTTTTACGCGTCGGGCGAAGGCGTCACCTTGATAGGTAAACGCCATTTCTGCACCCTGTTCTGCAAGAGTTTTGGCTATGCTCCAGGCAATGCTGTGGTCATTGGCAACGCCCATAATCAGACCACGCTTGCCTTGCATAAGCTTGCTCATAGAAAACTCCTTTAATCAAAAGTTAAAGGAGCTGAGCAAGCTCAGAACCTCAAACTCAGTCTTTGTATCGCTTAAACACGACGGTCGCGTTGGTGCCGCCAAATCCAAAGCCGTTTGAAAGAACGCAATTCAATTCTGCATTATCTACGCGTTCTCTTACGATTGGCATATCCTCAAAATCCGGATCCAATTCTTCAATATGAGCAGAAGCCGCAATGAAGTTGCCTTCCATCATAAGCAAAGAGTAGATCGCTTCATGAACGCCGGCAGCACCCAAAGAGTGACCAGAAAGCGCTTTAGTCGCAGAAATTGGCGGAACCTTGTCACCGAACACGGCGCGGATCGCTTCAATCTCTTTGATGTCACCAACAGGTGTAGAGGTTGCATGTGGATTGATGTAGTCAATGTCACAATCAACGTCTTTAAGCGCAATCTTCATGCAGCGAGCAGCGCCTTCACCACTTGGTGCAACCATGTCGTGACCATCAGAAGTCTGACCGTAACCCACGATTTCCGCATAGATTTTTGCACCGCGTGCTTTTGCATGCTCAAGTTCTTCAAGAACCAGCACACCGCCACCACCAGCAATAACAAAGCCATCACGGTTCTTGTCATATGGACGGGAAGCCGTAGACGGAGTGTCGTTGTACTTGGATGACATTGCGCCCATAGCATCAAACAGGTTGGAGAGTGTCCAGTCCAGTTCTTCGCCACCGCCAGCAAATACCACGTCTTGTTTACCCCATTGGATCAGCTCATAGGCATTACCAATACAGATATTGGTTGTCGCACAAGCTGCGGAAATGGAGTAGTTGACGCCGTGAATTTTAAATGGCGTTGCAAGCGTAGCAGAGTTCGTAGAGCTCATTGCCTTCGGAACAGCGGTCGGCCCGATACGGCGTGGGCCTTTTTCACGGGTGATATCCGCAGCTTCAACGATCGCTTTGGTGGACGGGCCACCAGAACCCATGATCAGGCCAGTGCGGTCATTGGTAACCAGATCTTCGGAAAGACCAGCATCTTCGATGGCCTGCTCCATGGCAATGTAGTTCCATGCAGCGCCTTCACCCATAAAGCGAGAGGTACGACGGCCAAGTTTTTCCAATGGATCCAAGGTAGGTGCGCCATGAACCTGACAACGGAAGCCGAGCTTCTCGTAGTCTTCAGCTGCAACAATACCGGACTTACCTTCGTAAAGGCTTGCTTTCACTTCTTCAGCATTGTTGCCAAGAGGAGAAACAATACCCATACCAGTAACAACCACACGCCTCATCTAAGGTCTCCCGTGGGTTAAGCGGTCCAATCGGACCCAATTCCAAAAAAGGGTTCGTCATTCCACATGACAAACCCTCGCATAATTTGATTACTTATTTTGCTTCGTCTTGAAACAGACCAACACGTAGGTCTTTCGCAACAAAAATAGTCTCGCCGTCAGCTTTTACCCAGCCATCAGCAATTGCCAGTTTCAGGCGGGAGCGCATAACGCGCTTCATATCAACACCGAATTCCAGCATTTTTACGTCAGGAGTAACCTGACCTGTGAATTTAACTTCACCGGTAGAAAGTGCACGACCACGACCTGGCTCGCCGAGCCAGCCAAGATAGAAGCCAGTCATCTGCCACAGAGCGTCCAAACCAAGACAGCCAGGCATAACAGGATCGCCCTGGAAGTGACATTCGAAGAACCAGAGATCTGGATTAATGTCGAATTCAGAACGAATTACGCCTTTGCCGTACTCGCCGCCTTCCTCAGAAATTTCGGTGACGCGATCAAACATCAGCATAGGAGGAAGTGGCAGCTGTGCATTGCCTTGGCCAAACAGCTCACCGCGACCACAGGCCAGCAGAGCTTCTTTATCGTAGCTTGAACGCTTCTCGTGCATTCTATTCCCGCATAATTTGTCGTTTGTTTGAGGCCAGAAAAACGTAGGGTTCACCTTACCTAAACGTAACGATGGTTCTAAGTATTAACTGTTCGGGCCTTCCTAGCACACGAGCCCGAATATCGAAAGAGCGATGTATGTGAGTTTGCGTGTGCTCAATGTACGCAGTTGTGTTAAACTTATACTATTCTTATTATTGTTATAAGCAGTCCGATTAATCCTGCTTGGTTTTAGCTTGATGTATCAAGGGTTATGCTCCCTTATATTGAGAGTGCTTGGGTGCAGGTCAATAGGTTGCTTTTAATCTAATGCTGGTAGAATTGGTGCGTAGGTGTTAAAACATCAGCACCCTAAAGAACTAAAGTAGGAAAAAATGAGCTCGCAGATTGCTAACGAACATCAAGATGTAACAGGGATGCTAAGAGACGCAGGTCTGCGCCCTACACGTCAGCGCGTGGCACTGGCTGAGCTTCTTTATTCTCAGGGTAATCGCCACATCTCGGCGGAAGTCCTTCACGAAGAAGCTATCCTAGCGAATGTGCCCGTCTCTCTGGCGACAGTTTACAACACACTTCATCAGTTCACTGAGGTTGGTTTGCTGCGTGAAGTTGCTGTTGAAGGAACAAAGACTTACTTCGACACCAACACTTCTGAGCATCACCATTTCTTCCTGGAAGATGAGAACCGTGTAATCGATATTCCAGACAGTGGCCTGACACTAGACAACTTGCCAGTCCCACCTGAAGGAATGGAAATTTCCCGCGTGGAAGTGGTTGTTCGTCTCCGTAAAAAGCAGATGCATTAAGAGCCTCTGCTTTTACTTAGGCAACTTCCTTCAAGATTTTCTCTTTGCTTTTGCAAAGATCATAGATGATGCAGCGATCGCACGCCGGCTTGCGCGCCTTACAGATGTAACGGCCATGTAGGATCAGCCAGTGGTGTGCGTGCTGCATAAAGTCTTGCGGAATTATCTTTTCCAGTTTCAACTCTACATCCAGCGGTGTTTTGCCGGGGGCAAGCCCTAACCTGTTTGCAATCCTGAAGAGATGCGTGTCTACCGCAATCGTAGGCTGCCCAAAAGCAATATTCAGCACCACATTAGCTGTTTTACGGCCAACACCCGGCAAAGCTTCCAGCTCCTCACGGGTTTGCGGAACCTGCCCACCATGATGCTCAATCAGCATTTGAGAGAGCAAAAACGTGTTCTTTGCTTTGTTTTTATAGAGCCCGATTGTGCGGATCTCTTCACGGATCTTATCTTCTCCAAGAGCAACCATTTTCTCTGGCATATCTGCAATCTGGAAGAGATGTTTTGTCGCTTTGTTCACTCCGGCATCTGTTGCTTGAGCGGAAAGCACAACAGCAACCAGCAGTGTGAACTCGTTGGAATGATTAAGTTCCCCTTCCGGTTCAGGATTGTCTTTTTCAAATGCCGCAAAGATTTCGTAGATCTCGGCTTTAGAATACCTTGATCTGGAAACTGGCTTTTTGCGTGTACTGGAAGAAGATGCAACCTTCTTTGTTTTGGTAGCGTCAACCATAGGACTCTCGAAGGAAATAAGTGACTTTGCGTAGGCTATGAAAGCTCTATACTCTTAAACGATAAAGAGTAGCAATGAAACAGAGTGCGAAATAGCACCAATGCCCCATGATCTTCAAAAGCGGGAGCCTTATCCCCCTTTCTTTCAGGCTGTTCTAACCCCGCACCGCTCACTGTCCCGCCGGGGCGTGAACATCGTTCTTTGGTGCGCTGGCTTGATTGCTGGCTTTTATTCGCTCGTGCTTGTTCTGATGGGATTATGGCCCGCACCTATCCTGCTATCATTACCTGTTCTCTTTCTCTGGCTCGCGTTCAGGCACAACTTTGCGACGGCCGAAACCTATGAGGAAATCAGCGTTTCCCCGCTTGAGGTTAGATTGAAACACGTCACGTACAAAGGCGACGTGCAGGAGTATGTGCTCAATCCGTTTCACATGAAACTCCAAATCGAACGGGATGATGATGTTGGAGTTACGCGCATTTTGGTGCGTTCTGATCAACTTTTCCTCATTGTTGGTGCGTTTTTGAACCCGGATGACCGGACAAGTTTCGCCTCTGCGTTTTCTCAGGCAATCCACTCCGCACGCAATCGTGGGTTTGATCACGCCTGAGCCTGAAATACTCTGTTCCCATGTACTCGCGTTTCGGGTGGCTCTTAGGCTGAGGATCATCTAGATTTCACCTAATGAGAAACGAAATCTAAGAGCCGTGAATCAAGATGTTTAATGCAGCCAATCTCGCAAATGGCACGTTTGTAGAAGACAGTTCTGCTCTTGAGGACTATCGTGTCGTCCAGAAAACTCTTCAAGGCATCTCCGAGAATTGGAGGGAACAACCCTCCCTTGAAGAGCTTGCCTACAGCGTCGGCCTTCAGCCAATTCAGCTTCAACGGGTGTTTTCAAGATGGGCAGGCATTACTCCTAAACAGTTCCTGCAAGCCATCACCATCGATCACGCACGCGCTCTTTTACAAGATTCCGCTAGCATTCTGGAAGCCTCGCTCGAAGTTGGCCTCTCAGGCCCTGCCCGTTTGCATGACTTGTTTGTAACCCATGAGGCGATGACGCCCGGCGACTACAAACGGCGTGGTGCAGGCGTGAAAATCAGTTGGGGCTTCCATCCCTGCCCGTTTGGGATCGTCCTGTTGATGGTAACAGATCGCGGCTTGGCAGGTCTTGCCTTTGCTGATGCTGGCGAAGAGGCAAAAGCTCTTGCTGACATGAGCGAACGTTGGCCAGCGGCTGAATTTGAAGAGAACCAGCAGCTCACCGCTCCTTACGTCTCCCGCATCTTTGAGCCGAACAAGTGGAAGGAAGACCAACCACTTCGTGTTGTCTTCATCGGAACGGACTTTGAAATCCGTGTTTGGCAAACACTTCTGAAAATTCCTTTAGGCAAGGCTACCACATATTCGGAGATTGCGAATAACCTCGGTAATCCCAAAGCCTCTCGTGCTGTTGGAACAGCCGTGGGAAAGAATCCGCTGTCTTTCGTCGTTCCGTGTCACCGTGTCCTCGGGGCCAAGGGCAACATGTGTGGTTACCATTGGGGCATCACTCGTAAGCGTGCCATTTTAGGCTGGGAAGCTGGTGTTTCCGGTGTTTTGGATGGCATTGCTGCTACAGGGTAATCGTTTCAGTTCCGATTCAATGCCGAGCAACGAAAAAAGGCGAGCGCGAGGCTCGCCTTTTTCATTTGAAAATCAAATGACTTACAGGTCAAATCCAAGGATCTTGCCAACGGTAAAGACGTCCTTGTCACCACGACCGCAAAGGTTCATGACGATCACTTTGTCTTTGTCCATCTTCGGCGCCATCTTGATCACCTGAGCAAGCGCATGGCTTGGCTCCAGAGCTGGAATGATACCTTCAACGCGGGTCAACATCTGGAATGCATCCAGAGCTTCCTCATCAGTCGCAGGCACGTAGTTCACACGGCCTGTATCCTTCAGCCAGGAGTGCTCAGGGCCGATACCAGGATAATCCAGACCTGCTGACACGGAATGTCCTTCAAGGATCTGTCCGTCATCATCCTGCAGCAGATAGGTGCGGTTACCATGCAGTACACCCGGCTTACCTGCGTTCAGCGAGGCACAGTGTTCTTCACCCTGAAGGCCTTTACCACCAGCTTCAACGCCGTAAATCTCAACGGATGGATCATCAAGGAACGGGTGGAATAGACCAATCGCATTAGAGCCACCACCAACTGCAGCAACGAGAGCATCTGGCAATTTGCCTTCTGCTTTCATCAGCTGCTCTTTGGTCTCTTCCCCAATCACAGACTGGAAATCACGAACCATCTCTGGGTATGGATGCGGGCCAGCAGCTGTACCAATCAGGTAATACGTGTCTTCCACGTTGGTCACCCAATCACGCAGCGCTTCATTCATCGCATCTTTAAGAGTACCAGCACCCGCTGTAACGGGAACAATTTCAGCACCCAGCAGTTTCATGCGGAACACGTTCGGCTTCTGACGCTCAACGTCGGTCGCACCCATGTAAACAACGCATGGCAAACCAAAGCGAGCACAAACTGTTGCTGTCGCAACACCATGCTGACCAGCGCCGGTTTCCGCAATGATGCGGGTTTTACCCATGCGCTTGGCAAGTAGGATCTGACCAATACAGTTATTGATCTTGTGAGATCCGGTGTGGTTCAGCTCATCACGCTTAAAGTAAACCTTTGCACCGCCCAGCTCTTCAGTCAGCCGTTCAGCGAAATAAAGTGCAGATGGGCGACCAGTGTAATGGGTGTTCAGGCTCTCAATTTCAGCAGCATAAGCAGGATCAGCCTTAGCGTCACTGTAAGCCTTTTCCAAATCCAGGATCAAAGGCATGAGCGTTTCAGCAACGAAACGACCCCCAAAATCACCAAAGTGGCCGCGATCATCCGGACCGGAACGCAATGTGTTGGCTTGCTGGTTCATTAACTCTTCCCAAATTCACTCGGCAACGCTGCGCACTTCATGCACAAAAGCCTCAATCAACTCGATGTCTTTAACGCCCTTCTCGCGTTCGACGCCGGAGGAAACATCGACATCGCTCACTCCAGAGATAGCCAATGCCTCTCGGACGTTTTCAGGGCTTAAGCCGCCAGAAAGCATGATAGGCTTTCCAAGTTCTAGGCCTTGTAGCAGTTTCCAGTCGAAGCTGACACCATTTCCTCCCGGAATATCGGAATTTTTTGGTGGCTTTGCATCAAGAAGAAATCGATCTACATGCGGAACATAGGGCGCAAGTGCCTCCACGTCTTCTGCAGATGAAATCCCGCAGGCTTTCATCACAGGCAGACCAAAAATCTCCCGAATTTCGGCACAGCGCTCAGGGCTTTCACTCCCGTGCAGCTGCAAAACATCTGGCGCGATGGTGTCGACAATTTCCTTCAGGCCTGCATCATCCATATTCACAGTAAGCGCAACAATCTGCGTTTTGCCGCGCACGTGGTCTGCCAGCTCTTTGGCTTTAGCCATCGGAACATAACGCGGACTTTTCGGAAAAAAGACAAATCCGATCATATCGATTTGTTCTTTCGTAACCGCGTCCGCAGTTTCCTTTGTAGAGATGCCGCAGATTTTTATCATAGCGGAAGAGACCATATTTGCACCGTGTTCAAGCAATACCAGAATGACCGTTAGACCAAAATTATCGGGGTTTGTCACCCTGTTCTGGTCATTTATGGAACCTGAACTGGACGGGACCAATGAGAATATCTGGAGTTTATCGCGGTCATCTGATGACCCTTGGTATATGTGGAGCACTCGTTGCTTTTGCAAGCAGCTCCCCAGCACAGACAGTCTACCAGCACCAGCCACAAGTGCCCATCGGGTTTGATCAGGCATGCGCCGGCACGTATGCAGTTAAGCCATTGAAGTCAGGCGTGCTTAACCTCCGTACCGGCCCTGGAACCAATTACAACGTCATCGGCCGCCTCATCCCCAATCAGGCAATCAACATCGCCGACTGCAAAGGCAACTGGCTAGGCATCCGCGACGCCCAAACCTCCGAACAAATCGGCTGGGTCCACAAAGGCTACATGCGTCGCGTCTAAGTGATGGAGTGAACCGTGGAATGCAAAGCATTGAACTGTTCACTCCTTAAGCTACCAGAATTACAGCGCTACCTGTTTTTCAAAATGAATTACTGGCAAGCGTGTTCCAGAAGACTTGATATGGTTTAGGCAGTACTCAACCGGATCCATCTTCGTTGCTGCGGAACTAGTGCTATTCACCAAATACCAATCCCCTTCTTCCACTTGACGGAACGCTACATAGTGTCCGCCGATATTAATCACGAACCGATCTTCACCTGAGTTGACCACATGGCTAAGCAACTCGCGAGCAATATCCTCTTCCGCAGGTGTCTTCGTGTGTTCAATGTAGGTAATTTGCGGATCCGGCAGGCCGAGCTTTTGCTGCTGCGCTTTCAGCAACTCAAGCCCCACATCTGCAATGCTGCCTTTGTTGCTGATATCCTGAAGCGGATCAGTCTTGTAAAGTTTCTTATATTCTTCTGTCGCTACCTCACGAGCGAGCTTTTTCGGATTCTTCCTGTGTTCTCTCTGCAAAGTTTTCACGTCACGTTTAAGAACACCTGAAGCGTACCGAATGAACTCTTCATCGGTCTTGCTATCATACGCTTTCAAATGGTTGACGAGGCTCGCATCCAACAAGTCATTTTTATCCGTTGCTTGGAACCCGAGGCAGGCATTAATGGCATGCTTCAAACAGAACTGCCCTTCCTGAACCTCGCAGAAGAACTGTGGGTCATCGCCACTTGGTTTCTTACGAGCATCTACATTATTGCGGACGCCCGGTGAGCGGTTGGTGTATTTGACCTGAATCTGGCGGTTTTCATCTGCAAGCATTTGTAATTCTGCCTTTGCACGGCCCAGTGCTTTCAGGATCTCGTCAATCTGGCCGGTCTGGCCTATTTGTGCCATTTCTTTCAGCTGCGCAATTGCGAGCCTTACAAAGCTTGCTTGCTCATCGAAGATCTTCAACTTTGCTGGATCTTTCACATACTTGCGCATTGCCGAAAGGTTGGAGACGAACTTCTCTGCGTCTTTCAAAGAAACTGTGGGGGCAGCATCAAGTCGGGCCTGTTTGGCTGCTTCTTGCCCTTGTTTGCGTTTAGCAAGTTCTTCGGCGTTTTGCGCTCTTGCACGATTGAGAATGGTATTTAACTGATCTCGGTGTTCCTCAAGAGACGCCATTACAACTGATAGCCCATCCAACTGATTGGTATTAATGCATCTTTTTGCTTCGGGCATTGCGAGTTCAAACAGAATCTTAATAGTTTGAAACTCAGTCTGCAGAATGGGGTCTGTGATCAGTAGTTCTTGTCGCAAGAAAACACTCTTGCTGGCGTCCAAAGATTCATATTGCTTCAGATAGTCTTCGTGCGATTTGCTAACTTGCATAACCTCAGGAGCACGGGTCTGTTTGTCTGGTTGTGCTCCCTGCTTTGCATAATCCTCAATGTTGGCGATTACGCTTTCCAGCTCAGATAGCCTGCTTTCAGCGTCCTTGAGACGGTTTTCCTGTATTAAATGTTCTGTTTGGCTACTGAGCTGTTCCCATACCATTTGGTAGGTCAGGAACGTATTTTGAAGAGATTGATCAGGAAGCTGAGGGTTTCCTGCCATGGCCTTGTCGTAACGCCCAACAAGTTTTTGTAGCTGGCTCTGACAAGTGTTTAACGAAGCTTCTAGAACTGGATCAGGTTCTGATTGCCCTCCTTGCTCCTCTTCAGGCTGAGGAGTGGATGAGAGAGCATTTTGAACGCAATCTTCTAAATTTTGGACGACATTCTCAAAATCCTGCAGTCGTGTTTTTGCGTCCGCTGCATTGCCGCTGGCAATTAGTGCATCAATCTGACTCTCAAACTCATCAGAAATAACTTTGAATGTCAGGAATTCATCATGCTGAAACTTCTGCTGAAATTGAGGGTTCTGTGCCGCTGCACTCGCTCGGCGGGCGGCAAGTTGATCCAGCTGTCTCTTGCAATCAGCCAAGGCGGCTCTCTGCTCATCTTCAGTGGATTGCAAAGTTTCAGGCTCTGGTTCAACGATCTTTAGTTCTTCCTGATGGTCCGAAGAAACCCCATCTTGGTTTTCAGGTGCTGATTGCGCAGACTCCAGAAATGCAATCATTGAATTGATTGCATCCTCACAAGTAGTGAGTTTGCCCCGTGCCTCCTGCAGTTTTCTATCCGCTACATACTGTAGACCCTCGGTGATATAGGCCTGAGCTGCACTGCTGTACTGAGCAAAGCTGTTGGCAAGAGCAACATCTTTAATCTCAGCCCCTGCCTTCAAAACTTCATTGAGGTTTGCTTGAGCCTCATCCAAAGACCCCATACAGTCAGAAAGAGCTTTATTCAGTGCATTTTGAGCTGCATTCTTCGAGGCGGAGTTTGGCCGCAACCGTCTTCCTGTCGGTTGATTAGTAGCTTGTTGTGTTGCTGCTTCCTTTGCGCTGACCACGCAATCTATCAATGCTACAGTTAAGTTCTTAAGCGTCGCCACATTGGCTGCAATAGCTTCTTCAGAGGAACGACCATGACCTTCAATGAGATTCTCTGTTTCCGCTAGCAAGCTGATAGCAACTTGATAGTTCTTTTCAAAATCCCGTTTAAGTGTTTTGTCAGGAACTTCATTTGCCTGCTGATAGTAGGCTTGAATTTCAAAACGTATCGACTTCAGTTGAATGCTAAAGCTTGGATCAACGGGAACAAATTTAACGTAGCTCTCTACTTTCTCAACCAGATTACCGAGGACTTTTAACTCTGTCTGACAGGCATCAAGTTCATGTCGTTTAAGCAAGCTCTCAACTTGCTTAATTTGCCCTTTTGCGTGCTTTGAAGAATCCGAGAATGCTTTTTGCTCCTGTGGGGATTTAATGGTTTTGCGTAGCCCGTTGGCTTCCGAAAGACGGGTATTAGTGTCTTTAATAGCCGTTTTAATATTTTCAGTTTCGCGAACAATCCGTTTCTGTATTTCAAGTACTTGCTGGACGCCTTGTAATTGCGCTTCCGCATCAGAAAGCCTCTGATCAGCGCCCGCCGTATCTCCGCTTTTTACTAGGTTGGTGACGTATGTCATTGTCGCAGCAGCTTGCTTGAAGAGTTGATCGAACAAGGTTTTTTGATCTTTTGAAACGAGTAGTTTCCGCTCCGCCTTGTATCCTTTCAACTTTGCTGAAAATTCTGTTGCACGTTGTTGCAGAGCTTGAAGTGGATCAACGTGCGGTGCTGCGCTTTCAGCGGTTTGCTTGCCATCGATGCCATTTTTCTGCGGCTCGGAAGCCCGGTTCTTCCCTACTAAAATTCCGACACCATCAACGAGTGCTGCGATGTCATCCAGTGTGCTATCCGCATCAAGAAAATCGCCAGTTTGCAATAGATAGTCTACATTCTTCATGCGGCTTTGAGTTTGCTCGCAAAGACTATCAAACGTTTGCGTCTGAGCATCTGTTTGGAGAGCGGATTTTAGCGCCTTGTAGCTCTTGAGTTCTGCTTTGTATTGGGCAGCACGATTTTTGCAATGAGCTGCAATCGAGGCAGGTGTTGGGTCGCCGTCATATGCATCAAACGGCCATGAGTTTTGCTTGTAAACCTTCTTCGCCCATTGGTACTCAGTAACTTCAAGCGTACCCTTAGCCATAGATCGACTCCCAACTTCAGCCTTTTGCTAAGGCTATCAATGACGGGTCCAACAATATCTACAAACACGTACCCAATTCGCATGCATTTGGGTGGCAAGGTGAAGAGAGGTTTGAGGCCGTACGGTGTTTTTTGAGAGATCTGTAATTAATAAAATTTCTTCCAAATAGAAGTGTATTGCCATCAGAGGCTTAGGGAATAAAAAAGCGCCGCAGAAGCGGCGCCTTTCTTGGTCTCACAATTCCGTCAGACCTAAGTGATGTTGTAGGCCGCAATAGCTGCCATATTGAAGATCTCGCTATCCTTGGCACCCATCGGTACAATCTGAACCGGCTTATCCATGCCAACCAGCAGTGGGCCAATAAGTGTTGATCCGCCAAGCTCTTCCAGAAGTTTTGTTGCGATGGAAGCGGAGTGGAACGCAGGCATAATAAGTACGTTTGCAGGCCCATTCAGACGGCAGAACGGATAAGCCGCCATCTTTTCCATGTTGAGTGCGATATCTGCACCCATCTCGCCATCGTACTCAAAGTCCACCCGGCGGCGATCAAGGATCTTGACTGCTTCCTGAAGACGCTCAGTTCGCTCACCTTTCGGGTGACCAAATGTAGAGTACGCCAGCATAGCAACGCGAGGTTCAGAACCAAGACGGCGTGCAACATGCGCCGCTTCTTCCGCAATATCCGCCAGTTCCTCTGAGGTCGGCATGTCATGAACAGCCGTATCGGCCACAAGAACGGTTTTACCTGGCGTCACTACAAGCGAAACGCCAATCACACGGTGCCCCGGTTTGGTATCGATACAGCGGCTGACGGTTTCCAGCGCAACGGAATAGTTTCGTGTTGTCCCTGTTACAACGCCATCAGCATCACCGCGTGCAACCATAATGGACGCCCAGTAGTTGCGGTCATTGTTGACGAGGCGTTGACAATCACGCTGCAGGTAACCCTTACGCTGTAAGCGAGAGTACAGGTATTCCGCGTAATCCGCATTTCGAGTGGATGAACGCGCACTTTCAAGGCGAATGCCCGGGCGGTTCACATCAATACCGGCAGATGTTGCATTGGCGCGGATCTCATCTTCACGGCCAACAAGGATAGCCTCACCCAACCCTTGTGCAACAAAGGCGGAAGCTGCACGAATAACCGCTGGCTCTTCCCCTTCCGCAAACACAATGCGTTTCGGGTTTTGGCGCACTTTGGAGATGATCCGCTGCAAAGTACCAGCAATAGGATCACGACGACCCTGCAGCTGCGCACCATAAGCATCCATGTCCACAATCGGGCGACGTGCCACGCCGCTATCCATCGCAGCCTGCGCAACTGCTTGAGGGATACGGGAAATCAGGCGCGGATCAAACGGAACCGGAATGATGTATTCGGGACCGAAACGAGGGCGGCTACCACGATAAGCCGCTGCAACTTCATCAGGAACATCCTCGCGAGCCAGCTCAGCCAGTGCCTGAGCGCACGCAACTTTCATCTCATCATTGATGGTTGTTGCGTGAACGTCCAACGCACCGCGGAAGATATACGGGAACCCGAGAACGTTGTTCACCTGGTTCGGATAATCAGAACGACCGGTTGCAACAATAGCATCCGGACGAACTTCCTTGGCTTCCTCTGGCGTAATCTCAGGATCAGGGTTCGCCATCGCAAAGATAATTGGGTCGGGTGCCATGGTCTTTACCATGTCAGGCGTCAAAGCACCCTTGACGGAAACACCAAAGAACACATCTGCACCATCCAGTGCGTCTTCAAGGGTGCGCTTGTCTGTCTTCACAGCATGGGCGCTCTTCCACTGGTTCATCCCAGCTTCACGCCCCTGATAAATCACGCCTTTTGTATCGCACAGAAGAACGTTCTCATGTGGAACACCCATCGCTTTAACAAGTTCGATACAAGCAATGCCAGCCGCGCCCGCGCCATTACAGACCACTTTCACATCTTTGATGTCGCGATCTGTCATATGAACCGCGTTGATCAAGCCCGCGGCTGCGATAATAGCAGTGCCGTGCTGATCGTCATGGAACACCGGAATATCCATGATCTCACGAAGACGCTGCTCGATGATAAAGCAATCTGGCGCTTTGATATCTTCCAGGTTGATGCCGCCGAAGGAAGGGCCGAGGTGCTTTACAGAGTCGATGAACTCCTCAACGTCGGCAGTGTCCACTTCAAGGTCAATGGAATCCACATCCGCAAAGCGCTTGAAGAGAACTGATTTGCCTTCCATCACCGGCTTGGAAGCCAATGCGCCAAGGTTTCCAAGGCCAAGAATTGCAGTCCCGTTGGAGATAACCGCAACCATGTTGCCTTTGGTGGTGTAGTCGTATGCCTTGCTTTCGTCTTCCGCAATTGCCAGCACAGGAACAGCAACGCCAGGAGAATAGGCCAGGCTCAGGTCGCGCTGAGTGGCCATTGGCTTGGTTGGCGAGATTTCAAGCTTGCCCGGTTTACCTTCGTTATGGAAGGCTAACGCGTCTTGGTCAGTAAAGCTGACCTGCGAGCTTGCTGTTTTATCAGTGGTTGGCATGCGAAAAATTCCTCACCCTCAAGCGCAGTGTTCTTTTCAAATATCACTGGACGACATTATCCCCGTAAAATCTCGTTCTCAAGCTGTGAACTAAACTGACACGGGTGAAACACATAGAACCATTTGCTAGTGTCTGCGTCATGAATACAGCAGATATTGAAAAGCCTTCCCCAGCAAAAGGCCGCGTCACACCCATGATGGCGCAATATATTGAGATTAAGACGGCTAATCCGGACAGTCTCCTGTTCTACCGAATGGGTGATTTCTACGAGCTGTTTTTTGAAGATGCAGAAGTTGCATCTCAGTCTCTCGGAATTACGCTCACCAAACGTGGCAAGCATAATGGTGATGATATTCCCATGTGCGGCGTTCCCGTGCATGCCGCTGATGATTATCTGCAAAAACTGATCGGCCTTGGCCACCGTGTTTCCGTCTGTGAGCAGACTGAGAACCCGGCAGAAGCCAAGAAGCGTGGCTCTAAATCTGTAGTTCGCCGCGATGTTGTGCGCTTGGTGACGCCGGGCACGATTACGGAAGACCGCCTTCTGGATGCCAGACGAAACAACTTCCTTGCCTCGTTAGCGCGGGTCAAAGGCGGAAGTACAGCTGACGGAAACCTCTACGGCCTTGCCTGGATTGATATGTCCACGGGCATGTTCCGTGTGGCTGAGAGTGATGACGTGCGCCTTACTGCTGATTTGGCGCGCATTGATCCATCAGAACTGGTGCTTGCTGACGCACTTCTTCAGGAAACCGAGTTGCGAGCGACAGTCGAAGGACTTGGCGCTGCCCTTTCTCCTGTACCCCGCACGTTCTTTGATGGCGCAAATGCTCAGGATCGTCTCTCCACCTATTTCTCCGTGGGCACACTGGACGGTTTCGCCAACTACACCCGTGCTGAGTTGATCGCAGCCAGCGGCATTCTGGCCTACATCGACAAAACCCAGCTCGGCGAGCGCCCTCCTCTGGATCCGCCGGTTAAAGAAGCTGCTGCGGGCCAACTGCTGATTGATCCGGCAACCCGCGCCAACCTTGAGCTGACCCGAACCCTTTCCGGCGAGCGTCGTGGCAGCCTGCTGTCTGCCATCGATAAAACCGTGACCGGAGCTGGTTCTCGTCTGCTTGCTAGTCGTCTTTCAGGACCCCTTACGGATCCGGAACAAATTGGCCATCGTCAGGATACCATTGCATTCTTCGCGTCCGACACCATGCAGCGAGAGGATATTCGCTCACTGCTGAAGTCCGCGCCGGATATGTCTCGTGCACTGTCCCGTCTTGCTGTGGACCGCGGTGGCCCGCGTGATTTGCAGTCCATCGCGTCTGCAATGAAGTCTGCCCGAGAAATCGCAGGTCTGCTGGCCTCTGGCGGTGCCTTCCCTCAGGAAGTTGGCTTTGCTGTTCAAAAGCTGGAACAAGCGCCACATGCACTGGGTGACAAGCTTGCGCTGGCAATTGCAGAAGAGCCGCCTCTTCTCAAGCGAGATGGTGGCTTTATTGCTCATGATTATCATCCAGACCTTGATGAGCTCAAAGCCCTTCGCGATCAAAGCCGAAAAGTCATCGCACAGATGCAGGCCGATCTGGCCGAAGAGCTTGGCATCCGTTCATTGAAGATCAAGCACAACAACGTGCTTGGCTGGTTCATGGAAGCGCCGACTGCGCAGTGTGATCCTATGAAGGATGATCCTGCCCGCTTTATCCATCGTCAGTCCATGGCTGGCGCCATGCGCTTTACAACCACTGAACTGGCTGATCTGGAGAGCAAAATTGCAAGTGCAGGTGAACGTGCTCTTGCGATTGAGCTGGAAATTTTCAACGAGCTGACCAAAGCTGTTGTTGAAGCCGGTGGCCAGATCAAAGCAGCAGCTGAAGCTCTCGCCATACTCGATGTTTCAACCTCTCTTGCGGTTTTGGCAGAAGCGGAAAACTACATCCGTCCAACTGTAGACGGCTCGCTCGCATTTACGATTGAAGGCGGTCGTCACCCAGTGGTGGAGCAAGCCCTTCGCAAATCTGGCGAACCTTTTGTGGCAAACAATGCCAATCTTGGCCCGCAGGAAACCTATGAAAATGGCCAGATCTGGCTGATCACTGGCCCCAACATGGCCGGTAAATCAACCTTCCTGCGCCAGAATGCATTGATCGCTGTGCTCGCTCAAATGGGTAGTTTCGTTCCTGCAACCGCTGCCCATATTGGTATCGTGGACCGCTTGTTCTCCCGTGTTGGGGCTGCGGATGACCTTGCCAGAGGCCGCTCAACCTTCATGGTTGAGATGGTGGAAACGGCTGCTATTCTCAATCAGGCAACGGCTCGCTCTCTGGTTATTCTTGACGAAATCGGGCGCGGAACGGCGACTTTTGACGGTCTTTCCATCGCATGGGCTGCCATTGAGCATCTGCACGAAACCAACCGCTCTCGCTCTTTGTTCGCGACGCATTACCATGAAATCACAGCACTTTCGCAGCGCTTGGAGCGTCTCAACAACGCGACCGTACGTGTGAAAGAGTGGAAAGGTGACGTTGTCTTCCTTCACGAGATCGTCGAAGGCGCGGCAGATCGTTCCTACGGTATTCAGGTGGCAAAGCTCGCTGGCCTGCCGAAAACCGTTGTCAGCCGCGCACAAAAGATCCTGACGCAGCTGGAAGAGCAAGACACCAATAAGCCTTCTGAAACGCTTTTAGACGACCTGCCACTCTTCGCTAATTTCTCTCAACCTCTGGAAACCATTCCGGAGCCGGAAGAACATGAAGAAACCTTTGTTTCCAATGAACTTGTTGAACTGCTGGAGACCTTTGATCCGGATGATATGACGCCTCGTCAGGCTCAGGAAGCGCTCTACGTTCTCAAGCAAAAGCACAAAGAGCTCAGCTCGAATTAATTTCGAGTTTGAAAACACAAGCAGTTTTAGCACCGCTGGAGATTTCCGGCGGTGTTTTCATGTGAAACCCGGAAGTCGGGATGAGCAAGGCGGCAGGCAATACCTGCGCTACTTGTTTAAAAATGTTTCTTCAGCATTGGCTACACGCCTTGCCCGGGCTTTTTATAATGAACAACGTCGCCTCTTTTGCCTATAAGGCACGATAGCCGGTTTCCCGGAAAGAAAGTGGCTTATCCAGGCACGTTTCCATGCCCAAACAGTTCCTCCGTCTTTGACTGACACATCTGCAAAAGCAAGTCTCCCTGCCGGTGCTCTTGTATCTATCACCGCGTGATACCCTATAGTCCTGGGCCCTTCCCCTCAAACCATGCGGTCACGTTTGAAGTTCGGTTCACCGGACCACTGAAAGGTGCGTTACGTCTCCCAACAGCCCAACCCAGCCTACGACAAACTGACGGTCGCTCCGCCAGCAGCCCGTTACGTAGGCATAGGTTCAGAATATGGGAGGAGTTCAGGAGGGGAATAAGTTTTTTGAGACAGTCCACCCCACCCATCGATGTCATCCCGGCCTTTGATGTTTGTCCCGGAGAGATGGTTGACGTTTGTTCGGGGACATGGGTGACGGTCATGTTATGATGTTAAGTCGATTTTTGCGACTGTGTTTGCTGCAAAACATACGTTGAAGATCTCAGGTTTGTCTGAGGGACGTATGGCGAGAGTGTAGCCACGGAAGCATTTGGGAACATACCAGAGCCTGCCTTTAAAGCTGATTTCCGCTCTTGTTCTGGGCACCTTTCGGACTATTGTTCCTTTGGGATAGCTGATATCTGGAAGGTGTTTGGGAAAGATTTGCTGTGAGATTGTATAGCGACTGATAGGTGGCGCTAATCCAAGTGCTTCATGCGGGCGATGGAAATTATAAATCCGCCTCCATTGATCAAAGGCCGATTGCATAGTGCGGTGACTGCGAAATGTTCTGTATGCCAGAACCTCCTCTTTCAGGGTTCGGTTAAACCGCTCATTCTTGCCTTTGGTTTGAGGATGAAAAGGTCTGGCATGGATCAGGCGGACACCAAGATGAGCCAACCAGATCCGCAATGGTGTCCAACGCTGATCGGTAAGAGCTGTCCCCCATGGGGAACCGTTGTCAACCAGAAAGGCTCTCGGCAAGCCGTAGAGCTTAAAGCTCTCTTCTAAAGCCGTTTTAACTGTATTGGTGCGTTGGTCTGGGCAAGCCTTAAGGCAGGTCGCAAACCGGGAGTGGTCGTCGACAACCGTGAGAGGATGGCAACGAGTGTTATCTTCCAGCCTGATCCAACCTTTAAAATCCATTTGCCAGAGTTGATTAGGAAGAGGAGCTTCAAATCGCTGCCAATCCGGGGACCTTGGGGTTGATTTCGGTTCAATACGGTCATGGCGCTGTAAAATGGCGTGCACCGTGGAGCTTGCTGGAACTGTAATGCCTTTATGCTGCAGATAAGCGCGGATCTTTCGAGCACCCCAAGCCGGGTAAGTATCACGCACTGATAAAATCCTCTGCTCCACCTCCTGTGGTGAACGTCCAGGAGATGTTCTGGGCCGGCGGGAGAGATCATTCAAGTCTTCTCCCGCACGCCACCGCCCTAGCCATTTATAGCCTGTTTGTGGGCTGATACCGAACCGGCGACACAAGGCACGCCGATTAGCATTGTCCTGATCTGCAAGTCGGACAAACTCTTCTCGAAGTTTCATTGTTGAACACTCTTTCCAAGGCATCCCGGTCCCTCCCTGAATGCCATGTTAATGTGTCAACCATCTCTCCGAACACCTGTCACCTATGTCTCCGGTATGTACAGTTGGGATGCCGGGGTTACAACTCGAACCTGAATACCATTGAGACCAGTGCGACCAGCCAGAGGAGCTGGACTGCACGCTCCCACAAGCCGACCTGTTTTGCGATGGCCTCCAGCTCTGCCTGCGGGGCTCCGGCGGCTCTTCTTGTCGCCAGTTTCTTCCAGTTGCGGCCAATCATAAGAGCGCCGGTCAACACAATTGCGAGGCTGGCTGCAAACCCCAGCGAGATGGACCATGGCACGGCATCAAAGCCACCCAGAAGATGGATGAGCCAGAACCCGCTGGCGATGACACCCAGACCGATCAAAGAGCCAGCAACGGAGGCTTTGCGCAGGTAGATCTCTGGCGGGGCAGCTTTTGCAAGGTTTTCGCGTGCAAACCATTGGGCTCTTTGCTTGCCGCTTATTGTCATGCCAAACCATGCCGCGATGAGAAGAATGTGCACAAAGCGTGCGATGAGGTAGTCCATTCCTTACTCCAAACTCATGAGGATCCGCAGAACATGCCCCTGCGGCAAACTTCATGAGACGGATAGCATCGTCCAAATTTCGATTATATGATAAAGAATTGTCATCAGCTGCTCATTTGGAAGACGAATAATGTTCAAAAAACCCAGCGCAGATCGTTTGCTTGAGTTTAAAGCTATCGTGGATTGCGGGAGCATCATGGCAGCAGCAGAGCACTTGCAGATGACGCGGCCCACCCTGAGCCGACGTCTTGGTGACCTGGAAAAAATGCTGGGTGTGAGGCTGCTGCAGAGGAACACACGCAGTTTGTTTCCAACCGTTGCCGGTAAGGAGCTCTACCACCGCGCCACGCGGGTTGTTGCGGATATTGATGCGGCATGGACGGCGGTGCAGAATTACGACAGTGAGCCCAGTGGTCCGTTGTGCGTTTCCTTGCCTGAGAGCGATATGCTGGCCGTGCCGTTGTTTACCGAGTTTGCAGCCAAGTATCCCAAGGTCTCGCTGGATGTGGTTGTGACCAACCGCAGGACTAATTTTCGCGCTGCGGGTGTGGATGTGGCGATGTGCTTTGGGCCAGTGCGTGATCCGGACCTGATCGTGAAAAAGTTGTTTCTCAGCCGCAGAATACCAATGGCCACAAAGGGCTACCTTGATGCAGCGGGTACTCCTGCAACGCCAGAGCAGCTTGCCGACCACAAGTGCATTACTCTGCGTGACTCCGATGGTTTGCCGGAGACCCGATGGCCGACAACTGCTGGCGGTTCAATTGAGATTCAGCCGCGGTTGTCGAGCGCCGGGTTCCGGCTGATGTTGCAGGCGGTCCATTCCGGGCTGGGGATCGGCCTTTTGCCCGAGAGCGAACTCGCCAAGAACCCGGAGCTGGTCGCGCTGTTTCCTGATGAGGTGCAAAGCCTGAAAAACTTCAGTCTGGTTTACGTGGAGCGTGACTTCCAACTGCCACACGTCCGAGCCTTCGTTGATGAGGCAAGCATCTTCTGGAAACGATGGATTGAGGAATGGTAGGGGCGTTCATGCCGGCACAAGGCCCAGTAGTTCTGGCAAGGCTGTCATGGATTGGAAAGAGTGTGCTCCGAAAAGGTTTGTTGGGGTTGAGATGTTTTCTGGTGAGTACACAAAGCAGCGCATGCCGGCGCTGGCGGCGGCTTTCATGCCGGTGGCGCTGTCCTCAATCACAACGCAGTGCTCCGGGCTGATGCCTGCCATTTTCGCGCCGTGCAGGAACAGGTCCGGTGCGGGTTTTGGGATGCCAACATCCGATGCGGTGAAGACGTTGTCGCCAAACCACGGCAGCAAGCCGGTGATTTCCAGCGACATGCGAACCGTGAACGGATGGCCGTTGGAGCCGACGCAGATGGGAATACCAGCATTTGCGAGTTGCTTTATCACCTGCAGAATGCCGTTGACGGGCTGGACTTCCTTCTCCAACAGAGCGTTTGATTGCTCGTGGAAGTCCTTGTTCCAATGATCGGGCGCGGTTAGGCCCTGCTCCTTGAGGTAGTCATTCACATCCCGGCTGGTTTTGCCGACGAACATCTCCCAGCATTCCTGAAAGGTGAGCGTGGCCCCGTAAGATTGTAGCAAACGGAGCAAGACGCGTATGTAGAGCGGCTCTGAATCCACGAGCACGCCATCACAATCAAAAATCACAAGCTTAGGTGGGGAGGATAAAAAAGGCACAGCAATATTCCCAATGGCAAAACGGGAGCCTAGCTTTTGGATGCGGGTGTGGCAAGCGTGGTTTGGGCGTATCAATGCTGGTTTACTTAGCGCTAGACCTGAGGTTTTGCTTGTTGGTGCTGCGAAATCAGATTAGTGACAGATGACTTACTCATTCTAATGAAAGGCGGTTTTTATGATTGTGCTCGAACTTTTGCAGGCATGTGGCGCTTAAGCAAAACGCGCCAGCTTGCCTGCTGATTACACATCTGCGCTTTCATGCGCAAAACCATATGTAATTCAATAGGTAAGACATGAAAAATCTAAAGGTCCGCAAAGCAGCTGCCGCTGAACTCCCTGAGATCCAAGCCATCGCACGAGAGGTGATTGCAGCTCGTTATCCTGCCTTTCTAGGGGCAGATATGGTGCAGGATTATCTGGACAGCGGCCAGGCAGATCAGGAGTTCGTTACGCATCAGGACAGCCTGTTTGTGTTGATGGAGGGCACCCGGATCATGGGCTTTGCGATCTGCTTTGATGACTTTGTACACGTGATGATGGTGCGGCTGGATGCTCAGCGTGGGGGATATGGTTCCTTTTTGCTGAACTGGTGTGAGGCAGCCATCAAAGAGCGCAGACATCACACTGCGCGGCTGGAGACCTTCACGTCCAACAGTCAAGCCATTGGCTTTTATCGCAAAAATGCATGGGTTGAAGTGAAGCGTGATGCTGAGGATGTTGGCGTTTTCGCACGAATCTGGTTTGAAAAAGAGCTGAGTTAGGCTCTCGACCGAAGATGACAAGAGGCAGGGGATACTGAGCGGTGTCCCCTGCTTTCGTTTGTTCTAGCCCGCGACTTTACGCATGAGGGCTTCGATTGGACCGCGTTTGAAGAAGTGGCTCCAGATGAGGGCGTAGATGACGGCCAAGGTGCAGAAAATGCCGGATGCGAGGAAGGCTGTCTGTTTGGTTTGGCCGCCGAGCAAGCCCAACTCCTCCATCACGCCCATGCCCAGCAAAATGTGAGCGAGGTAGAGTGTCAGAGTTTGACGGCCTGCGGGATTGAGGACGGTCAGTACGCCAAGATCTTTCAGCAGTGGGGCTGCGCGCAGGCATATCCCGACAACCATCGAGGCAACAGACATGCCTGCCATGAGGTAAAACGGCATGGGTGGGATGGGATTGGTTGTGACCAGATCCACCAATTCCGGCTCTACCATAGCGATGAGTGGTTGCAGGTAAGCGCTGACGGCGTTGACGAGCAGGAAGACCAGAAGGCCGCCGAACATGAGCGCGTCTTGCGTTTTGGTGGAGGAGAGGTTTGAGCGGCTGAGCATCACGCCAAACAGCAGGAACCCAAGCCACGGGATGACCGGATGCCAGCCGTTGAAGAACAGATTGCGGATGAAGCCGACGGGTGTCCAGAACTCGGGATAGGTCAGGTCGGTCCAGTTCCAACCAGCGTCATAATCCAGCAGGATGACCATGACCACCGCGGTGGTGGCCAAGCCAGCAATGAGCCAGCCCAGAGCGCGGGTGCCCACTGGCAGCAGCAGAGCGCCGAAGAGGAAATAGAATGCGTAGTAGTGCAGGATGTCAGCATCAAAAATGAGCATGTTGAGCAGGCCGAGCACGAGCAGGAAGGCAGCGCGTTTGAAACTGGTAAAGATGGTGAGGTTAAGCTCCCCTTGCATCCCCGCCAGACCAAGGCCGATGCCTGCCAGCACAACGAAAGTGGCTGCAGCGCGTCCTTCCAGTGCGTAGATGATGTTGCTGAGAATACCCTCAGTGCCTTCTGCGCCCATTACGATGGAGAAGTTGACGATCACCATACCCACGAAGGCGATGAACCTGGCAAGGTCCAGCCCCTCCAGTCGCCCGATTTTAGCTGCTGCAGCCATCACGTTCCTATCCGACCTGATATGGCCTTTACTGTTCGTTCTGCCTCCCAGAGCACGCCGCGTTCATTTACATTCGCGCACCGCACTCTAACATCTTTGTCGGAGCGGATTCTTTTCGTTTGCTTGAATCCAATCAAACGGAACACGCTCTAACCCCCAACGGGTTGCATGCCCTTCACCTTCTTCGTAATGCCGCCAAACAAGGTTTGAATTGCAAGTGCGCTGGCATCATTGGTTGCGATGTTTCCGGCCTGTGATGTGCTTGCTGCTGCATACAAAACAGCGTCCAGCGAGGCGATGATCCAGCTGTTTGGAATGAAGGAGAGAATGTCGCCTTCTTCCTTTGCGCGATCAATTAAATCACAGAGTTCCTTGTCGTGGCGCTTGATTTCTCTAGCAATTTCGGGATCATCCCAGACGTCGGGATTCTTCCAGAGGAAGTGACAGGAATCTGCATAAGGCACCAGAGCGCCTACAATGGCTTTGAGCTGTTCAAACGCTTTGCGCTTGCCTTTGATGGCTGCATAAGACGCTTCGTCCATCTGGTCTAAAGCGCGCAAGGCCACGTCACGCAGCAATTCCTCACGTGTGCCAATAACACGGTGAAGAGTTACGCGCTTTACGCCTGCGGCCTCTGCAATATCTGCCAGAGACGCCCGTGGCTGATTGTTGAGCACACGTACGGCTGCTTCCAGCAGTTTGTCTTTTGTGGTGTTGTTCAATGGTATCGACATGATACTTATATGTATCATTAGATACACAACTGTCAATAAAGGTCCTGTAATTTTCTGCAGGAAATAAGAAGGTTAAAAGCCCATGTTTCTTCTCAATACGACGGATTTTTTATGAGTATTATCAAAAGAATGTGCCAAGCTTGCTTTGTGGCACCGGCTCTTTTCATGAGCGTGATTATTTGCCCACCAGCCTTGGCTGATCATTGGGTGCCCTGGGCGTTCTCATGGGATAAGAATGGCGCAACACAGCAGCATATCAGCCCGCAGCAGGGCTTGAGTAAAATAAAGACAACCTCTCTGTGGAGCCCGGATGGGGAGCTGCTGGTGGTACAGCTGGTCTCTTCCAAGAGCTTCAAAAAGACAGTTGAGTTGCTGGACAAGGACATTTCCTCCAACAGCAATCCGGAATTGATTGCCCGGTATGGCACGCTTCTGACGTATGGGGCCTATATGTCGGAGGATGAAGGCGAGATGGCTGAGCTGGCAGCCCGTGCTGATGTTTATTTTGATCAGGCACTGAGTCAAGATAAGACCAGCTGGGGCGCGTGGCTTGGGAAAGCGACGCTCTATGGCTTCTCTCATAAGCGGGATCAGGAGGCCTCCTCCATCAAAATTCTGAAGTCCATGATTGAGGCGCAGCAGAAAACCAAGTCCAACTGGCATCATGTGTACCCGTATCTGGTGCTTGGGGCGATTTATGAGCAGAAGCGGGACGTTCTGACTGCCAAAGAAATCTGGACTGAAGGCCTGCAGCACTTCCCTAATAACGAAGCACTGCTTGCAAAAATGATCGACTGATCTGATGTGCTGGCGAGATAACCTCTTGCCAGCCCCTCTCCTGCTACTTTTTCTTCAATGCTTTGATGAAGGAATGCGCTGTTAGTCCGTGCAGGATAACGCTGAGGCCGATGGTGGTTACAGCGGTTGATGCGATGACGGAACTGCCCGGCAGGTTCGCATCCAGCACGATAATAGCGAAGACGATGCTTGCCAGACCTCGTGGGCCAAACCAGCCAATGAAGAGCTTTTCTTTTGTGCTCAAAGGCTCACCGCGCAAGACGAAAAGGACAGGCAGGATTCTGACGACCGTCAGGCTCAGGATGGAGTAGGCCAGGATTTCCCAAGTGAACTCATGCAGGACTGAGCCGATGATAGCTGCACCGAAAATGAGCCATGTCATGAGGGAGAGCGAGTCCCCTATTCCCTCTGCTGAATCCAAAAGCTGCTCTTTGTAGGGCTTCTCCAGCCAGCCGAAAACGATACCGCCCACAAAGGCCGCAATGAACCCACTGCCACCTGCGAGTTGCGCGACTGAGAAGCAGCAGATCGCCAAAGCGACGACGGTCACCTGCTCCCACGTTTTGGATTGCTCCTTGGTCTGGAAAGAGTAATCAATGATCTGTCCAGCCATAATGGCGATACCAATCCCCACAAGAACACCAAGGCCAATCTGCTCAGCAAGCAGCTGCGCCGCCATTTTGTTCAGGTGGCTTATCAGGGATGGATCAGCTGCAATTGGGAGGAGAGAAAACACAATTGGAACGCAGATGCCGTCGTTTAAACCGCTTTCTGCATTCAGAGTTCCTCTGATCTTGGCCGGTACAGAGGGATCTGTCACCACGGCCTTGCCAAGCGCGGCATCCGTTGGAGCAAGTAAAGCGGCCAGAATTGCGATCTCGATGACAGGGAGTTGTGGCAATAACGCCATCCCGGCTCCGATGCCAAATATGATTGTGAGCGGCAGGCCAACCAAGAGGAGGCGCCGTGGCAAGTCAATATTGGTGGCAAGGACTTTGAGATTTGCTTTGGCTGCATCCGTAAACAAAACAATGGCAAGGGCCAACTCGGCCAGTGTCTTGATGGATTCATTGGTGAGCTTGACCTGAAACCACCCCAAACCGTCATTGCCAAGCAAAAAGCCAATGATGCAAAACAGCAATGCTCCATTGATCGGCTTTTGCTCCAGCCGTCGGCTCATCACACTGTACAAAAAAACCACTGCAAAGATGACGGTCAGATTTTGATAGGACATTTGGCCATTTTAATCCCGGCAGTGTCCACCATCCGTGTTCAGTGGATCGCCTTTAAGTTGCGCATTCCCGACACTCTAAGAAGATAGTCTTTGCATTGGTTTAAGCTGCACAAGCCGATTTGCCTGAGCGTCTCAACAGTCTCATTTATGCCCAGCGAAGACCTGCGTCGAATAATCAATCACGATTTGCTCGGCCTCCCCCCAATGTTCTTGCAGGATCTGATCAAGCTCAATCAGGAAAACACCATTGCTTGCTTTGATCGCAGTTTGAACTTTTGAGGAGGATTTGGCCATTTCAACAAAATCCTGATGTGACATGGAACGGGACCAAGGGTACCGCCGAACAGTTGCCTGAGCAAAGCCTGCCTTCTGCATCTCCTGCGCATAATCGAACCTGCGGTAATCTCTGGAGTAACTGGTGTTGTGCGTTTCGATTAAGGTTTCATAGGCGTGCATGAAAGCGCTGCCGTCCAGCTGCCGGTTGTTCTCAATAATCACCAGATACCCTCGTGAGGTGAGAACACGCTGTGCTTCCCGGTAGAACTTCGGTCGATCAAACCATTGTGCGGCCTGGGCGACGGTGATGAGATGAAAGGCACTGTCTTCGAACGGAAGCTTTTCAGCAGCGGATTGATGCCAAAACATTTCACCTGCCTTATCCCTTGCTTTTGCCTGAGACAGCATGTCTTCGTTGACGTCGCATCCTGTAAACTTGCTGCTTGGTGACAGCCCTTGAAGTTGGCGCGTCAAAATTCCGGTACCGCAGCCAACATCCAGTAGATGCCCCTGCTCTTCACCTTTAGACATCTCCAACAGATCCACGATGTGATCTATCGCATCCTGTGGGTAGCGCGGGCGAGCTTGGTCATAGATTTTCTGCAGGCCGGAGAATGCGTGATCACTTGCAATATTCATAAAGCACCTCAAATTTGAATACATAAGTATACAAAAGCCAAACCTATCTCAAGTTGTTATTGGCAAATCATGCATCAGACACTTGAAGGTGGGTTGTTCAGTTTCAGATACTCAGGCTAATCAACATTGTGATGTTTGATGTAAACTCACTTGTTCCATCTGTGTCGAGCACGGTAGGTTTCTTCCATGAAAACAACAAATGATATCATTGATGGTGTACCCGTCATCGAGAAGCTCAGTGTTGATGAGCTTGCTGCTGGGAAGCACCGTTTCTTTTTTAAAGCCTCCACGGACTCCTTGGGAAACTACCACCGTATTCCGGTGATCGTGATCAAGGGTGCTGAGCCGGGAACAAAGCTGTTCATTCAGTCAACGCTGCATGGGGATGAGGTTCAGGGGGTGGATGTGATCCATCAAGTCCTGCCACACCTGGACTCTGATACGCTGAAGGGGACTGTTGTATTGGTACCGGGCGCAAACCCTCCGGGCATGCAGCTGGCCTCACGCTATTACCCTTCGCAGAATGAGACGCAGACCTTCACAAACCTCAATCGCATGATGCCGGGGGATGCGAAGAGCTCAAATGCTGGAAGCCGGTATGCCCATGCGCTTTGGCATAATCTTTACATGGGCAATGCAGACATCTTTCTGGACCTGCATACCCAGTCAACTGGCACTGCATTTCCGTTGTTTCTCTTTGCTGACTTTCGCAGTGCAGATGTGTGCCGTCTGGCAGCACTTCAGCCCGCAGATCAGATCCTAGAAGATGACGGTATTGACGGTTCAGTTGAGACTGAGTTGGTTCGGGCCGGTATTCCATCGCTCACGGTTGAGCTGGGCTGTGCCAATGTGTTTGACCCGGATATGACCCAGCGCGGCGTTCAGGGCATTTTGAACACTATGATCGACTACCGCATGATTGCGGGTAAAGTGAACCTGCTTGGGATCGAAAGCTATGTGGGGAACGACGATGTGTCGATCACTGCAGACACTGGTGGATTTGCCCGTGTGATGGTGCAGCTCAATCAGGAGGTTTCCAAAGATCAGCTGGTTGCCACCATGACAAACGCTTTCGGCGATGTTGTTGCAAAGTACACTGCACCTTGTGATGGGCGCGTGCTTTCCGTTTGCACAACTCCTTTACGAGAGCCTGGCGCGACCATCGTACAGATCCTGCGGCGAGTATAAACTTCCAAATGAGAGCAGGCAGCTTCATATCGGCCGGCTCTCATTTTTCATTTATGCATATCGTTTGGCACCGACAACGCACCCAACCACAACAACTGTCGCTGCAATCATCATTGAAGAGATCGTCTCCTGAAGCAGCAGCGCTGCGAGCATGAGGCCGAAGAACGGTTGCAAGAGCATGAGTTGGCCAACACCTGCAGCGCCACCCAATGCCAGCCCGCGGTACCAGAACACAAACCCCACCAGCATCGAGAAGACGGAAACGTACATGAGGCCGTACCACGCGGTGGACTGACTATCTGGCAGCTGAGCAGGTACACTCAGGATTGCAGCGATCAGCATGACTGGAAGAGCCAGTACAAGCGCCCATGAAATGACCTGCCACCCCCCAAGCTTTCTTGAGAGTGTGGCCCCTTCCGCATATCCAAGGCCGCACACGATAATTGCGCCAAACATGTAAATAGAGCCGAGCAGTGAACCCTCGGCATTTTGTGAAAGCGCGAACACCGCCACTGCCAGACTGCCGACGCCTGAGAACACCCAAAAGAATGGCTTTGGTCTTTCCCCTCCTCTCAAAACAGCGAAGATGGCTGTCGAGAATGGTAAGACTCCCATCAGAACCAGCGACTGCGCTGCCGTCATCTGTGCGAGGGCTAATGCAGAAAGTAGCGGGAAGCCTATCACCACACCGAGGGCAACGACTGCCAACGACATGATATCCTGCCGCTTTGGGAAAGGCTGCCTCAACACGCTCAGCAACGCAATACCCAGCAGTGCAGCAATCACCGCCCGAATGCTTGTCAGAAAAAATGGATCAAATCCGGCGACTGCTGTACGTGTTGCAGGCAAGGAGCCGCTGAAAATTATGACTCCGAGCAGGCCGTTTCCCCAGCCTGCTGAACCTCTTTGTGCCAGTGATGCTTGCATCATTCACCTCCGTTTTCCGTTTTTTATCGAGGTGGGGCTAGGCACAACAGCCACAAAACAATACAATTACGAGAAACTGTACTGCTACAATCATCAATACAGCAGGTGAGATGTAAAATGGCTTATGGGCAGCAAACACAACGTGTGATGCAGGCGGTGCGCAGCAAGATCAGCAGTCGTGCGTTGGAACCGGGTGAGAAACTGCCAAGCATCCGGGGTTTCGCTTCCACAATGAAGGTCTCCGCCTCCACTGTGGTTGAGGCTTATGACCGGCTTGCTGCCGAAGGGATTATCTTTGCGCGCAAAGGGGCTGGGTTTTATGTCTCCCCAAAAACTCAACCCTTTTCGGTTTCAGAGATTGGTCCGCATCTGGACAGGGAGATCGATCCGTTCTGGGTCTCTCGTCAGTCGCTGGATACCGGACGGGATATGCTCAAACCCGGATGTGGCTGGATGCCTGCGGACTGGATGCCGAATGCATCCCTGCGCAAGGCCATTCGAAATTTGAGCAAGGCGGATGATCACTTGCTTTCGGATTATGCGAGCACGCGAGGTGCCAGCAATCTGAGACGGTTGCAGGCCCGGCAGTTTGCGGCAGAGGGCATTGAGGTTGATCCGAACCAGATCTTGCTGACTGGTTCTGCTACTCAATCTATTGATCTGTTGTGCCGGTTTTTGCTGCGCCCCGGAGATAAGGTTCTCGTCAGTGACCCATGTTACTTCAACTTTCAGGCAATCCTGAAAGCGCATCAGGTTGAGATTGTGAGTGTGCCCTACACCAAGACAGGCATGGACTGTGAGCAGTTTGAGCAAGCTGTTGTGGAGCATAAGCCGCGTTTTTACATCTCCAACACCTCCTTGCATAACCCTACGGGGGTCACCCTCTCTCCTCAAGGTGCTCATAAGATCCTGAGTATCGCGACCCGACATGATCTCATCCTTATTGAGGATGATGTGTTTTCTGAGTTTCTACCAGAAATAACACCGCGGTTGACTGCCTTGGGTGGCTTTGATCGCGTGATCCGTCTTGGCAGCTTTTCAAAGACACTTTCGGCTTCCGCACGCTGCGGATACATCGCTGCCAAACCAGAATGGATTGAAGCTCTGGTTGATCTTCAGGTGGCCACGAACTTCGGGGGTCCAAGCCCGATTACCACGGAGCTGATTTATGCCTGCCTGAGCGATGGGTCCTACCGAAAACACATGGAGGCCCTGCGTATTCGCCTTGCCAAAACACGGCGCGAGGTTTCTGCTAATCTGGCTGAATTGGGTATTCAGACCTGGCTGATGCCAGAAGGCGGTTTTTACCTCTGGTGCTCCCTGCCCGAAGGCATTGATTCAGCCGAACTCGCCCGTGCAGCTCTGCAGCAAAACATGGTTCTCGCTCCTGGTGATGTTTTCAGCCCGACCCAATCCATGGGCCAGTTCATGCGCTTCAACGTCAGCCAGATGGGGAACCCGATGACCTACGAGATACTGGCAGACGTGATGTGTAATCTTTAGTGGCGGAAGAGCACCAACTTACTGCATCCAATCACAATTTTAGTAAATCATCAAACAGCAAGCAGCCCCACACTATGACTGCATTGACAGTACATATAATACAACGCAAGATTGAATAAATTACTCACGACTTTTGTGGAGACGAGAATGACAGATAGCTCAATCATGCCAACCGTCTACCTGATTAAACCGCAATTTACTGAACCAAAAGACATCTTCAAAGATTCAGACGAGCTCAAAATTCAAAATTTAGAACCTGAGGGTGAAGACCCTATTCATTGCATGCTGTTTTTTAAAGAGAGTGTGAAAAGATCCCCCAAATGGCTACCATTTATTGCAATGGATTTCGATGTTAATGCACTCCAAATCTTCAACTCATCATCGTATGCAGTACTTGTTATTAATACAGCAGAACGTTTGTTCGTAATCCCATTTGGCATGGGATTACATCTGATTGATTTGACAAAAATAGAATACAATTTTGGGTTGAAAGTTGCAATAAATAGCATCCCACAAAACGATTTAAAGCAGATAAACTTAACTACGCCGGAGGCTTCCTCTCAAAAAACATTGAGACAAGCTCCTAAAAACTCATCACCAACTGAAATGGGCATCAATCAGCAAAAAGATATTCTTCGAGGTCTTGCGGGAGATCTTCCCAAAAATCATAGCTTAGGCAAGAGAATTGAAGGTAAGGATAGCGTTCGTCCGACGAAGAAGATTGAAACCTATAATGAACTTCAAAAGTTATGTGCTGAGTTGCTAAATTATTCAGAAAAGACAGACTATCAGGCGAAATTCCCTTGGATTGACAATATGTCACTAACAAATGATCCAATTACTATTGAGCGTCTATTCGATGAATTATTGCTTTCAATGAGAACAAAGAACTTCGAAAACATGTACATTGGTAATCCCCCCGGAATTTGATCGAGTTTGAAAGTAGAGATATTGTTGCCTCATATTGAGGACTGATCTTATGAAGAAATCTCGTTTTAGTGACGCGCAGATTATTGCAATTCTGAAGCAGGGAGAAA